>NZ_JBFRCK010000006.1:0-360043 GCF_040965775.1 Paraburkholderia sp. BR10954
GATGATCCTCAGGAAGCTGAGGCTTTTTTACGCCGCTGTTCTGGCCGCTTTGCTCAACCGCTCAATCGCTGTCGAATACCAGCCGTGAGGGCAAGCGCCGTCCAAAACGAATTATTCAGACCCGACTCATTATTCGCCGAGCCAAGTGAGACTTCGCCTGTCGCGATGGGGGCCGCGACGGGGGTAGCGCCCGCTCCCCCGGGCACAAATGCGCTTTGCGACAGATCCGTCGTGGTGCTGGCATTGGCGCCCAGCGCGACGCTATTGTCGGCGCTCGCGTTTGCGTTGCTGCCGAGCGCGATCGCGCCGGCTCCCGCTGCCGTTGCGCCGAAGCCGATTGCGCTGGCGTAGGCGCCGCTCGCCTGCGCAGCGACGCCGAGGGCGATGGCGCCGACACCGCTGACGAGGGTGTTACTACCAAGCGCGACGCTCGAGTCCGCCAGTGCCGAGGCCCATGCTCCGGCGGCAAGCGAGTTGGCGCCTCCGGCCTGCGCGACATAGCCGAGCGCGGTCGATCCGACGCTGGTTGCCGTGGATTGGGAGCCAAACGCGGAGGCGGCCGAATTCGCCGCCATTGAACCGGAGCCCGTTGCGACCGAGTCGACACCGAGCGCCGACGCGTCCAGACCGACCGCGGTCGCGCGTTCCGCCTGCGCATTCGCATAGGGCCCAAAGGCGCTTGCGCCTTCGCCTTTTGCGGAAGAGGAGAGACCCACGGCGACTGCGCTGTCGCCCTGCGCCGTGGCGCCTGCCCCTACCGCGAGCGCGCCGTCGTTTTGCGCGTTCGCCTGCGAGCCGATCGCCAGCGATGAGTTGCCGCTTGCGATGGCCTGTGCGCCTATCGCGACCGCGGCGTCGGCGGGCGCGCTGGCCGTGCCTACCTCGACGGAATCGACGCCGGCGCCGTTCGCTTCCGTGACGCACAGGGCCACCGCTATGGCAACACCCGCAGTACGTCGAACTGCTCGGGCGATGCTTTTCTGGCGCGCGGAAGCACGGTGTGTTTGCAGGCAGGCAGTTTGCGCCGCTGCGACATTTCTTTGAGATGTGGTACGGCCAATTATAGAAATGTTCTTGTTAATCAATTTAAAATCCTCCGCATTATTTCAGTTCGTGGCGTGTGGTGCGTAATTCGAGATTGGCGTGACGTTATTGCCCAGGTAAGTTTGAAAATCTCGAAAATAAAAACGCTGGCCATTGGTGAAGCTTGCGCTATTTGGTCGAGCGCGCGTCGTCCCCGCGTTATACGCGTGGTTCCCACGGATGAGGCGCTGGCGGGACGACGCGCAGGAAGAATTCTCCGACGCCCGCGCGCAATTCAGATATCAGCGAACTCCGAAATTCAATTGGGCTAAAAAATATATTAATACAGGTAGATTTATTGACGCGAAAAAAAGCATATTCCTATTGTTTTGATTATTGCTTTGGGCGATATTGGCGTGTGGCTGATGCATGATTGATTCTGGCAAGGAGAGCACATTGATTCCTCACTCGAAAACCCGCGGCGCGAGCATCAAACGGGACGTGGCAGACGAACTTTCCCGCGCGCGGCCGCACTTCATCGCATCCGTCATTTTTCGCTCGTCGCCCGGTGACTTACGTCAACCGCTCGGACCGGCAAACGTTCTACAATGACCGTTGTTCTCCGAAGCGAGTTTTCATGCGTAAATTTCTTCTTCCCGGCTTGACTGCCACGTTCGCCGCAACTGCGGTGCTGGTCGCCGCCGCAGGCTTTTTTTCTCCGGCGGCGCACGCCAATAACGTGATCGTGCTCAATTCCGGTGAGGCCACGCTGAGCCTGATCGACGAGAACAGCCGCCAGGTCATCGGCACCGTGCCCACGGGCAAGGAACCGCATCACCTGATGGCCACGCCGGACAATTCCTCGCTGATCGTCGCCAATTCGGTGTCGAACAGCCTGATGTTCGTCGATCCGAAAACGGGGCAGTTGCAGCGCTGGGTCGAGAACATCGAAGATCCCTATCAAATCGGTTTTTCGCCGGATCGCAAGTGGCTCGTCACTACGGGCTTGCGGCTCGACCGCCTCGACATCTACCACTACGACAACCAGAAAAACCAGATGACGCTGGCTTCACGGCTGCCGCTCGCGGTGATGCCCAGCCATATGGCGTTCACGAATGACAGCAGGACGGTGTTCGTTTCGCTGCAGATCTCGGGCGAACTCGCCGCCATCGACCTGCCCACGCAAACCGTCAAATGGAAGATGAAGGTCGGCAAGGTGCCCGCGGGCCTGTGGATGACGCCGGGCGAAAAGTACCTGCTCGTCGGCATGACCGGCGAGGACTACGTCGCCGTCGTGGATTGGCGGAACCAGAAAGTCGTCAAGACGATTCACACGGGCAAGGGCGCTCACAACTTCCGCTCGCTCGCCGACGGCAAGCATGTCGCGGTGTCGAACCGCGTCGCTAGCACGATCAGCATCATCGACGAAGACACGCTCACCAACGTCGGCGATATCACCGGCCTGATGCCGGGACCGGACGACATGGAGCTTTCCGCCGACAAGCGCTATCTGTGGGTGACCTTCCGCTTCGCGAAGCACATTGGCATCATCGATCTCAATACGCGCAAGCTGGTCCAGACGATTGCGGTCGGCCGCTCGCCGCATGGCATCTATTTCTTCAACCGCGCGCCGGTCACGGCGCCGAACGGTGCTTGAGGGGTCTCAGGGGTGCCTGGGAGCAACGCAGCAGAGCCCCGGCGCCACGAGCCACCAGGGATGAAGTAACAGGCCAGCATCATGTTCCATCTGATTTTCTCGACACTCGACAGCTTCGTTTCAGCCACGCAGACGTGGCTGTACGTCGACGTGGTACAGCCGCTGCTGTTCCGGTTCAATCTGATGGACTACGACGAGGACACGTACGACAGCCTGTACTGGGTCATCGTCGGTGTGCTCGAGGTGCTCGCGATGTACGCGATCCTGCGTCCGCTCGAGGCGCTGCGTCCGGTCGAGCAATGGGAGAACCGCAAGGCAGTGCGGGTCGACGTGCTGTACACGTGGATCGCCAAGCTCGGCATTCTGAATCTTTTCTTTTTCTTCGCACTGCAGCCGTTCTTCGACAACGTGCAAGGCTGGCTCAGGCTTCACGGCATCGCGAACCTGAACTTCGACAACCTGTGGCCCGGCGTGACCACGCAGCCGCTCGTCACGTTCGTCATGTATCTGTTCGTGCTCGATTTCGCCGGCTACTGGTATCACCGCGGGCAGCACCGCTTCGGCGTGTGGTGGGAACTGCATGCGGTACACCATAGTCAGCGGCAGATGTCGCTTTGGTCCGACGATCGTAACCATCTGCTCGATGATTTGCTGCAGGCGTCGTTCTTCGCGGTGATCTCGCTCGCGATCGGTGTGCCGCCGTCGCAGTTCGTCGTGCTGGTCGCGATCACGAACCTCGCGCAGAGCGTGCAGCACGCGAACATCCGGCTGTATTACGGCTGGCTCGGCGAGCGGCTGCTCGTCAGTCCGGCGTTCCATCGCCGTCACCACGCAATCGGCTTAGGTCATGAAGGGCTCAAGCACGGCTGCAATTTCGGCGTGCTGTTCCCATGGTGGGACATGTTGTTCCGCAGCGCGTCGTGGAGCCGCGACGTGGAGCCGACCGGTATCAGCGATCAGCTCGAAGGCCGCCGCTATGGCGATGGCTTCTGGGCGCAGCACTGGTTCGCCTTCGTGCGCATCGCGCATCGCCTGGTATCGAAGCGCCGCGCAACCGGCAACGACACCGCTGCCGTTTGAGTCCTTTCAGAGTCCATTCAGAGTTCAGTCTGAGTCCATTGCGAATCCTCTCGAGCACGCGCTCCGCCCCGCCGCCCACTTCCGTCGGCGGCGTGTCGCTTGGTTTATGCTGTGCACGTTCGTGCGCACCTCCAGTGCCCCACCAGCATGCCAGGCCGGCGCGCGGCGCATTTTTCCTGTCCATCGTTCCGTTCGCAGGCATTGGCTCGCATGAATGATCTGTTGCGCTCGTTTGGGCGTGCACTCGCAAGCGCGGTGCATCCGCGCATGCTCTGGCTGACCTTCAAACCGTTTATCGTCGCGACGGTCGGCTGGGGCTTGCTCCTGTGGTTCTTCTGGCAGACGGTGACCGGCGCGACCCGCACGTGGCTCGACGACTGGTCTTTCACCGCCACGCTTTATCATCTGTTCGACGTGCTCGGTTTCTCGACGCTGCACGCGGTCATCGCGCCGTTCATCGTAATTGCAATGGCGATCCCGTTGATCGTCGTCACGGTGCTGCTGCTGATCGCCATGCTGTCGATGCCGGCCGTGATCCGCTTTCTCGCGGCGCGCCAATTCGCCGGGCTGGAGATACGCCGCGGCGGAACATGGTACGGTAGCCTCGGTCAGGCGCTCTGGACCACGCTGCTGTGTCTCGTGCTGCTGATCGTCACGTTGCCGCTGTGGCTCGTACCGCCGTTCTTCGCGTTGATTCCTCCGCTGCTGTGGGGCTGGCTCACGTATCGGGTGATGACCTACGACGCGCTCGCGTTGCATGCGACGCGCGACGAGCGGCGCGAACTCGTGCGGCGCCACCGCTTGCCGCTGCTGCTGATCGGTGTCGTGAGCGGCCTGCTAGGCTCGCTGCCGACGCTGCTGTGGGCGTCGTCGGTCTGGCTGGTCGTGCTGTTCCCTGTGATTACCACGGTGACGATCTGGATTTACGCGTTCATCCTGGTGTTCTCGGCGCTATGGTTCGGCAACTACTGCCTGCGCGCGCTGCAGCGTATGCGGGCGGAAGCGTCTGGCGGCGCGCGCGAGGTCGCGCCGGTTCCCTATTGATCAAACGAAAGAGGCGGCAATGGCATTCGGCGTCATCATCATCGGCGATGAAATCCTGTCGGGCAGGCGCGTCGACAAGCATCTACCGAAGGTCATCGAGTTGCTCCGGGCGCGCGGGCTGTCGCTCGGCTGGGCGGAGTACATCGGCGACGATCCGGAGCGCATCACGGCGACGCTGCGTCGGACGTTCGCGTCGGGCGACATCGTTTTCTCGACGGGCGGCATCGGCGCGACACCTGACGACCACACGCGCCAATGCGCAGCGGCCGCGCTCGGCGTGCCGCTCGAGCTGCATCCGCAGGCCGCGAAGCTGATCCAGGAGCGCATCCGCGACATGTATCCGGCGACTTCAACGACACCGCTGGATCTGAACTCGCCCGAGAACCGGCATCGCCTGAACATGGGCACGTATCCGCAGGGCGCCGACATCATTCCGAACGGCTACAACAAGATTCCGGGTTTTTCGATCCGCCAGCACCATTTCGTGCCGGGTTTCCCGGTGATGGCCTGGCCGATGATCGAGTGGGTGCTGGACACGCAGTACGCGCATCTGCATCACACCACGCCGCACGCCGAAAAGTCGCTGCTGGTGTTCGAGCTGCCGGAGTCGCGCGTAACGCCGCTGATGGAGAAAATCGAGCGGGATTTTCCTGGCGTGCGGGTGTTCAGCCTGCCGAGCGTCGGGGATGCGGAGCGCGGCGGCGTGTATGCGCGGCATCACATCGATCTCGGGGTGAAGGGTGAGCCGGAAGCCGTCGCCGCGGCTTTCGTGAAGCTGCGCGAAGGGGTGCATCTGCTCGGTGGCGACATCGTCGAGCCTGAAGTCGCGGCAGCGGCGGCGGCCGCCACGCGTAAGCCGCGAAGCTGAGAAGGCGACAGCGGTTCGCGCCTGAGGGTCGGGTTGGCGCGAGCCGCGACATCGCAGTGTCACAACCCGCGCCGACGATGCAATCAGTGCATGGTCGGCGCGTCCTGTTTTCGATTAGCCTGCCTCAGCCCCGCTAGACCGGACTTGCGCATGTGACGACAGTGCGCCAGTCCGCCATCAGGCGCCGATCCACGGCAAGCCGCGAAAACACCATCCCGACACCGTCTTCCGATGCCCCTGGCCGTCCTTGTCGCCTTCGAAGCCTTCCAGCAGGTCGTACGCCTTCGTGAAGCCGGCCTGGGTCGCGGCGATCGCGGCGAGCTTCGAGCGCGCGGCGCTGCGGCACAGGAACAGGACGGGCGTGTCGGGCGAGGCGACCTGCGCGAGTTGCTGCATGAACTCCTGATTGGGCACGGCGCCCGGATAGCGCGTCCATTCGACATGCGCGTATTGGCCATCACCGATCACCGGCCGGCCGACCCAGTCGAGTTCGGCGCGGGTACGCACGTCGACGAGACACGTGCGCGGATCGAGTTCCAGCAATTCGAACGCCTCGGCCGGCGATACCGCGCCCGCGTAGGGCAATTGGTTCTCGGCGCGACGGGCGTCCGCCTTCGCGTAAAGCTGTTCGAGCGTGCTCATGAGCGTCAATCTCCTTCGGACCAAATGATCATTCTAGCGCGCGGCAGGCACCGCGCAGACCTGGGTAGACTGGGCGTCGTGGGGGCAATCGGCGGGCGCTGCCCCAATCTCGATGCGCAAATATGGTGCACTTTCGTCGGAATGCACCAAAATGGAAGATAACGCGATTTCCAAAGCGGTGAATGCACGAAATTGGTGCACAAGGATGCTCGGGCGTTTCCTTGTAGCGCAGCCCGCGCTCCGCGCGTAGCCCGCACACGTAAGCGCAGTAACGATGTGCGCCGAATTGGCTCATCGCGGGACCAGAGGTGGCACATTATCTGCTTTATTGGTGCCGATCGATTGGTCCCGCAGAATTTTCCGCCTGCGACGCCGTATAAGTGGACGTTCCGGGACGGGTCAGCTAGATTGGGCGGCGGCTGAAATCCGCCGAAATTGTTAATCAGGAGATAGGTTATGAGTAAATCCGTGGCCGACGTCGTTCAACTCGTCAAAGACGAAGACGTCAAGTTTGTCGACTTCCGCTTCACCGACACGCGCGGCAAAGAGCAACACGTTTCGGTGCCGGTGTCGGCATTCGATGAAGACAAGTTCGAAAGCGGCCATGCGTTTGACGGTTCGTCGATTGCCGGCTGGAAGGGCATCGAAGCATCGGACATGTTGCTGGTCCCGGACGCGAACACGGCCTTCATCGACCCGTTCTTCGAAGAATCGACCCTCGTGCTGACCTGCGACGTCGTCGAACCGGCTGACGGCAAGGGCTACGAGCGCGACCCGCGCTCGCTCGCAAAGCGCGCCGAAGCGTACCTGAAGAGCTCGGGCCTCGGCGACACCGCGTACTTCGGTCCGGAACCGGAATTCTTCATTTTCGACTCGGTCCAGTGGAATACGGACCAGTCGGGCTGCTTCATCAAGATCGGTTCGGAAGAAGCACCGTGGTCGTCGGCGAAGGAATTCGAAGGCGGCAACACCGGCCACCGTCCGGGCACCAAGGGCGGCTACTTCCCGGTCGCGCCGGTCGACACGTTCCAGGACATCCGCTCGGAAATGTGTCTGCTGCTCGAACAGATCGGCATTCCGGTCGAAGTGCACCACCACGAAGTGGCGGGCCAGGGCCAGAACGAAATCGGCACCAAGTTCTCGACGCTCGTGCAGCGCGCGGACTGGCTGCAGCAGATGAAGTACATCGTCCACAACGTCGCGCACACGTACGGCAAGACGGCGACGTTCATGCCGAAGCCGGTCGTCGGCGATAACGGCTCGGGCATGCACGTTCACCAGTCGATCTGGAAGGACGGCCAGAACCTGTTCGCGGGCAATGGTTACGCAGGTCTGTCGGAATTCGCGCTGTTCTACATCGGCGGCATCATCAAGCACGCTCGCGCGCTGAACGCGATCACCAACCCGGGTACGAACTCGTACAAACGTCTCGTGCCGCACTTCGAAGCGCCGGTCAAGCTGGCTTACTCGGCTCGCAACCGTTCGGCATCGATCCGTATTCCGCACGTGTCGAACCCGAAGGGCCGCCGTATCGAAACGCGCTTCCCGGATCCGCTGGCGAATCCGTACCTGTGCTTCTCCGCGCTGATGATGGCGGGTCTGGACGGCGTACAGAACAAGATTCACCCGGGCGAAGCTGCCGACAAGAACCTGTACGACCTGCCGCCGGAAGAGGATGCAAAGATCCCGACCGTGTGCGCCGGCCTCGACCAGGCTCTCGACGCACTCGACGCGGACCGCGAGTTCCTGACGCGCGGTGGCGTGTTCACGGATTCGATGCTCGACGCGTACATCGAACTGAAGACGGGCGAGCTGCAACGCTATCGTCAGTCGGTGCACCCGATCGAATTCGAAATGTACTACTCGCTGTAAGCGGCGATGGCGCTTCGCCCTTCACGCGGCGAAGCGCTTTGCCCGACGCTCGCGATCGGTCACGAAGGGACGGCGGCGCCGTCCCTTTTTCGTTAGGCCGTACGCACGGCCGGCCGCGCGCGGGCGACATGCATTGCGACGAATCACCAACAGGCCGCACTCCTGATTTATCACCATCTCCTACCGGCCACATTGCAAGATGGTTCTCAAGAATCTGATCAAGGCAAGGAAAGGACACGAACAGACGCTGTCGGATGACGTGCAGCTCGTGAGCTCTGGCTTGCTGCCAGGCTTCGAGGCGTTGCCCACCGTCGTGCTGGTGCTCGAGAAGCGCACGCTGCGCGTCGCGTTCGCGAATCCGTCGGCGGAGTCGATGCTGGAGATGTCGCGCAAGCAGCTCACGCAGATGGCGTGGCCGGACATCTTCTCGAATGCGGACGAACTGGTCGCGACGATCACCGCGATCGCCGCGCACCGTTTTCACGCGACGCATCTGGACGCCGTGCTCGAGCGTCCCGGCCACGAGCCGCTGCACGTGCATGCGATCGTCGGCTTTCTGGAAAGCGCGCAGGACTACGTGTTGCTCGAACTGTTCGAGAACGAGCGGCATCTGCGCACCGACCGTGAAGAGCGCATCAACGACCTGACGGCCGTCAACAAGCATCTGATCCGCAATCTCGCACACGAAATCAAGAATCCGCTCGGCGGCATTCGCGGCGCCGCGCAACTGCTCGAATTCGAACTCGGCGAGCGTCAGCGCGACGAGTTGCGCGAGTACACCCAGGTCATCATCAAGGAATCGGACCGCCTGCAGACGCTGGTCGACCGCCTGCTCGAACCGCACCGTCATCCGCATATCGTCGGCGACGTGAATATTCACGAGGTGTGCGAGCGCGTGCGTCAGGTGATTCTCGCGGAATTTCCGCGCGGCCTGACGATCGAGCGCGACTACGACGTCAGCGTGCCGGATCTGCGCGGCGACAAGGAGCAGCTGATCCAGGCGCTGCTGAACATCGTGCGCAATGCGGCCGAGGCGTTGCGCGAGCGGATCTCGCAGGGCGATGCGCGCATCGAGTTGCGTACGCGCATCGCGCGCAAGGTCACGATTTCAAAACGCCTGTGCAAGCTGGCATTGGACTTGCATATCGTCGACAACGGCCCAGGCATTCCGGAAGAGATTCGCGACCGCATTTTCTATCCGCTCGTATCGGGGCGCGAGGACGGCAGCGGTCTCGGTCTAACGCTTGCGCAGACCTTCGTGCAGCAGCACGAGGGTCTGATCGAGGTGGACAGCCGGCCGGGCCATACCGAGTTTCAGATTCTGCTGCCGCTCGACCTCTAGATACCACAAGCACCTCAAGACTTCTGACCGAACCATATGAAGCCGATCTGGATAGTAGACGACGATCAATCAATTCGCTGGGTGCTCGAGAAAGCGCTGGCGCGCGAGAACTTCGCGACGCGCAGCTTCGCCAACGTGCGCGAAGCGTCCGCCGCGCTCGATCACGACAGCCCGCAGGTGCTGGTCTCCGATATCCGCATGCCCGGCGGCTCCGGGCTGGAGCTGCTGCAAACCGTCCGCGACAAGGTGCCAGGCTTGCCGGTCATCATCATGACCGCGTTCTCGGATCTCGATAGCGCGGTGGCCGCATTCCAGGGCGGTGCGTTCGAGTATCTGGCGAAGCCGTTCGATGTCGATAAGGCTGTCGAGCTGATTCGCCGCGCGGTCGACGAAAGCATGCGTGGCGAGCAGACGTGGGACGAGCGCGTCGCCGAAGCGCCCGAGATGCTCGGCCAGGCACCCGCGATGCAGGACATGTTTCGCGCGATCGGTCGCCTGTCGCATTCGGCGGCCACCGTGCTCATTACCGGCGAATCAGGCACCGGGAAGGAACTGGTCGCGCGTGCGCTGCACCGACATAGCCCACGCGCGAACGGCCCCTTCATCGCGTTGAACACGGCCGCGATTCCGAAGGATCTGCTGGAGTCCGAACTGTTCGGTCATGAGCGTGGGGCGTTCACCGGCGCGCAGGCGATGCGCCAGGGACGCTTCGAACAGGCCGAGAACGGCACGCTGTTTCTCGACGAAATCGGCGACATGCCGTTCGATCTGCAGACGCGCCTGTTGCGCGTGCTGTCGGACGGACAGTTCTATCGCGTGGGCGGCCATAATCCGCTGCGCGCGAATGTGCGCGTGATCGCGGCGACACACCAGAATCTCGAAGCGCGCGTGCGGCAGGGGCTGTTTCGCGAGGACCTGTATCACCGTCTGAACGTGATCCGCTTGCGCTTGCCCGCGTTGCGCGAGCGTAGCGAGGACATTCCTCTGCTGACGCGGCATTTCCTGCAGAAGAGCGCGCGTGATCTCGGTGTCGAACCGAAGCGCGTGTCCGACGAGGCGCTCGCGTATCTGGCGTCGCTGCCGTTTCCGGGCAACGTGCGGCAACTCGAGAATCTCGCGAACTGGCTCACGGTGATGGCGCCCGCGCAGACGATCGAAATCAAGGATCTGCCGCCCGATCTCGGGCCCGCGCACGGCGGCGGGAGCGAGCCCGGTGCGGGCGCCGCCGCGGGCGCGACGACGGATGGCGCCGCGATGACCAATGCGGGATTCACGGTCGGTGCGCCGCTCGCTGGCGCGAACGCCAGCACGCTCGTGCATCCGGTCGGTGCGGGCGGTGCGTCGGTCGCCACCGCGCTGAGCGCATGGGAAGGCGGCCTGCGCACCGAAGTCGCGCGCATGCTGCGCGAGAACGCGGCCGACGTGATGGACGAACTCGCGCGCCGCTTCGAAGCGGCCGTGATCCGCGAGGCGCTCGACTTCACGCGCGGCCGCAAGGTCGAGGCGGCCGAGCGGCTCGGTATCGGGCGCAATACGATTACGCGCAAGATTCAGGAGCTCAATCTCGAGCCTTGATGCGGTCCTATTGAGCGATCCTGCATCGCAGGCGAGGGCGGCTCAGGCCGCCTTCGTCGTTTTTGCATCGCGCGTTACGGCAAACCGGCAACTGTCGTGCACGAGGCATAATCAACGCTGTTCCGATCCGACAGCCGACGATGCCAGCTTCTCCCGCTTCTCCCGCCCCGTTCGAGTGGCCGCTTTCCCCCGATCCTTTCCTGTCGCTCGAAGAGTTGTACGACACCGACGCACTCGCATGGGTCGACGCGCAGAATGCGCGCACCCGCGCGGCGTGGTGCAGCGGCGCGTCGTTCGACGCGCTCAGACGCCGGCTCGCCGATGCCTATCTGCCGCGCGAGCGCCCGGTGATTCCGGATCGCTGGAAGGACTGGGCCTACGATCTGTGGCAGGACGCGAGCAATCCGCGCGGCCTCTGGCGACGCACCGCGTGGGCCGCATGGCGCGCCGGCGCGCCGGTGTGGCAGAACCTGCTCGACTTCGACGCGCTCGGCGCGGCCGAAGGCACACCGTGGGTGTGCGTCGATCTCGACATCCTTTATCCGGACGGCGACCGCGCGCTGATCACGATGTCTCCGGGCGGCTCGGACGCGCTCGTCGTGCGCGAGTTCGATCTCGACGCGCGGCGTTTCATTAACGATGGTTTCGCGATAGCAAAGGCGGGCAAGCACACGGTGTCGTGGATCGATCGCGATACGCTGTACGTCGGCTGGGACAACGGGCGCAAGACGCTGACGCGTTCCGGTTATCCACGCGACGTGCGGCGCTGGACCCGTGGCACCGCGCTCGCCGACGCGCCCGTCGTGTTTCGCGGCGAGTTTGACGACATCGGCGTGGAGGCGAATTACGATCCGCTCGATCGCCGGCATACGGTGACGAGCAGCGTCGACTTTTTCGATTCGCACACCTATTACCTCGACCACGTCAGCGATGCCTGGCATCGTTACGACGTGCCGTCGCATGTCGCGGTGGGGGCGTGGCAGGGCTGGCTGCTGCTAGAGCCACGGCTCGACTGGGACTGCGAGTGGGACGGCAATCGCGCGCGCTATCCTGGCGGCGCGCTGCTCGCGATTCGCGAGGACGCGTTTTTGCGCGGCGAGCGCGACGTGACGCCGCTTTTCACGCCGACACCGCTGACCTCGGCCTGCGACTGGTCGCATACGCGCCATCATCTGATCGTGTCGTATCTCGACGACGTACGCGCCAAGACGCTGATCTGGACGCCTTCGCAGCGCGAGGACGGCACGTGGCACTGGCGCGAGCGCGTGTTTGCGGCGCACGGCGATGCGCAGGTCGATGTGTCGCCGGTCGAGTCGACGCTGAACGACGAAGTGTTCGTCGACACCGACGATTATCTGCAACCGCCTGCCTACTGGCTCTCCGATCTCGCGCGCGACGAGCCCGGCGAATGGGAGTTGCTCGACCGTTGGCCGACGCAGTTCGACGCGACGAGCGTTGCCGTGACGCGCGGCCATGCGGTATCGGCCGATGGCACGCGCATACCGTACACGGTGATTGGGCCGAAGGAAGCACCGTCATCGCCGGGCGATCGACAACCGACGCGTCCGTGTCTGCTGAGCGGCTACGGCGGCTTCGCGATTCCGCTGTTGCCGAGCTATCTGACGGGGCAGGGCATCGGCTGGCTCGAACGCGGCGGCGTGTACGTGGTCGCACATATTCGCGGCGGCGGCGAGTTCGGCACGCGCTGGCACACGGCGGCGCAGGGAGAAAATCGCCAGCGCGCGTTCGATGATTTCATCGCGGTCGCCGAAGCGCTGATCGCGAGAGGCGTGACGAGCGCCGCGCAGCTCGGCATTCAGGGCGGCAGCAACGGCGGTCTGCTGGTGGCCGCCTGCATGGTGCAGCGGCCGGAGCTATTCGGCGCGGTCGTGTGCGAGGTGCCGTTGCTCGATATGAGCCGATATCACCTGCTGCACGCGGGCGCATCGTGGATCGACGAGTACGGCGACCCGGACGAACCCGATGAAGCGCGCACACTCGCCGCGTATTCGCCGTATCACAACCTCGCGGCGGGCGTCGCGTATCCGCCGGTGCTATTCATGACGTCGACCGCCGACGATCGCGTGCATCCCGGCCACGCGCGCAAGATGGCCGCGCGCATGCAGGCGCTGGGCGCGCAGAACGTGTGGTACCGCGAGAATACGGAAGGCGGACACGGCGGCTCCGATGAACTGGAGCAGGCCGAGCATGATGCGATGGTGTTCGAGTTCTTGTGGGGTGTGCTGGGCGACGCTTGAAGCAATAGGGGAGCGAGGCCGCACTGCCTCGCTTCGTGGCTGTGTTCCGGATCAACCGAGCTGCGCGAACACCGGCGCGTGATCCGACGGCTGATCCCATTTGCGCGGCACCTTGTCGATGTCGCACGCCTTGCAGATGTCGGACAGCGCCTTCGACAGCAGGATGTGATCGATGCGCAACCCCGCGTTGCGACGGAACGCCATCATCCGGTAGTCCCACCACGAATAGATCTTTTCCTGCTGCTCGAACTGGCGGAAGGCGTCGAGCAGACCGAGGCCGATCAGCCGCACGAACGCGGCGCGCTCTTCGGGCGAGACCAGATTCTGACCTTCCCATGCCTTCGGGTCGTGCACATCGCGATCTTCGGGCGCGATGTTGTAGTCGCCGAGCAGCGCGAGCTTCGGATGCAGTGTCATCTCGGTTGCGAGCCAGTCGTGCAGCGCGTCGAGCCAGCGTAGCTTGTACGCGAACTTGTCGGTGCCGGGCGCCTGGCCGTTGGGGAAATACGCGGAGATGATGCGCACGCCGTCGACGGTCGCCGCGATCACGCGCTGCTGCGGGTCCTCGAAACCGGGGATGTTGCGCACGATGCTGGCTTCGTCGACGTTCAAACCTTCGCGCACCAGAATGCCGACACCGTTATACGTTTTCTGACCCGCGTACCAGCTTCGATAGCCGACCGCCTCGAGTTCGGCGCGCGGAAACTTTTCGTCGGGGAGCTTCAGTTCCTGCAGGCACAGCACGTCGGTGCCGCTGCTCGCGAGCCAGTCGATGACGTGCTGCTGGCGGACTTTGAGGGAGTTGACGTTCCAGGTGGCGATTTTCACGAAAATATCCGGTGCGTGCGTGATGAGAGCGAGGCCGATTATAGCGGGGGCCTCGCCGGTCAAAGTCGGCGACATTCTACTTGCTGTGTGCGTCGCGCCATGCGTGGAATACGAGGCTGCGCCGCATGTCTTGCGCTCACGGCGCATGCTCATGCGTGTTCATCGAGGCTCGAATCTCATCGCGACGACATCGTTCGATAAATGTTCTGCGCATAGGTTTGACGTTTTGCTAGCAAGCTTATATAATCTTTTTTCTCTGACGCGGGGTGGAGCAGTCTGGCAGCTCGTCGGGCTCATAACCCGAAGGTCGTAGGTTCAAATCCTACCCCCGCAACCAAAGCATTGTTGAAAGCCCGCATCGCGCAAGCCATGCGGGCTTTTTGACTTTCAGCGCTTCGTTTCGCTTGTGGCGCTCGCTGCGTATGCCGCGCGCGCGTGAACAGACGCAACAGGATTCGCGCGCGATCGAAGCCTCTAACCCATCAGCGCTCCGCTCCAATCGCCCACTCCACCGCGGCCTGCGCATGCAACGCAGTCGTATCGAACACAGGCAGCAGCGAATCTTCCGGCTTGATCAGCAGCGTGATCTCCGTGCACCCGAGTATCACCGCCTGCGCGCCACGCGCGGCCAGATGTTCGATCACGCGTTGATAGACCTTGCGCGACGCGTCGTCCACGTTACCGTGGCATAGCTCGTCGTAAATGATGCGGTGCACGTCCGCGCGTTCGTCGTCATCAGGCACGAGCGTGTCGAGTCCATAGCGTTCGCGCAGCCGGCCCGTATAGAACGTCTGCTCCATCGTGTAGCGCGTGCCGAGCAGGCCCACGCGCTCGACGCCCGCCGCGCGCAACGCGGCGCCGGTCGGATCGGCGATGTGCAGGAACGGCACCGTGATCGCCCGCTCGATCGATTCGTACACGCGATGCATCGTGTTCGTCGCAAGAATCACGAGATCGGCCCCACCGCGTTCGAGCTGGCGCGCGGCGTCGGCCATCTGTTCGCCGAGCGCTTGCCAGTCGCCGGCGCGCTGATTCGCCTCGATCGACGCGAAATCCACGGTCAGCAGCAGACTGCGCGCGTTGTGATGACCGCCGAGCCGCACCTTCGCGTGGCGATTCAGCAGCCGGTAATACTCGCTGGACGACTCCCAGCTCATTCCGCCGATCACGCCGATCGTTTTCATCTGGACGCTCCGTCAATGCATGGCCGAAACGGCGAGTATAGGCGCGTCGCATCGCGCGCAGCCGATACGGATTGCGGCGCGTGCGCCGGTACGCATCGGCGCCCGCATTATTCTGGCGCCGATAGAATCGTAGCGAGTCCAAACGCGATCAACCGGAGCGAACATGGATCTGATCATCCGCCGCGCGGCGCTGCCGCGCAGTGCCGCACAGCTGTCCCCGCATCACCCGTCGCCAGTCGACATCGGCATCGCCGCGGGTCGCATCGTCGCGGTCGAACCGCACCTGGCCGCGAGCGCGCGCGACGAAATCGACGCGGCCAGTTCGCTCGTCACGCCGCCTTTCGTCGATCCGCATTTCCATATGGATGCGACGCTGTCGTACGGTTTGCCGCGCGTGAACGCGTCGGGCACGCTGCTCGAAGGCATCGCGCTATGGGGCGAGTTGAAGCCAGAGCTCACGCAGCAGGCGTTGATCGAACGGGCGATGCAGTATTGCGACTGGGCCGTCGCGCGCGGCCTGCTCGCGATCCGCAGTCACGTCGACGTGTGCGATCCGCGTCTGCTCGCGGTCGAAGCACTGCTCGAAGTGAAGCGCCGCGTCGCGCCGTATCTCGATCTGCAACTGGTCGCTTTCCCGCAGGACGGTCTGCTGCGCAGCGCCGGCGCGTTCGACAACCTGAAGCGCGCGATCGGCATGGGCGTCGACGTGGTCGGCGGCATTCCGCATTTCGAGCGCACGATGGCCGACGGCGCCCAGTCGGTGCGCATGCTGTGCGAGTACGCGGCCGGGCAGGGTCTGCGCGTCGACATGCATTGCGACGAATCGGACGATCCGCTGTCGCGCCACATCGAAACGCTCGCGGCCGAAACCCATCGGCTCGGCTTGCACGGACGCGTCACCGGTTCGCACCTTACGTCGATGCATTCGATGGACAACTACTACGTGAGCAAGCTGTTGCCGCTGATGCGCGAGTCGGGCGTCGCGGCGATCGCCAACCCGCTCATCAACATCACGCTGCAAGGCCGCAGCGACACGTACCCGAAACGGCGCGGCATGATGCGAGTGCCGGAAATGTTGGCAGCGGGCATCACGGTCGCATTCGGCCACGACTGCGTGATGGACCCGTGGTACAGCCTCGGCTCGGCCGACATGCTCGAAGTCGCGCAGATGGGCCTGCATGTTGCGCAGATGACCGGCGTCGACGGCATGCACGCCTGTTTCGACGCGGTGACCGTGAACGCCGCCCGCATTCTCGGTCTGGAAGACTACGGCATCGCGCCCGGATGCGCGGCCAATCTCGTCGTGCTCGATGCGCGCGACGAGATCGAGGCGATCCGCCTGCGCGCCGCACGGCTCGCGGTGGTGAGCCGGGGCAGGGTGGTGAGCCGCGCGCCGGCCGCGCGCGCGTCGTTATCGCTCGAAGGGCGGCCTGAACAGGTCGATTTCAAGCTGCATCGCGCGTAGCGCGGTGTTTCGCGGATGAATGAAAAAACCGGCGGCCTGCTCGCGCAGACCGCCGGTTTTTCTATTGGCATCGCTCAGTGTGCGGCACCCGGCGCCATGCCGTTATGCCGCAGCAGCGCATCGATATTCGGTTCGCGGCCGCGGAACGCCTTGAACGATTCCATCGCCGGACGGCTGCCGCCCACTTCGAGAATCTCACGACGATAGCGCATGCCGGTCGACTGATCGAGCACGCTGCCCGCGGCTTGCGCGGCTTCTTCGAATGCCGCGTACGCATCGGCCGACAGCACTTCCGCCCACTTGTAGCTGTAGTAGCCGGCCGCGTAACCGCCCGCGAAAATATGGCTGAACGTATTCGGCCAGCGCGAGAACGGCGCTTGCGGCACGACGTGGAAGCGTTCGTTGATTTCGCGCGCGAGGTCGTTGGCGCTCTTCGCACCGTTCGCATCGAAGCCGGTATGCAGTTGCATGTCGAACATCGAGAACACGATCTGCCGCAGCGTGCCGAGACCGCTCTGGAAGTTCTTCGCGGCTAGCATCTTGTCGAACAGATCACGCGGCAGCGACTTTCCGGTATCGACGTGCGAGGTCATGTCGGACAGCACGTCCCATTCCCAGCAGAAGTTCTCCATGAACTGCGACGGCAGTTCGACCGCATCCCATTCGACGCCGTTGATTCCCGACACGCCGAGCTCATCGACGCGCGTCAGCATGTGATGCAAGCCGTGGCCGAACTCGTGGAACAGCGTGATCACTTCGTCGTGCGTGAAGCAGGCGGGCTTGCCGCCGACCGGCGCTGAAAAATTGCACGTCAGGTACGCGACCGGCGTTTGCACCGCGCCGTGCGCGAGCTTATGACGGCCGCGCGCGTCGTCCATCCAGGCGCCGCCGCGCTTGCCTTCGCGTGCATACAGGTCGAGATAGAACTGCGCGACGAGGCCGCCGTCCTGATTTTCGACGCGGAAAAAGCGCACGTCCGGATGCCAGACCGCTGCCTCGTCGCGGCGGATGCGCACGCCGAACAGCGTCTCGGTGACCTTGAACAGACCCTTGAACACCGCGTCTTCCGGGAAGTACTGCTTCACTTCGTTTTCCGAGAACGAATAGCGCTTCTGGCGCAGACGCTCGGCGGCGAACGTCATGTCCCACGGCTGCAGATCGGTCATGCCGAGATCACTCGCGGCGAATTCGCGCAGCTCCTTCCAGTCCTGCTCCGCATGCGGACGCGCGCGCGTCGCGAGGTCTTCGAGGAAGGCCATCACCTGAGCCGGCGATTCGGCCATCTTCGGCGCGAGCGACACTTCGGCGAAGTTGCCGTAGCCGAGCATCTGCGCTTCTTCGGCGCGCAGCTTCAGTTCGTCGGCGAGCACCTGGGTGTTGTCCCACTCGGTCTTGCCGTTGCCGTATTGCGCGCCGAGCTCGGACGCGCGGGTCACGTACGCGCGATACATCGCTTCGCGCATCGGACGGTTTTCCGAGTACTGCATGACCGGGAAATACGACGGGAAGTGCAGCGTGAACTTGTAGCCGGTCTTGCCGTCGCGCTCGGCGGCTTCCTTCGCGGCTTCGATCACGTCTTCGGGAAGGCCTGCCAGTTGCGCCTCGTTGCCCGCATCGACGATGTACGCATACGCGTTGGTCGCATCGAGCACGTGATCCGAAAACGCCTTCGACAGCGCCGCCTGGCGCTCCTGCAATTCCGCGAAACGCGGCTTCTGGTCTTCCGGCAGCTCCGCGCCGGACAGGCGGAAGTCGCGCAGCGCGTTGCTGAGGATCTTCTTGCGTTCGCCGTTCAGCGATGCAAACTCGTCGCTCGCGTTCAATGCCTTGTACTTCTCATAGAGCGCGAGATTCTGGCCGACGCTCGACCAGAACTCGGTCACGCGCGGCAGGTTGTCGCCGTACACGGCGCGCAGCTCGGGCGTATCGGCGACGGCATTCAGATGGCCGATCACGCTCCACGCGCGCGACAGCGGCTCGGTGGCGCGCTCGACCGGTTCGACGACGTCGGCCCACGACGCGGGCGTGACCGGCAGCGCGGCACGCTCGACGGCGGCTGCCGCGTCGGCGAGCAGCACGTCGAGGGCGGGCGTCACATGCTCGGGTCGGATGGAGCCAAAGCGCGGCAGATCGGAAAAATCGAGGAGCGGGTTGTCTTGAGGCGTGGCGGTAGTGGACATAGGGCTTCCTGTCTGACGCGGGTGAAGGGGGCGGTGCGGCGGCGCTCGCGCGAGCCGTCTCGTGGCGTGTCGCTCGACGATCGGCGCACGGCGCGCGGCGGCACCGGCAACGGACAGTATTGGGGCGGGAGGCGCCGATTCCAATCCATCGGCTGACAAATTAACAGATGTTGCGGTGCGCTGGCGCGCGTTGGGGCGGGGTGTCGGCCGCGGGATCTGGCGGCGCGGTGATGAGGGCGGGCTGCGAGAGAGGGAGGGTGGGTGATGAGCCCGTGGACGAGACGGATGAGTCGCCTCACTCCGCCTCGCACTTATCGCCCGGCGCTTACGCCTTGGCCGCGTCCGCCTCGCGCTCGGCCGCTTCGATCGTGTTGACGAGCAGCATCGTGATCGTCATCGGGCCGACGCCGCCCGGCACCGGCGTGATATGGCCAGCCACTTCCTTGACACCCGCGAAGTCGACGTCGCCGCACAGCTTGCCGGCGTCGTCGCGATTCATGCCGACGTCGATCACGGTCGCGCCCGGCTTCACCATGTCCGCGGTCAGGATGTTGCGCAGACCGGTCGCGGCGACCACGACATCGGCGTTGCGCGTGTGCGCGGACAGATCGCGCGTCTTGCTGTGGCAGATCGTGACGGTCGCGCCCGCTTCGAGCAGCAGCAGCGCCATCGGTTTGCCGACGATGTTCGAGCGGCCGATCACCACCGCGTTGGCGCCCTTCAGCTCGATGCCGTAGGCCTGGAACATTTTCATCACGCCGTACGGCGTGCACGGACGGAACAGCGGCTGGCCGGTCAGGAGCGCGCCCGCGTTGGCGACGTGGAAACCGTCGACGTCCTTCTCGGGCGCGATCGCCTCGATCACCTTGTGGCTGTCGATGTGCTTCGGCAGCGGCAGCTGCACGAGGATGCCGTGGATGGCCGGGTCGCGGTTCAGCTCGTCGATGCGCGCGAGCAGGTCGGCTTCGGGCAGGTCGGCCGGATAGCGGTCGAACGACGAGCCGAGGCCGTTGTCGTGGCAGGCTTTCACCTTGTTGCGCACATACACTTCGCTGGCCGGATTGTCGCCGACCAGAATCACGGCGAGGCCCGGCTGATGGCCGCGGGCGGTCAGGGCTGCGGCGCGCGCCGCGACGTCGGCGCGCAGGGTCTTGGAGAGGGCGAGGCCGTCGATCAGTTTGGCAGTCATGGTCGGTCGAACGTTGAGTCGAGGTTGGGATCGGGAATCGATTCGGGGCAGGGCGGTTTTGGCTGGCGCAGGCGAAGCGCTCGCGCGGAGGGGGCGCGCGACGGCGTGCATCGGCTGCTTGACGAAGTCGGGTCGCCCTGCGACAGGCGCGTTACCGGTTCGGGCAAGGCGCCGCTGCAAAGTCCGACATTATACCGGCGCGGAAGGCGCGCTTCCGCAGCGGATTCGGGGCCCGTGTCGCGCGTGGAAGCGTACGGGAGGGGAGGGGGCGGGACGTGTGACGGCAAGAAAGCGCCACGCGGGCGGCGGCAGGCCGCTCGCACGCCACGCGCACGCCGGACCCAGCGACGCTCACGCCGTCACGAACGGGCGACGCAACTGCCACTCATGGCGGTCACGCAGAAACGGCCCTCCGGGCGAAGGGCCGTCCATACCGATGTTACTGCGCCGTTTGCGGCTTGTTCGACAGCGCGAGTCGCAGCAGATCGGCGACCGTGTTGACGTTCAGCTTTTCCATGATGTTCGCGCGATGCGCTTCGACCGTCTTGATGCTGATGCCGAGGTCGTCGGCGATCTGCTTGTTCAGGCGGCCCGCGATGATCCGCTCGAGCACCTGATGTTCACGCGCGGTCAGCTTGCCGAGGCGCTCGGCCGCGGCACGCTGCTGCTGGACGCTGGTGCTTTCGCTGCGCGCCTTGTCGAGCATGCGCTCGACGAGCTTGCGCAGTTCGGCTTCGTCGAACGGCTTTTCGATGAAGTCCATCGCGCCTTTTTTCATCGTCGACACGGCCATCGGCACGTCGCCGTGACCCGTCACGAAGATGATCGGCAGCGAAGCGTTGTCGGCGATCAGGCGTTCCTGCAACTCGAGCCCGCTCATGCCGGACATCCGCACGTCGAGGATCAGGCACGCGATCTGGCCCGGATGCTGATGCGGCTGCCATGCGTCGAGGAACTGTTCGGCGCTCAGGAAGCATTGAACGCGGTAGCCGTTCGCCTCCAGCAGCCAGCGCAGCGAATCTCGCACGGCCTCGTCGTCGTCGACGACAAAGACGGTTTCCTGGGTGGTGACTGGGCTGTTCATAGCTCTCCCGTAACGGTTTGTGGTGTCGGCGCCTCGGACCCGCCGTTGCTCGGGCCGTCAGGCTCCCCAATAGGCAGACTGCAATGGAACGTGGCGCCCGTAATGTGGCCGTCGGATTCGACATTATTGACCACCCACAGACGCCCGCGATGCGATTCGATAATCGAACGGCAAATGTTCAGCCCCATGCCCATACCATCGGACTTGGTGCTGTAAAACGGTTCGAACAGACGCTCGGCGGTCGTTTCGTCGACGCCCGGCCCCTGATCGACGACGCTGATGCAAACGAAGCCGCTCTCCAGTCGCACGACCACCCGGATCACTGGGTCGACCGCATTCGGGCGCGCTTCGGCCATCGCCTCGACGCCGTTCTTCAGCAGGTTCACCAGCACCTGCTCGATCAGCACCGGATCGACGTAGATCACCGGCAGCCGCGAGCGCAGATCGGTGACGATGCGAATCCGCCGCTTCCTTGCCTCGATTTCGGCGAGACCCACCGCGTCGGCGACGATATCCGCGACCCGCGTGGCCTGACGCTTCGGCTCGCTGCGCTTCACGAACTCGCGGATGCGCTTGATGATCATGCCGGCGCGCACCGCCTGCTGTGCGGTCTTTTCGAGCACCGGCAGCAGATTGTCGGGCGTCGTCCGACCGGATTTAACCAGCGCGACGGTCCCGGAGCAATAGTTATTGATCGCGGCGAGCGGCTGGTTCAGCTCGTGCGCGAGCGACGAGGCCATTTCGCCCATCGTCATCAGGCGGCTCGTGAACTGCAGCTTCTCGTCCTGCTGGCGCGCCAGCTCCTGCGCGCGCTTGCGAGTCGTGATGTCGGTCGCGATCTGCATCTGCGCGAGATGGCCGTCCACCCACTGGATGTACTGGCGCCGCACCTCGAACCACTTCTGGATGCCGGGGATGTAGATTTCCTGCGCGTCGGCGGTGCTTTCGGTCAGCGCCGCGGCGGGCAGGCCGACGAAGGTGTCGACCATGTCGATCGAATCGGACGACGCCTGCGAGCTGTCGAAGCCGCCGCCCGCGAGTTCGAGGTGGCCGTCCGGGCGGATGCCGAACAGATGCCGGTAGTAGCGGTTTGCGAACAGCAGCTCGGCTTCGTCGGCGGCGAGCACGGACACCGCGGCATCGAGGCTTTCGAGCACGGTCGTGAAGCGTTCGTGGGCAGCGGCGAGTTCTTCGCGCGCGCGCTTCGGCTCGGTGATGTCGGTCATCGACGACATCCAGCCGGTCTGGCGGCCCGAGCTGTCGATCAGCGGCGACACGTAGAGCCGTGCGTGGAACGTCGAGCCGTCTTTGCGCCGCACGCGCAGCTCGAAGCCGGACGAGGGCGCCTTGCCGCGCAGCGTCATGTCGAGCTGGCGCTGCATCTCGGGGTACGCGTCGCGCGGCCAGTAGGCGAACGGCGCGCTCTTGCCGACGAGGTCGCTTTCGTCCCAGCCGGTCATGCGGCAGAACGCCGGGTTCACGTGCGTGATGCGGCCGTGCATGTCGAGCACGCGCATGCCGATCAGCACCGAGTTTTCCATCGCGCGGCGGAAAAACGCTTCCGCGTACAGCGCCTGCTGCGCCTCGAAGCGCTGCCGGGTGTGCTTCCACAAACTCCACAGGCTCCACAGCACGAAGCAGGACAGGCCGGCCACCAGCCACACCAGCGTGTTGTTCGTGAAGTTGGTGATCTGCGGGAACGCGTACACGCGCACCGAGATGCCCTGGCCCGGCGGGTCGAGCGGCAGGTCGTAGAACATGTCGCGCGGCAGGCGCGGGCGGGTCGACGTGGTGGTCAACTCGCGGTTGTTCACGTCGATGATCGAGATCTTGTATTTGGCCGACAGCTCGGGCGGGATGTCGCGCTTCAGAATGCCTTCCACCGAGAACACCGCGGCGATCGTGCCGAGGAAATCGCGGTCGCGGAAGATCGGCGTTTGCAGCGTGATGAAGCCGTTGCCGAGGTCGTCGTAGATGAGCGGCGAGTACACCTGGCGGCGCGTGTTGCGCGCCTCGGCGAAGCCGGCTTTGACCGCTTCGTCCATTTGCGCGTCGTTCGGGCGCGCGAGCCGCTGGCCGAGCACCGGCGGCGCGGCATTGGGCCAGCGCGGCTGCTGCTGAGCGGTGTACCAGTTCATGTAGAGGATCTCGGGGTGCCCCTGCATGATGTCCGTGGTGTTCACCTGGAACGAATGCTCGTCGGCATGGCCGGCGGCGAGGTCGCGCGCGAGCGCCTGGATCTGTTCCTGCGCGCCTGTCATTGACAGCCGGATCTGCTGCTGGGCCCACGCGACGTTGCGGTACAGCGTGTCTTCCTGCTGCTGCTGTTCGCGCCGGTTCAGACTCCAGAGAATCAGGCTCATGACGACCAGGAATACCAGGATCGACAGCAGCGGCGTCAGCAAATAGGAATTGGACCACCAGGGTCCGTGGTGCCAGCGCGGGGACGGCGACGAATCCGCCGGCGAACCCGCGGTGCGCGCCGAGCGAGAGAAAAGCCGTTCGGTCAACATGCGTGGCATTGTAGCTCAGCACGTCCCCGACAAATGGCGCAAAAAAGCGCGGAAAGTGCAGTTAATCGGCGCAAACTAACCGACGGATCAGTCTAACGGCAGTCAAACCAGGTTGCGCTGCAGCAATTTTCCGCATTGTGAGAATTGATCTCGTAATTTGAAAATTTGATTGCGTTGACGTCGGGACCCTTATTACAATCAGCCGGTGCTGCCGCGGCCTATCCTGCGTCCGCGTGGTCTGTTCAAAGTGCGTTCCCCATACCCAGGAGACGAGCATGTCCGCTGTACCCGACGAAGTCATGAAATATGTCGCCGCCGAGAAAGACGACGATCCCCAGGAAACCGGCGAATGGCTGGAAGCGCTGGATGGCGTGATTTCTGCTGTAGGCCCTGACCGTGCCCACTACCTGATCGAAAAGCAGATCGAGTTTGCACGCGTGCACGGCGAACATCTGCCGTTCTCCGCCAATACGCCTTACATCAACACGATCCCGGTCGCGCGCCAGGCCAAGAACCCCGGCGACCAGGACATCGAGCACCGCATCCGCTCGTACACCCGCTGGAACGCAATGGCGATGGTGCTGCGCGCCGGCAAGGAAACCAACGTCGGCGGCCACATCGCATCGTTCGCGTCGGCCGCCACGCTGTACGACGTCGGCTACAACCACTTCTGGCACGCACCGTCGGCCGAGCACGGTGGTGACCTCGTGTTCGTGCAGGGCCACTCGTCGCCGGGCGTCTACTCGCGCGCGTTCCTGCTCGGCCGCCTGACCGACAAGCAGCTCGATAACTTCCGCCAGGAAGTCGGCGGCGAGGGCATCTCGTCGTATCCGCATCCGTGGCTGATGCCGGACTTCTGGCAATTCCCGACCGTGTCGATGGGCCTCGGCCCGATCATGG
Organism: Paraburkholderia sp. BR10954; assembly: GCF_040965775.1. Taxonomy (NCBI): domain Bacteria; kingdom Pseudomonadati; phylum Pseudomonadota; class Betaproteobacteria; order Burkholderiales; family Burkholderiaceae; genus Paraburkholderia; species Paraburkholderia sp. BR10954. The sequence continues at coordinate 24,705 of NZ_JBFRCK010000006.1, forward strand.
CGATCTACCAGGCGCGCTTCATGAAGTACCTGCAGGCGCGCGGCATCGCGAAGACCGACGGCCGCAAGGTCTGGGCCTTCCTCGGCGACGGCGAAACGGACGAGCCGGAATCGCTCGGCGCGATCGGCATGGCCGGCCGCGAGCGGCTGGACAACCTCGTGTTCGTGATCAACTGCAACCTGCAGCGTCTCGACGGTCCGGTGCGCGGCAACGGCAAGATCATCCAGGAACTCGAAAGCGAATTCCGCGGCGCCGGCTGGAACGTGATCAAGGTCATCTGGGGCAGCCGCTGGGATGCCCTCTTCGCGCGCGACAAGTCGGGCGCGCTGATGCGCCGCATGATGGAAGTGGTCGACGGCGAGTACCAGACGTACAAGTCTGAGTCGGGCGCGTTCGTGCGCGAGCACTTCTTCAACACGCCGGAACTGAAGGCGCTGGTCGCCGACTGGTCCGACGACGACATCTGGAATCTGAACCGCGGCGGCCATGATCCGCACAAGATCTACGCGGCGTTCACGGAAGCGACCAATTCGAAGGGCCAGCCGACCGTCATCCTCGCGAAGACGATCAAGGGCTACGGCATGGGCGAGGCCGGCCAGGCGATGAACATCACCCACCAGCAAAAGAAGATGCAGGTGGAGCAGCTGAAGAAATTCCGCGACCAGTTCCGTCTGCCGATTACGGACGAGCAGATCGTCGACGTGCCGTACCTGACCTTCGACGAAGGTTCGAAGGAACTCGAATACATGCGCCAGCGGCGCATGGACCTCGGCGGCTATCTGCCGGCGCGTCGTCAGAAGGCCCAGTCGCTGCCGGTGCCGGAACTGTCGGCATTCGAGCCGCTGTTGAAGGGCACGGGCGAAGGCCGTGAGATCTCCACGACGATGGCGTTCGTGCGGATCCTGAACATCCTGCTGAAAGACAAGGCGCTCGGCAAGCGCGTCGTGCCGATCGTGCCGGATGAATCGCGTACGTTCGGTATGGAGGGTCTGTTCCGTCAGATCGGCATCTGGAATCAGGACGGCCAGAAGTATGTGCCGGAAGATTCCGACCAGCTGATGTTCTACCGCGAGTCGGAAACCGGTCAGATCCTGCAGGAAGGCATCAACGAAGCCGGCGGCATGGCCGACTGGATCGCGGCCGCGACGTCGTACTCGACGCACGGCGAGATCATGATCCCGTTCTACATCTTCTACTCGATGTTCGGCTTCCAGCGCATCGGCGACCTCGCATGGGCCGCAGGCGACATGCGCTCGCGCGGCTTCCTGCTGGGCGGTACTGCCGGCCGCACGACGCTGAACGGCGAAGGTCTGCAACACGAAGACGGCCACTCGCTGCTGTGGGCGGCTTCGGTGCCGAACTGCATCAGCTACGACCCGACGTTCGGCTACGAACTCGCGGTCATCGTACAGGACGGTCTGCGCCGCATGGTCGCCGAGCAGGAAGATGTGTATTACTACATCACGGTGATGAACGAGAACTACGAGCACCCGGCGATCCCGCAGGGCCCGGGGCTGGAAAGCGTAGCCGAGGACATCATCAAGGGCATGTACTCGTTCAGAAAGACCGCTGCCGATAAGAAGGCGCCGCATGTGCAACTGATGGGCGCGGGCACGATCTTCAACGAAGTGATCGCCGCGGCCGACCTGCTGAAGAACGACTGGGGCGTGAACGCCGACCTGTGGAGCGTGCCGAGCTTCACCGAGCTCGCGCGCGAAGGTCACGAAGTGCAGCGCTGGAACCTGCTGCACCCGACCGAAGAGAAGAAGCTGTCGCACGTCGAGAAGCTGCTGAAGGATGCGCCGGGTCCGGTCATCGCATCGACCGACTACGTGCGTGCGCTGACCGAGCAGATCCGCGCGTTCGTGCCGCAGAAGTTCGTCGTGCTGGGCACCGACGGCTACGGCCGTTCGGACACGCGCGAGAAGCTGCGTCACTTCTTCGAAGTCGATCGCTACTGGGTCACGGTCGCCGCGCTCAACGCGCTGGCGGACGAAGGCACGATCGAACGCAAGGTGGTCGCCGAGGCGCTCAAGAAGTACAACCTTGATCCCGCCAAACCCAACCCGATGACCGTCTAAGGCATCACCCGTGTGCCACGATGCACGCGCCTGCTCCTCGTCGCGAGGGGCAGGCGGCGTGCGCGGCCCAGGAGACACTAACAATGAGTCAAGCGATCGAAGTCAAGGTGCCGGACATCGGCGATTACAATGACGTCCCTGTGATCGAGGTGCTGGTTAAGGCGGGTGACACCGTCGAGAAGGAACAGTCGCTCGTCACGCTCGAATCCGACAAGGCGACGATGGACGTGCCGAGCTCGGTGGCCGGCGTCGTCAAGGAAGTGAAGGTCAAGGTCGGCGATACCGTGTCGGAAGGCTCGGTCATCGTCGTGATCGAAGCGGAAGGCGGCGCTGCTCCAGCACCCGCGCCCGCACCGGCCGCGAAGGCGCCGGTCGAAAAGCCGTCCGACGCACCCGCCACGCCGACCCCGGCGCCGGCCGCGCCGTCCGCGCTCGCGCAGGCGCCGCTGATCCCGGCGGGCGAAGGCGGCACGCGTCATCCGAGCCACGCTTCGCCGTCGGTGCGCAAGTTCGCGCGCGAACTCGGCGTCGACGTGAGCCAGGTGAAGGGCACGGGTCCGAAGGGCCGCATTACGCAGGCCGACGTGACCGCGTTCGTGAAGGGCGTGATGACCGGGCAGCGCGCGGCGCCGGCAGGAGCCGCCGCGCCGGCCGCCGGCGGTGGCGAACTGAATCTGCTGCCGTGGCCGAAGGTCGATTTCACGAAGTTCGGTCCGATCGATCCGAAGCCGCTGTCGCGCATCAAGAAGATCTCGGGCGCGAACCTGCATCGCAACTGGGTCATGATCCCGCACGTCACGAACAACGACGAAGCGGACATCACCGAGCTCGAAGCGCTGCGCGTAAAGCTGAACAAGGAACACGAAAAGGCGGGCGTCAAGTTCACGATGCTCGCGTTCGTGATCAAGGCCTGCGTGGCGGCCCTGAAGAAATTCCCGACCTTCAACGCGAGCCTCGACGGCGACAACCTGGTGTTCAAGCAGTACTACCACATCGGTTTTGCCGCGGACACGCCGAACGGCCTCGTCGTTCCGGTCATTCGCGACGCGGACAAGAAGGGTCTCGTCGACATCGCGAAGGAAATGGCCGACCTGTCGAAGGCCGCGCGCGAAGGCAAGCTGAAGCCGGACCAGATGCAGGGTGGCTGCTTCTCGATCTCGTCGCTGGGCGGTATCGGCGGCACGCACTTCACGCCGATCATCAATGCGCCTGAAGTCGCGATTCTCGGCCTGTCGCGAAGCGCGATGAAGCCGGTGTGGGACGGCAAGCAGTTCGAGCCGCGCCTGACCATGCCGCTGTCGCTGTCGTACGACCATCGCGTGATCGACGGAGCGGAAGCCGCGCGCTTCAACGCATACCTCGGTTCGATTCTTGCCGATTTCCGGCGTGTGATTCTTTGACCGGCTGATGAGGTCCGCCGGCGCGGGCGCGGATAGTTCCGACCGTTCCGCGTCGCGCCGTCCGCGCGTTCGCGTGCCCCATGCGCGCCGAACGCGCCGCTCATCATCGATCAATAAGAGAAGGGGACACCATGAGTCTCGTCGAAGTAAAAGTGCCGGACATCGGTGACTTCAAGGATGTCGACGTTATCGAAGTCAACATTAAGCCGGGCGACGTCATCGAGCAGGAGCAGTCGCTGCTGACGCTCGAATCCGACAAGGCGTCGATGGAAGTGCCGAGCGATACCGCCGGCACCGTCAAGGAAGTGCGCATCAAGCCGGGCGACAAGGTTTCGCAGGGCACGGTGATCGCGCTCGTCGAGGCAGCGGCGGGCGGCGCGGCCGCGGCCGCGCCGGCAGCGAAGGAACCTGAAAAGGCGGCGCCCGCGCCGGCGCCTGCCGCGCCGAAGGCCGCCGCACCTGCGCCGCAGGCCGGCAGCTATTCGGGCAGTGCGGACATCGAGTGCGACATGCTCGTGCTCGGTTCGGGCCCCGGCGGCTATTCGGCCGCGTTCCGCTCCGCCGACCTCGGCATGAAGACCGTGCTGGTCGAGCGTTATCCGACGCTCGGCGGCGTGTGTCTGAACGTCGGCTGTATCCCGTCGAAGGCGCTGCTGCACACCGCGCTCGTCATCGACGAAGCGGCTGATCTCGCGTCGCACGGCATCACGTTCGGCAAGCCGCAGATCGACCTCGACAAGCTGCGCGATTTCAAATCGGGCGTGGTCAAGAAGCTGACCGGCGGTCTCGCGGGCATGGCCAAGATGCGCAAAGTCGAAGTGGTGACGGGCACCGGCGCGTTCGTCGATCCGAACCACATGGAAGTGCAGACCGAGGGCGGCAAGAAGGTCGTCAGGTTCAAGCAGGCAATCATCGCCGCAGGCTCGGAAGCGGTGAAGCTGCCGTTCATTCCGGAAGATCCGCGGGTCGTCGATTCGACCGGCGCGCTCGAACTGCGCCAGATTCCGCAGCGCATGCTGGTGATTGGCGGCGGCATCATCGGCCTCGAAATGGCGACCGTGTACTCGACGCTCGGCGCACAGATCGACGTCGTCGAAATGCTCGAAGGCCTGATGACCGGCGCGGACCGCGATCTGGTCAAGGTCTGGGAGAAGTACAACAGCCAGCGGTTCGCGAACGTGATGCTGAAGACCAAGACCGTCGCGGCCGAAGCGAAGGACGACGGTATTTACGTGTCGTTCGAGGGCGAGAAGGCGCCGGCCGAGCCGCAACGCTATGACCTCGTGCTGGTGGCCGTGGGCCGCTCGCCGAACGGCAAGCGGATCGGCGCGGAAAAGGCCGGGGTCGCGGTGACGGATCGCGGCTTCATCGAAGTCGACAATCAGCAGCGCACGAACGTGCCGCACATCTTCGCGATCGGCGATATCGTCGGTCAGCCGATGCTCGCGCACAAGGCCGTGCACGAAGGCCACGTGGCGGCGGAAGCCGCGCATGGCGAGAAGGCGTACTTCGACGCGCTGCAGATTCCGTCGGTGGCATACACCGATCCGGAAGTGGCATGGGCCGGCAAGACGGAAGACCAGCTGAAAGCCGAAGGCATCAAGTTCGGAAAGGCGGTATTCCCGTGGGCCGCGTCGGGCCGCGCGATCGCCAACGGCCGCGACGAAGGCTTCACGAAGCTGCTGTTCGATGAGGAGACGCATCGCGTGATCGGCGGCGGTATCGTCGGTCTGAACGCGGGCGACCTGATCAGCGAGGTCTGTCTCGCGATCGAGATGGGCGCGGACGCAACGGATATCGGCAAGACGATCCATCCGCATCCGACGCTCGGCGAATCGATCGGCATGGCGGCCGAGTTGTATGAAGGCGTCTGTACCGATCTGCCGCCCGTCAAGAAGAAGTAAAGCGGTGCGCTGGGAATGCATGGCGACATGCATTCCCGGCGAAGTGGGTCAGGCTGTGGCGCAAAGAAAAACGGCGCGCTCCATGTCGGAGCGCGCCGTTTCTGTTTTCTTGGCGGCCGGTAGGCGGGCAAAAAAATCCCGGCTTGGCGGCCGGGCAAACGATACGTCAATTGCAACGTATCGGAGCGTTCGGCCCATCAAACCGTATAAGCGGCAACGGCACGACGCTGTTGCTTGCGATAACGCCGGCGCAGCGCGTAGGCTGGGCCGGCGTGAAAGACGACGACGCCAGGTGTTTAACGCCTGGCGTGTTGATGCGTAAAGCTTAGACCGCCTTCTTGGCGGCAGCGCGCGATGCTTGCGCAGCGGCTTGCGAAGCCGCCTTCGAAGCGGCCGTTGCAGCTGCATTGAAGTTGCTTTCGGCGATTTCGACAGCCTGACGGGTTGCCTTGTGGACCGTTTCGTACGTGGTGTTGGCGGCGGTGATAGCCGACTTCATCACGGCGACAGCGGTTTCCGAACCAGCCGGCGCATTCTTGGCGACGTTTTCGACGAGCGCCTGAACCTTGCGGTTTTGCTCTTCGAATTGCGCTTCCGCGACGCGGGTGAATTCACCTTGCGTTGCCGAAACGATTTCGTACACGTGGCGGCCATACGACAGCGCCTTTTCGGCCACCGGCTGCGCGAGGCTTGCTTGCAGTGCCAGCAGTTCCTGCGCGTCCTTCACGGACAGCGCGCGTTGGGCATTTTCCTGGCTTTCGGCGAGCGTCGACTTCACAACTTGCAGGTTCAGCTCAACCAGCTTTTCGACGCCTTCAAATGCTTTGGTCGTCAGGCCGAACAGGGTTTCGAAGTTGGCTTTCTGGGCTGCGGCGAATTGCTCAGGGGTCAGCAGAGTCATGGTTTACGCTCCTGGATCGCGGCCGGTCTGTGCGGACCGCATTGGGTGGGTGGCAAGACGCCGATTGATCGTCCGCCTGGACCGCGATGTATTGTGCATCGCAGCAATGGTTCCCATTTTAGGATGGCCACAAGGAATGTCAAGCGTTTTTTGTGCGTTGCACAATATTAAGAAAACGCCGACAAAACAACAGGTTATGCAGTAGGCATGTCATTAATATGGCGCGGAACGATTGAGTCGCTGTACCTAGCTGGTGCGAGATAAACGACCCCCGCAACGGGCGGTCGGGAAATATTTTTCGCCGTCAAAGCCTTTATAGGGGCTGAGACGGTTGGATCGCAGCGATTCGCCCCTGAAAAACCAATCATCATCAATTCGATGTAAACCACCCGATGACAAGGAACGTTAAAGAACGAAGGCAGTCGAACGCGCGTTGGCGACTTTCGTCAGACACTTAAAAGTCTGTCGCACGCTCGCAATGCCCTCATGGCGCGGCGCAGTAGTTTCCGCCGGCGCTCTGACAGTATTTCCCCGGATCAAGGTTGTCTCAAAATTGCCGTTATCCTGCAAGGATCTGCTCGGTTGGGCTGGGCGGCAGCAATGGCGAGGCTTGCTGGCGACGATCGTTTTTTTCGATCGAGGCGCGGCACTTATTCGTGTTTTCGCGATCGGAGCTGACAAGCCGGTTTAAGGACCGCGTATAAGTGCTTCAAATTGCTAATTTTTCGTTGCTTTACTACACTTGCGGAAACCTCTCGCCGCTCCCTATCGAACACCCATGAAAACCGACATGTTTTCGTCGCTAAAGGCGCTCCACGGCGCGGCGCGCAGCACCGCTCTGTCGGTGGCCGTCTCGCTGGCCGTCGCAGCGGCGTTCGCTACGCCTGTCAGCACTTTTGCAGCTACGTCTGCTGCATCCGCAAAAACTTCCACACACGCAAAAACCGCCAAAAAGCCGTCGCAAGCGGCCGCCACCGAAAAAGTGTCGAGCCGTGCGGCGAAAGCCGGCAAAGCTGAGGCAGCGAAAGCCGGCAAGGGCGAGGTCGTGAAAGCCGCTGCCGCAGACGAAGATGCGCCGCGCGCCGGCGTCAAACGCAAGCGCGTGACATTCGCGGCGAACGGCCGGCACCATTCTGTGATGCGACGCGTCGCGTACGAGCCGCGCCAGCCGAGCGTCGGCCAGGCGTTTGGTTTGCACGAGACGCCGGACGCGCTGATGCTGCGCTCGAGCGTCGCCTACGTAATTGACCAGAACAGCGGCGAGACGCTGTTCGACAAGAACTCGCGTGCTGTGGTACCGATCGCATCGATCAGCAAGCTGATGACCGCGATGGTGGTGCTCGATTCAAAAGAGCCGATGACCGACCAGATCGAAGTCACCGACGAAGACCGCGACTACGAGAAGAACACCGGTTCGCGTTTGGCGGTGGGCTCGGTGCTGTCGCGCGAAGACATGCTGCACATCGCGCTGATGGCGTCGGAAAATCGCGCGGCGGCGGCGTTGTCGCGCTACTACCCGGGCGGCCGTCCGGCGTTCCTTGCGGCCATGAACGCGAAGGCCAGGCAACTCGGCATGAACGACACGCACTTCGAGAACCCGACCGGTTTGACGAGCATGAACGTGTCGAGCGCGCGCGATCTGGTGAAGATGGTCAACGCGGCGTATCAGTACCCGCTGATCCGCAAGTTCTCGACCGATCACAGCTACGAGGTGTACACCGGCAAGCGCACGCTCGCGTATAACAGCACGAACGCGCTGGTGCGCAACCCGACGTGGGACATCGGTCTGCAGAAGACCGGCTTCATCAACGAAGCGGGTGAGTGTCTCGTGATGCAGGCGACCATCCACGGCCGGCCGATGATCCTGGTGCTGCTCGATTCGTCGGGCAAGTACTCGCGTTTCGCTGACGCGACGCGTCTGCGTACATGGCTCGACAACGGCGGCGACCAGACACGTATCACGAGCGCCGATGCCGGCGGTCCCGGTACCTGAAGCAGCCGGAACGATTAGTCACCCGATCGTATTCAGGCCGGCTGCAGTTGTCGTGCCAAGAAAAAGCCTCGCGGATGCGAGGCTTTTTTCGTTGGCGTCGAAGACGGCGAGCGCAACGGTGCAACGGCGGTCAGGCGGCCCCTGTGCGTGTGGCCTACGAATGCTGGCCGTGCGAACTGTGCGAGCCGTGCGAGCCGTGCGAATGATCCTGCTGCGCCTGCGGCCGGTAGCCTAGCGACTCCGAAATCATCAACGCGGTCTGACTCAACTGCCCCAGCCACGAATCCTGCAAGCGATCGGCCGGCGCCGACAGCGACAGCCCCGCGACCAGCTTGCCCGTATCGTCGTAGATGCCGGCGGCGATGCAGCGCACGCCCAACTCCAGTTCCTCGTTGTCGCGCGCGCAGGCCTGCTGGCGCACATGCGACAGCTCGCGCTCGAGTTTCGCGAGATCGGTGATGCTGTTTTGCGTGTGGCCCGACAGGCCGGTGCGGGTTGCGTAGGCACGCACGCGGGTGGCTTCGTCGGCGGCGAGGAACAGCTTGCCGACCGAAGTCAGATGGAGCGGTGCGCGCCCGCCGATCGCCCGCACCACCTGCATGCCCGAGCGCTCCGAATACGCGCGTTCGATATAGACGATTTCGTCGCCCTGACGCACCGACAGGTTCACGGTCTGTCCGGTCTGACGGTGCAGCTCGCGCATCGGCGTGAGCGCCGCGTCGCGCACGGACAGGCGCGCCTTGACGAGATTGCCGAGTTCGAGCAGGCGCATGCCGAGACGGTAGGTGCCGGGGTCCGAACGGTCGACCAGCCGGCACATCACCATATCGTTCAGGATCCGGTGCGCGGTGGATGGGTGCAGCTCCGTGCGGAGGGCCAATTCTTTCAGGCTGACCGGGTCGCTATGTGCCGCCAGTGCGTCGAGCAGGCGCATCATGCGTTCGATCACCTGGATCGAGGTTTTGGGATCCGGGTTCGTATCGCTCATATGAGAATCGGTGGATGCGTCAAACAGCGAAAACTGATTGTATCTCGTATTGTGAAAAAAGCGAACGCGCTTCGAGGGGCGCTTCCAATCCGACGGTGCTGCTTCCTATGCCTTCCGGCCGTTGGTATTGCACCAGCAAACAGCGGATAATCAGGGACGTTTCCCCGAAAGGAGGGTTCATGCGAGTCGGATTGTTCGTCACGTGCCTGATCGACCTGATGCGTCCCGAGATCGGTTTTTCGGTCATCAAGCTGATCGAAGGCGCCGGTTTCGAGGTCATGGTGCCGCCTGCGCAAACCTGTTGCGGGCAACCCGCGTACAACTCCGGAGACCGCCGGCTCGCGCGCGAACTCGCTGAGAAAACGCTGCGCGAGTTCGAACAGTTCGACTACGTGGTGGTGCCGTCGGGCTCGTGCGGCGGCATGATCCGCGCGCACTACGGCGACCTGTTCCGCGATGATCCCGAACTGATGAACCGTTTCGGCCGCCTGCGCGGCAAGGTGTTCGAACTGACGGACTTCCTCGTCAACGTCGCGAAGGTGCAGTTGCAACCGGGCGAGTTCGCAGGACAGGTGACTTATCACGACTCATGTTCGGGCCTGCGGGAACTGGGCGTGAAGGCGCAGCCGCGCGAACTGCTCGCGCAGGTCGGCGTCGCGGTCACCGAAATGAACGGCTGCGAGCATTGCTGCGGCTTCGGCGGCACGTTCGCGGTCAAGTACGGCGATATCTCGACCGCGATCGTCGACGAAAAGTGCGCCAACATCGCCGCGAGCGGTGCCGGTACGGTCGTGCTCGGCGACCTCGGCTGCATGTTGAATATCGAAGGGCGGCTGCGCCGCCAGGGCGACTCCACGACGCGCGTGCTGCATATCGCGCAGGTGCTGGCCGGCGACGTGTAAGCCCCGCGCGGCGAACACGGCGATTGTTCGCGTCGCGTCTCTCGCGTCTCTCGCGTCTTTCACGCATTGCGTCGCGCGCGGACGCGCCGCGCGTTTTCAATCCGATCTCCTCAGGGCCGCCATGCAAGTCCAATCGATGCAGTTCAAGGCTCGCGCCGGTCAGAATCTCGCCGACCAGCGCCTGCAGCAGAACCTGACCAAACTGTCTACGAAGTTCGTGTCGGCGCGCGCCAGCGCGATCACCGCGATCGACTTTCCCACGACCCGCGCGGCGCTCAAGGAGCGTCGCAATCGCGCGCTCGAGAATCTCGACGTGTGGCTCGAAACCTTCGAGCGCGAGGCGACCCGGCGCGGCGTGACGATGCTATTCGCGGAGACCACGCAGGAGGCTGCGCGGCTCGTCGGCGACATCGCGCGCAAGCACGACGTAAAGAAGGTGATCAAGACCAAGTCGATGGTCACCGAGGAAATGCGCCTGAACGAAGTGCTCGGGCAGATGGGCGTGCAGTCGATCGAAACCGATCTCGGCGAATACATCCTGCAGATCAACGACAACGAGCCGCCGAGCCACATCATCGCGCCGGTCGTTCACAAGGATAAAGACGAGATCGCCGATCTGTTCGCGAAGACCCACGGCCGGCCGCGGCTCACCGAGATTCCCGACATGACGCGCGAGGCGCGCGAGATGCTGCGGCCGCATTTTCTGAGCGCGGACATGGGCGTGACGGGCGGCAATTTCATCATCGCGGAAACGGGCTCGGTGGTGGTCGTGACCAACGAGGGCAACGAGGGCATGTGCACGGTGATGCCCCGCGTGCACGTCGCTGTCACCGGCATCGAGAAGGTGTTGCCGACGCTCGAGGATCTCGCGACAGCGATGCGCCTGCTGCCGCGTTCGGCAACCGGGCAGGCCACCTCGAACTATTTTTCGGTGCTGACCGGGCCGCGTGGCGCGGGCGATCAGGACGGGCCAGAGCATATGTACGTGGTGCTCGTCGACGGTGGCCGAACTGGGCTGATCGGCGGCGACTTTCAGGAGATGCTTCGCTGCATCCGCTGCGGCGCGTGCATGAATCATTGCCCGGTGTATCAGAAGGTCGGCGGACATGCGTACGGCTGGGTGTATCCGGGGCCGATGGGCTCGGTGCTGACGCCGAGCTATGTCGGCATCGACAAGGCGCTCGATTTGCCGCAAGCAGCAACGTTGTGCGGCGAATGCAACAGCGTGTGCCCGGTCGGTATCCCATTGTCCGATCTGTTGCGCAAGCTGCGCGAAAAGCAGATGGAGCGACACCTGCGGCCGTGGAAGGAGCGCGCCGGGTTGGCGGCGTGGGGTTGGCTCGCGCTGCATCCCGATGCCTATGCGCTCTTTACGAAACTCGCCGTGCGCGTGCTGGAGCGCATGGGTGGGCGCAATCGGTCGATTGCAAAGCTGCCGCTCGGCGGCGCGGGCTGGACCGCTACGCGCGACATGCCGGCGCCGGTGGGTCGTACGTTCCGGGAGTTGTATGCCGCGCAGCGCAGCCATATTGGCTGAGCCGGCGGCAGTGGGAGTGGTTTGACGGCTGCGCGCTCACACAGCTGTCATCCTGGGCGCGGGCGGGACTAGCTCGACGTCGGACGGTCCTCAATGTTCCGTCGGTTGCCCCGGGCTACGGGCAGGCGCATTTCTCACCCAGTCGTTGCCCCGTCCGCCGTTGCCTGCTTGCGGCTGCGGCTGCGGCTGCGGCTGCGCCGGCGGCGGGCCCCCTGCGCCGGGGCGCGGGCCGCCATTCGCCCCGCTCGGGCCGTGCGGACCGCCCGCTGCGCCCTGCGGCGGTGGCCCGCCGTGCGGCTGTCCAGGACCGCCACCATTGTTGCCACGATCGTTGCCGTGATTGTCGTGGTCGTTGTCGCCCGGATGACCGCGGAAGCCACGGCCCGGCGGCGGGCCGTAGTGGCGTCCCGGACCGTAATCGCTGTAGCCGAGGTACACATTGGATTGCGGCACGACCGCTACGCCCGGCGCGTAATCGTCATAGCCGCTATAGGCGCCGTAGCCGTTGCCATACATCGGCGTGCCGTCGGGATAGACCGCGCAGCCGCCGAGCAGCGCGGCGGCCACGAGGCCAGCGAGAGGTGCAATGCGTTTCATTTTGTGGGACCAGTTGCAAGTGCAAAGAAATGTCGATGTAAGAATAAGACCATCATTATCGCTTTCCGTCGCGGCGGCTTTGTATAAGTTTGTAAGGTCTTCTTTTTCGTGCCAGCGATTGCGCAATCGCTCATGGGAAAACCTGTCAATTGACTGTTCCATTTCGAGCAACGATGTATCCCGTGTGCGCGGGTTTTTCCTGATTGTGAATTCCTATAGCATTTCGACTTGGCATAGTGCGCCAAAAGCTCATGCGCCCCTAATTGGAAAACACATCATGAAAAAGACAATATCGGTGTACTGGCCTCTGGCCATCGTTGTGTCGCTCGCGGTGCTCGCCTATTTGCACGTCAACGGCCAAACCTCTTCGCGCGCTTCGCAGATGCCGCTCGATGCCAACCATCTGACCGCCGAACTCGCACGCGCGGTGTCATACGGCATGATCGACACAGCGTCGGCATTGCCCGCTAAACCGATGCCTGCCGCCGCGGCGACCCCGCTGGCCGAGGCATCGTAGGCAGTCGCGGCGGCCCGCGGCGGTACGAAGCCCGCTGCGCTTGCGCGGCTGTACCACGCCCGGCGCGAATCCGTCGACGTTTGTATAATCGCGGCGCAGTCCGCTGACTGTCTGATGACCTCACGCGCGGCGCCTGGAGCGCCGAAGAATCCCTGATGAAAACTGTGTCCATCTGTTTCGTTTGCCTCGGGAATATCTGCCGTTCACCGACGGCGGAGGGCGTGATGCGTCATCTAGTCGACGAGGCGAAGCTCGCGGATCGCATTCTGATCGATTCGGCCGGTACCGGCGATTGGCACATCGGCGCGCCGCCCGACGAACGCGCGCAACACGCGGCGCGCCGGCGCGGTTATGCCCTCGACACGCTGCGCGGCCGCCAGATCACCGTCGCGGACTTCGAGCGCTTCGATCTGCTGATTGCAATGGACGACCGCAACGTCGCCGCGTTGCGGCAACTGTGCCCGCCTTCTCAGCGGGACAAGATCCGTCTGCTGATGGAGTTCGTGCCGGAGTCGGATGGCCGCTGGAGCGGCGCGCGAGAGGTCGTCGACCCGTATTTCGGCGGCGCGGAAGGCTTCGAGTTGGTGCTCGATCAGTGCGAAGCAGCCTGCCGCGGGCTGATCGCCGCGCTGCGCCCGCAGTTGCTCGCGTAGGTATCGGCGAAGAGCGCGGGCGTATCCCTCGGGTGACAAATGCAGCCTCATGCCGCGTGTGCCGCGCATGTGAATCTGGCGTCGAAGTATGGCGATCAATTAAGCAGATGACACAAAATTTGCCGCCCATACTTGACTAAATCGGTCATGTATTTATACTTGACAAAACTTGTCGAGAATTGCGGTTCCCACATCATATGAGACTCACCACGAAAGGCCGTTTCGCCGTCACGGCGATGATCGACCTGGCGTTGCGCCAGGAGCAGGGCCCGGTGACGCTTGCGGGTATCAGCCAGCGCCAACACATCTCCCTGTCATATCTCGAGCAGCTGTTTGGCAAGCTGCGCCGTCATGAAATCGTCGAGTCCGTGCGCGGGCCGGGCGGTGGCTACAATCTCGCGCGCCGTGCCGAAGAGGTGACGGTGGCCGACATCATCATCGCGGTCGACGAGCCGCTCGACGCCACCCAGTGCGGCGGCAAGGGCACGTGCGAAGGCACCAAGCAGCACGATGGCCACTGCATGACGCATGAGCTGTGGTCGACGCTGAACCAGAAAATGGTCGAATACCTCGATTCGGTTTCGCTAAAGGATCTCGTCGACCAGCAGCGTTCGCGCGAAGGCGCGCCGGCGGTGCTGCGCGACAGGCGCAGCGACGCGCCGGCGGTCGAACCCGTCCGCGTGGCGCCCAAGGGTCCCAATTCCGTTTTCAACATGGCCGGTTCGTGAAGCGCGGCACGCGATAGAAATCTTCCGCCGCAGCCCCATATCGAATCCAGAAGCCAGAGCACATGACGTCCCCGGAGCAATTGATGAACAACGACTCTCTCCATCTGCCCATCTACATGGACTACAGCGCCACGACGCCGATCGATCCGCGTGTGGTGGACAAGATGATCCCGTATCTGCGTGAACAGTTCGGTAACCCCGCGTCGCGTAGCCACGCTTATGGCTGGAACGCCGAACGCGCGGTCGAGGAAGCGCGCGAGCAGGTCGCAGCGCTCGTGAACGCCGATCCGCGCGAAATCATCTGGACCTCGGGTGCGACGGAGTCGGACAACCTCGCTCTGAAAGGTGCCGCGCACTTCTACAAGAGCAAGGGCAAGCACATCGTCACGGTGAAGACCGAGCACAAGGCCGTGCTGGACACCACCCGCGAACTCGAGCGAGAAGGCTTCGAAGTCACCTATCTGGATGTCAAGGACGACGGTTTGATCGACCTCGACGCATTCAAGGCGGCGCTGCGCCCGGACACGATTCTGGTGTCGGTGATGTCGGTCAACAACGAGATCGGCGTGATCCAGGACATCGAGGCGATCGGCGAGATCACGCGTGAAAAGGGCATCATTTTCCACGTCGACGCGGCGCAGGCCACCGGCAAGATCCAGATCGATCTGCAGAAGCTGAAGGTCGACCTGATGTCGTTCTCGGCGCACAAGACCTACGGCCCGAAGGGCATCGGCGCGCTGTACGTGCGTCGCAAGCCGCGTATCCGGATCGAGGCGCAGATGCACGGCGGCGGCCACGAGCGCGGTATGCGTTCGGGCACGCTCGCGACGCACCAGATCGTCGGCATGGGCGAAGCTTTCCGCATCGCGCGTGAAGAGATGGCGACCGAAAACGAGCGCATCCGCATGCTGCGTGACCGTTTGCTCAAAGGCTTGTCGGAAATCGAGGAAGTGTATGTGAACGGCGACATGGAAAAGCGTGTGCCGCACAACCTGAACATCAGCTTCAATTTCGTCGAAGGCGAATCGCTGATCATGGCGGTGAAGGACGTCGCGGTGTCGTCGGGTTCGGCGTGCACGTCGGCGTCGCTGGAGCCGTCGTACGTGCTGCGCGCGCTCGGCCGCAACGACGAACTGGCGCACAGCTCGATCCGCTTCACGGTGGGACGCTTCACGACCGAGCAGGAAATCGACTACGTGATCAACCTGCTGAAGACGAAGATTTCCAAGCTGCGCGATTTGTCGCCGCTGTGGGAAATGCACAAGGACGGCATCGATCTGTCGACCATCCAGTGGGCCGCGCACTGACGCGCCCGCGGAACGAAACCGACATCGAACGTTCATCGGATTGCAGGTTGAAACGAATCAAGGAGTGTAATCATGGCTTATAGCGACAAGGTCCTCGACCACTACGAAAACCCGCGCAACGTCGGTTCCTTCGCCAAGGACGACGACACGGTCGGTACCGGCATGGTCGGTGCGCCGGCCTGCGGCGACGTGATGAAACTGCAGATCCGCGTCGGCGCGGACGGCATCATCGAAGACGCGAAGTTCAAGACCTACGGCTGCGGCTCGGCCATCGCGTCGAGCTCGCTCGTCACCGAGTGGGTGAAGGGCAAGACGCTTGACCAGGCCATGTCGATCAAGAACACGCAGATCGCCGAAGAACTGGCACTGCCGCCGGTGAAGATCCACTGCTCGATCCTCGCGGAAGATGCGATCAAGGCAGCAGTCGCCGACTACAAGCAGCGCCACGGCGAAGCGGCGGTCGCCGAAGACGGCAAGGCCGCCTGAGCAGCAACAAGGTAAGAACGAAGCAACCGGTGAGCGCGGCGCGAACACGCGCGCCAAGCACACCGGCAACTGAGAAACGTTATGGCAATTACGTTGACCGAAAAGGCAGCACAGCACGTCCAGAAGTATCTGACCCGCCGTGGTAAAGGCATCGGGTTGCGCGTCGGCGTGCGCACCACCGGTTGCTCGGGCCTCGCCTACAAACTCGAGTACGTGGACGAACTCGCGCCGGAAGATCAGGTGTTCGAGACAGGCGGCGTGAAGGTCGTGGTCGACCCGAAGAGTCTCGCGTATATCGACGGCACGGAGCTCGACTTCGCGCGCGAAGGGCTGAACGAAGGCTTCAAGTTCAACAACCCGAACGTGAAAGACGAATGCGGCTGCGGCGAGTCGTTCCGAGTCTAGATTCGTTACTTTCCGCGTGCGGCGGATCAAAGGCGGCGCGGGCCGCCTTTTTAGTTTGCTCCGTGCGCGCGTGAAGAGCTCACGCCTGACACGGCCCAACGTTTCCACACCAGGTTTTCATCAACGGACTTTCATCCGATGGCATCGCTGAACGACAGCCACTTCGATCTGTTTGGTCTGCCGGCGCAATTCGCGCTCGACGCGAGCACGCTCGATCACGCGTACCGCACCGTGCAGGCGCAGGTGCATCCCGACCGCTTCGCGGCGGCCGGCGATGCGCAAAAGCGTATCGCGATGCAATGGGCGACGCGCGCGAACGAGGCGTATCAGACGCTGCGCGATCCGCTCAAGCGCGCGACCTATCTGCTGTCGCTGCGCGGCATCAACGTCGGCGCGGAGAACAACACGGCGATGGAGCCCGCGTTCCTGATGCAGCAGATGGAGTGGCGCGAGAACATCGAGGACGCGGCCGCGGCGAAGAACGTCGACGCGCTCGACGCGCTGCTCATCGAGTTGCGCGACGAGGAGCGTCAGCGCTTGGACAAGCTCGGCGCATCGCTCGATAGCGGTGCGAATCAGGCGGCGGCCGAGGCGGTGCGGCAGATGATGTTCATCGAACGCGTCGCGTCGGAAATCGACGCGCAGATCGAGCGGCTCGAAGGCTAGCCCGGTTTCGTGCGGCGCGCGCGAAAAGCGCGGCGCCGGCAAGCAGCAACACGCCGAAGCAGCACCGGCAGGCAGCGATGTAGCAAGCGACAAACAAAAACCAGAGCGGCCGCGAGCCGTGGCATCACCCCCAGCAACGCGAACATTCAGGACGGGGCACAACGTCCCCGAGAAGATCCAGATGGCCTTACTGCAAATCTCCGAACCCGGCATGGCGCCGGCGCCTCACCAGCGGCGTCTGGCGGTCGGCATCGATCTCGGCACCACCAACTCCCTCGTCGCCGCCGTGCGCAGCGGCCTGCCCGATGTGCTGCCCGACGAAGACGGGCACGTGCTGCTGCCCTCGGTGGTGCGCTACCTGGAACAGGGCGGCCGTCGCATCGGCCGCCGGGCGAAGGCCGAAGCCGCCAGCGACCCGCGCAACACGATCGTGTCGGTCAAGCGCTTCATGGGCCGCGGCAAGGCCGAGGTGGAGGGCGCCGAAAACGCGCCGTACGACTTCATCGACGCACCCGGCATGGTGCAGATCCGTACTGTGGACGGCGTGAAGAGCCCGGTGGAAGTATCAGCTGAAATTCTCGCGACGCTGCGCCAGCGCGCCGAAGACACGCTCGGCGACGAACTGGTCGGCGCGGTGATCACGGTGCCCGCATACTTCGACGAAGCGCAGCGCCAGGCGACGAAAGACGCCGCGCGCCTCGCGGGGCTGAACGTACTGCGTCTGCTGAACGAACCGACCGCGGCCGCGATCGCCTACGGTCTCGACAACGGCGCCGAAGGTCTGTACGCGGTCTACGACCTCGGCGGCGGCACCTTCGACTTGTCCATTCTTAAGCTCACCAAGGGCGTGTTCGAAGTGCTGGCGGCGGGCGGCGATTCCGCGCTCGGCGGCGACGACTTCGATCATGCGCTGTACCGCCATGTGCTCGAACAGGCCGGCATCGCGCCGCAGACGCTCGCGCCGCACGACGTGCGCCTGCTGCTCGATAGCGTGCGCGAGGCCAAGGAGGCGTTGTCGAGCGCGCCGCAGGCTAACCTCAAGCTCACGCTTGCCAACGGCACCGCGCTCGATCTGACGATCGACGAAGCCACTTTCGAGACCATCACGGCCGAGCTCGTGCAACGCACGCTGGGTCCGACGAAGAAGGCGCTGCGCGACGCGAAGGTCACTACGAAGGACATCAAGGGCGTCGTGCTGGTCGGCGGCGCGACGCGCATGCCAGTGATCCGCCGCGCGGTCGAGGCGTTCTTCGGCCAGGCGCCGCTCGTCAATCTCGATCCGGACCAGGTCGTCGCGCTCGGCGCGGCCATCCAGGCCGATCTGCTGGCCGGCAACCGCGGCGCGGAAGGCGACGAGTGGCTGCTGCTCGACGTGATTCCGCTGTCACTCGGCGTCGAGACGATGGGTGGCCTCACCGAGAAGATCATTCCTCGCAACTCGACGATTCCGGTCGCGCGCGCGCAGGATTTCACGACCTTCAAGGACGGCCAGACCGCGATGGCGATTCACGTCGTCCAGGGCGAGCGCGAGCTCGTCAGCGATTGCCGTTCGCTCGCGCGCTTCGAGCTGCGCGGCATTCCGCCGATGGCCGCGGGCGCCGCGCGCATTCGCGTGACCTATCAGGTCGACGCCGACGGCCTGCTGTCCGTGTTCGCGCGCGAGCTCGCGTCGGGCGTGGAGGCGTCGGTCGTCGTGAAGCCTTCGTATGGCCTCGCCGACGACGACATCGCGCGCATGCTCGAAGACAGCTTTTCGACCGCTGAAATTGATATGCGGGCGCGCGCTTTGCGCGAGGCGCAGGTCGAAGCGCAGCGTCTCGTCGAAGCGACCGACGCGGCGCTCGCCGCCGACGCCGAGCTGCTCGACGACAGTGAACGCGCCGAACTCGATGCGCTGCTCGCCGCGCTGCGCAACGTCGCGCCGGGCGAGGACGTCGGCGCGATCGAAGCCGCGACGAAGGCGCTCGCCGAAGGCACCGACGAATTCGCCGCGCGCCGCATGAACAAGGGGATTCGCCGCGCGCTGTCGGGCCGCAAGCTCGACGAGATCTGACGGGCGAACGAACTGCGAACGTCGCAGGAATCAATGGAGCGCGCCGGCTGGACTTAAAAAGTCCAGCCGGCGCCAGTAAAATGGTACGGAGCCTGCACGCGGCATTGCTGGCAGCCGCTGTGCCTCAGACCCAAACGGAAACTGTATGCCTCAAATCGTTGTGCTGCCTCACGTCGAACTGTGCCCGGAAGGCGCGGTGATCGACGCCGTTCCCGGCAAGAGCATCTGCGACAACCTGCTCGATAACGGTATCGAAATCGAGCATGCGTGCGAGAAGTCGTGCGCATGCACGACGTGTCATGTGATCGTGCGTGAGGGTTTCGCCGCCTTGACGCCGTCCGAGGAAGACGAGGACGATCTGTTGGACAAGGCATGGGGGCTCGAACCGGCTTCGCGTCTGTCGTGCCAGGCGATCATGCCGGACGAGCAGGATCTGGTCGTCGAAATTCCGCGTTACTCGATCAATCACGCGAAGGAAAACCACTAACAGGAGGGCGCCGCCATGAAGTGGACCGATACGCAAGAAATCGCGATGGCTCTGACCGACAAGCATCAGGATGTCGATCCGCAGCAGGTGCGTTTCACCGATCTGCATCGCTGGGTGATGGAGCTCGAAGGCTTCGACGACGATCCGAACCGCTCCAGTGAAAAGATTCTCGAAGCGATTCAGGCGGCGTGGATCGAAGACGCGGATTATTGATCGCGCGTTCGAACTGGTTCATTGAACTGCAAAGAAAAGGCGATTCCGATGGAATCGCCTTTTTTCATGGCTGCGTCGACGAGAGTGGAGCGCGTGAGTGAAGCGGCCGATGTCAGTCGGCGACGAGACCGCCGTTCTGCACGCGCACGCGCTCGCCGTCGTGGAACGGCGGCGCCTCGTGATAGGTGAAGTAGCGCGTCTTGCCGTCTTCCATGTGCACGCGCACCGAATACGACGTCGTGCTGCGCAGATGTTTTTCGACCGAGTTGCCGGCGAGCCCGCCGCCGAGCGCGCCGAGCAGCGTCATCGCGGTACGCCCGCCGCCGGCCCCGAACTGGTTGCCGACGACGCCACCGGCCACCGCGCCGCCGACCGCGCCGATACCGGTGCCATGTCCTTCATGCCGAACCGCCGAGATCGCGACGACCGTGCCGCAAGTCGAGCAATGAGCGGCTTGTGGCGCCGGCTGCTGCGCGTACTGGGGCGCTGCTTGCGGCCCGGGTTGTTGCGTGTACTGCGCCTGAGGCGCGGCCGGCGCCTGTTGCTGCTGCGCGTATTGCTGTTGCTGCGCCGGAGCGGGGGCCGGGGCTGGGGCGGGCTGCGCAGCTTGCTGAGCCTGCACCTGCTGCGGTTGCGCGGATGGATTGACCGGTGCGGCCGAATCGACGACGCCCGGCACTTGCGTGCTGACCTGCGCGGCCTGTGTCTGATCGTTCTGTGCGCCGTTGCCCGACGCCTTCGGGAACACGCCGGTGATCGCGGCGGTAGCGACGAGACTTGCAACGAGCACCGCGCCGGCGGCGACCGCGATCAACGGATGAAGACGACGTGGCTGCGTGGGTTGATGAGTAGGGATGTCCATGTGGGGCCTCCGCTTCTGACAGAGCCGACTGCCTATGAGACTGAGTGTCGGGCAATTCGATCCCGGCAGCGTTTCCATTTGTAACCGGCTCGATGGCGGCCTCGGGCGTGGGCCGGTGGCCTCTGCGCGGCGCGCCTTGTGTCAGCAAGCTTTCAAGACCGTTGCGACCACGGCGATTTGCGCGCACTGGCGCGGCTTTTACCGCCGGTTACAAAACGACTGCTCGCAGAAACCGGTCCCGCCAAGCGAAAACGCGCATAAAAAACGCCCGGCATCGACCGGGCGCTCTTCAAAACCATCACATTGCACGCGAAGCGCAACGACTACCCGCGCTTCGCGTCGCTCAATCTTCGCGACGCAGATGCGGGAACAGAATCACGTCGCGGATGCTCGGGCTATCGGTCAGCAACATCACCAGACGGTCGATGCCGATACCGCAGCCGCCCGCCGGCGGCATGCCGTATTCGAGCGCGCGGATGTAGTCGGCGTCGTAGAACATCGCTTCCTCGTCGCCGGCGTCCTTCTGATCGACCTGCTTCCTGAAGCGCGCGGCCTGATCTTCCGGATCGTTCAGCTCGGAGAAGCCGTTGGCGATTTCGCGGCCGGTGATGAACAGCTCGAAGCGCTCGGTGATGCCTTCCACCTTGTCCGACGCACGCGCGAGCGGCGACACCTCGATCGGGTAATCGATGATGTAGGTCGGCTCCCACAGTTGCGACTCGGCGGTCTCTTCGAACAGCGCCAGCTGCAGCGAGCCGATGCCCGCGTTCAGGAACTGCGGCTGCGACGCATCGACGCCGAACTTCTTGAGTTCGGCGCGCAGGAACGTGCTGTCGGCGAGCTGCTCGTTCGTGTATTGCGGCGCGTATTTCTGGATCGCCTGCGTGATCGTGAGGCGATGGAACGGCTTCGACAGATCGAGCTCGCGGCCCTGATAGGTGATGGTGGCCGTGCCGAGCGCATCGATCGCGGCCTGGCGGATCAGCTGCTCGGTGAAGTCCATCAGCCACTTGTAGTCGGTGTAGGCCGCGTAGAATTCGATCATCGTGAATTCCGGGTTGTGGCGCACGGACACGCCCTCGTTGCGGAAGTTACGATTGATTTCGAACACGCGCTCGAAGCCGCCCACCACGAGACGCTTCAGATACAGCTCCGGCGCGATGCGCAGGAACATCTGCATGTCGAGCGCGTTGTGGTGCGTCGAGAACGGCTTGGCCGCCGCGCCGCCCGGAATCGGGTGCAGCATCGGCGTTTCGACTTCCATGAAGTTCGCGTCGGCCATGTACTTGCGGATCGACGAAATCGCCTTCGTGCGCGCGACGAAGGTGCGGCGCGTTTCCGGCGTGACGATCAGATCGACATAGCGCTGGCGGTACTTCATTTCCTGGTCGGCGAGACCGTGGAACTTGTCCGGCAGCGGACGCAGCGACTTCGACAGCAGACGCAGCTCCGTGCAGCGCACCGACAGCTCGCCCTTGTTGGTGCGGAACAGTACGCCGCGCGCGGCGACGATGTCGCCCATGTCCCACTTCTTGAATGCGTCGTAGGTTTCCTGGCCGACGTCGGCGGGCGTGATGAAGAACTGGATCTGACCCGAGCCATCGCGCACGGTCGCGAAGCTCGCCTTGCCCATCACGCGTTTGAGCATCATGCGGCCGGCGATCGCGACTTCGAGCGGATTCGCTTCGAGCGCTTCCTTGTCGGCGTGCTCGTACTGCGACTGCAGATCTTCGGCGTGGTGCGTGGGACGGAAATCGTTCGGATAGGCGACGCCTTGCTCACGCAGCTCGCGCAGCTTTTCGCGGCGCTCGGCGATGATCTTATTGTCGTCCACTTCGGGCACGACAGTTGGCTGGGCCGCATTCGGCTGGGTCGGTTGAGTCATGATGATTTGGTATTCGGTGGCCCGCCGCGGCGTGCGCCGCAAAGCGGAAAGCCAGTCAGTGTAGAAACCTCAGGCGGTACTGGAAAACGAAGCAAGCGCGGCCCCGATCACTGAACGTGGCCGCGCCGTGCGCGCTTAGACGCCCTGTTTCAGGCTCGCGCTGATGAACGGATCGAGATCGCCGTCGAGCACGCTCTTCGTGTTGCTGATTTCGACGTTGGTGCGCAGATCCTTGATGCGGCTGTTGTCGAGCACGTACGAGCGGATCTGATGGCCCCAACCCACATCGGTCTTGCCGGCTTCGAGCTTGTCCTGCTCGGCCTGACGCTTGCGGATTTCCGCTTCGTACAGGCGCGATTTCAGCATCGCCATCGCTTCGGCGCGGTTGCGGTGCTGCGAGCGGTCGTTCTGGCACTGCACGACGATGCCCGACGGCATGTGCGTGATACGCACCGCCGAGTCGGTCTTGTTGATGTGCTGACCGCCCGCGCCGGAAGCACGGTACGTGTCGATGCGCAGATCGGCCGGGTTGATCTCGACTTCGATCGAGTCGTCGATTTCCGGGTACACGAACACCGATGAGAACGAAGTGTGACGGCCGCCCGATGAATCGAACGGCGACTTGCGCACGAGGCGGTGCACGCCGGTTTCGGTACGCAGGAAGCCGTACGCGTATTCGCCTTCGATCTTGATCGTCGCGTTCTTGATGCCGGCGACGTCGCCTTCGGTCTGCTCGAGCACTTCGGTCTTGAAGCCCTTGCGTTCGCAGTAGCGCAGATATTGGCGCAGCAGCATCGACGCCCAGTCGCACGCTTCGGTGCCGCCGGCGCCGGCCTGGATGTCGAGAAAGGCGTTGTTGGGGTCGGCCGGGTTCGCGAACATCCGACGGAATTCCATGTCGGCGACGCGCGCCTCGATGGCCTGGGCATCGGCTTCACAGGCGAGCAGCGTTTCGTCGTCGGCTTCTTCGCGCGCCATGTCGAACAGGTCTTGCGCGTCGTTCACGTCGTTGGTGATCGACGTGAGTTTGCCGACCGTGTCGTCGAGCAGCTTCTTTTCCTTACCGAGTGCCTGGGCGTGCTTCGCATCGTTCCAGACGTCCGGGTCTTCGAGTTCCCGGTTGACTTCGATTAGACGCAGTGCTTTGTCGTCGTAGTCAAAGATACCCCCGTAGGTCGTCCGCGCGCTTGCGCAGGTCGGCCAGAGAGGCTTCGATCGCGTTGAGACGTTCCGCTTCCATGTCGATCTTTTATAGCTTCGTAAAAAGGAGAAATTATAGCCGATCGGCACGCCGCGCCGGAGCCCCGCGGGCGATCCGGCGCGTGTTCGCAATTGATTTTGCGGAAGATTTCAGCTCGCCGCGTGCTCGACGATCAATTGCACGCGCGACACGCCGTTCCATGTGTCGCTCGCGAGCCGGTAGGCGACGGTGGTGCGCGCGGGCAGCGTATCGGTGTGATTGAACCAGATCGCGTTGAAGCGCTGGCGGCCGCGCAACAGTTGCAGCTTCAGGTGCTTGTCCTTCACGAGCGCCTGCGACGCGACCTCGAATTCGCCCGAGAACACCGGCGCCGGAAAGCCTTGGCCCCACACGGCCGCGTCGAGCATCTCGACGAATTGCGGCGTGAAGTACGCGTCTTCTAGCTCGCCGTCGGTTTCGACCGTGCGCGCGAGCGCCTCCGCGGACAGCCATTCGCGGCCGACCGCCTCGAAGGCGGCCGTGAAGCGCGGCACGTTCGCGGCGGCGATCGTCAGGCCCGCGGCCATCGCGTGGCCGCCGAATTTGACGATCAGGTCCGGTTCGCGCTTCGAGATCAGATCGAGCGCGTCGCGCAGATGGAAGCCCGGGATCGAGCGGCCCGAGCCTTTGACGAGCACGCCGGTATCGTCGGCGGGCGCGAACGTGAACGACGGGCGGTGGAACTTTTCCTTCAGCCGTCCCGCAACGATGCCGATCACGCCTTGATGCCAGCCCGGATTGAACAGCGTGATCGTGGTCGCGCCGTCGGGATCGACCGTCGACAGGTCGTCCAGTGCCTGCTGCTGCATGCCGGCCTCGATTTCGCGGCGCTCGCGGTTCATCGTGTCGAGCTGCTGCGCGAGTTCCCACGCGCGGCCGACGTCGTCGGTGGTCAGGCATTCGATGCCGAGCGACATGTCCGACAGCCGTCCCGCCGCGTTCAGGCGCGGTCCCAGCGCGAAGCCTAGGTCGAAGCCGGACGCGTTGCGCGCGTCGCGCGCGGCGGCGCGAAAGAGGGCGGCGATGCCCGGCTGCATGCGACCCTTGCGGATGCGCTGCAGACCTTGCGCGACCAGCACGCGGTTGTTGCCATCGAGCTTGACGACATCGGCGACGGTGCCGAGCGCGACCAGATCGAGCAGGCCGTCGAGGCGCGGTTCGGGCAGCGCGTCGCCGAACGCGCCGCGGCGGCGCAGTTCGGCGCGCAGCGCGAGCAGCACGTAGAACATCACGCCGACGCCGGCCAGGCACTTGCTCGGGAACGTGCAGCCCGGCTGGTTCGGATTGACGATCGCGCGCGCGGCGGGCAGTTCGTCGCCGGGCAGGTGGTGGTCGGTGACGACCACGTCGATGCCGAGCGCGTTCGCGGCGGCGACGCCGTCGACGCTCGCGATGCCGTTGTCGACGGTGATCAGCAGATCGGGCTTGCCCGCCGCGCTGCGCGCCGCCAGCTCGACGATGTCCGGCGTGAGCCCGTAGCCGTGCTCCATGCGGTTTGGCACCAGATAGTCGATGCGCGCGCCGAACATGCGCAGTCCGCGCACCGCGACCGCGCAGGCGGTCGCGCCGTCGCAGTCGTAGTCGGCGACGACCAGCATGCGGCGCTGCCGCTGGAGCGCGTCGGCGAGCAGCGCGGCGGCCGCGTCGCAGCCTTTCAGCTCGACGGGCGGCACGAGCCGCGCGAGGCCGGTCTCGACCTCTTCGGGCAGGCACACGCCGCGCGATGCGTACAGGCGCGCGAGCACCGGATGCATGCCGCAGCGGATCAGCACTTCGGCATCGACGGGGGAGCAGGGGCGCGTAACGATTCGGGTCATGCGGAAGGGCCGTGGATCATTCGATGAAAAGCGAGGCCAGCACGCGCCGCCGCCAGAATTTGCGCAGATCGCTGCGCGTGACGGTCAGCGTCACCGAGCCGGTGTCGCCGCACAGCGTGAGGTCGAGTTCGGCGAGTTCGCCCGCCTGCAGCGCCGCGAGCGCCGGCTCGAACCAGTCGGTCTGCAGCGCGGCGAATGCCTGGTTCCAGCGCGCCCAGTCCTGTTCGATGTAGGGCGCGGAGAATGGATCGAGTTCGACGAGTGTCGCGCCGCTGCCGTCGGTTGCACGGCGCAGCGCCGCCGGCAGTTCGCGATACGACGCCGGCGGCGCGGCTGGCGTGATCCCCGCGCTGAGCGCGAGGCCCCGCGTCGCGGCGGCGTCGGACAGCACCTGCGCGAACGGACTGCGCACCGGCCGCGCGGCGCCTTGCGCGTAAAACCAGATCGAGTTGACGGCCGGCAACCCGCGTGCCTCGCGCGCCTCGTTGACCGGATGCTCGAACCATGCCATCTGCACTTCGTTCTGCAACTTCATCCATGCGCGCGAGCGTTCGCCGGAATGCGCTTCATGGGGCAGCCAGATCTCGATGTTGCGGCCGCTCGCGCGCAACGGCGACGCGCCCGCGAGCGTGCCGAACGCGTCGCTCGACAGATACCAGCGGGTCGGTTTCGGCGCTTCGATGCGCACGCCGAGTTCCTCGATCAGCGGACGCGCAAGCGCGAGCAGCGTGGCCGCTTCGTCGTCCGACAGATCGAGCGACGCGGGATCGATCAGCACCAGGTGGTCATGCGCGATGTGCACGTGCACCGGCTGCACGCAGGCCCACGTCGCGCTGCCGGGTTCGCCGCCGTCGGCGCGCAGCATGTAGGGCGCGAGCGGGGCTTCGTCGGCGGCGGCCGAGGCGCCCACCGTGCCATCGGGCAGCGCGCCGAATTGTCGCGCGACCCAGCGCTCGTGCGGCAGCGTGCGCTGAAAATCTTCGCCGATCACGCGTTCGATCAGCGTCGCGCGGGCGATCAGCCTGTCGAGGGCGGGGCTCTGGATGTCGTGAAGCGCGGTGGAGGCGTCGGCCGCGGCGGGCAGCGCGAAGGGCAGCAGGAGATGGAGGCGGTCGGCAGGCATGATGCTGCGCATTGTAGGGCAAACGGTGCGAGTATTTCGACGAGGCACGGTCGGTTTGTCGATCGCGAACCGAGGCATGAGCTTTGCGCGAGCCGGCGGCATTGTGTGGCAAACTTCGCGCTTGATCGCTGGACGCGGCAGTGGCGGCGCACCGTGCAGCCACGCCTCCATGCGTCGGCGGAGCCGCACGGCGGCTGGGCGGGCGAGGAACGATCCGCGCCGCCGCGAGCCCAACGATCACGACGCTCGGGCCGTTCGGCGCACGCTCGATGTCCGCCGCTCCCGACACACAGTCGAAGAACGCACAAAAGGATTCGCTTGAAATTTCCCTACGAATGGCAGATTGGCTGGCGCTACACACGCGCCGGCAAACGCACGACTGGCAACGGCTTCATCTCGTTCATCGCGCTGGTGTCGATGTCGGGCATCGCGCTTGGCGTCGCGGCCCTGATCGTGGTGCTGTCGGTGATGAACGGCTTTCAGAAAGAGGTGCGCGACCGCATGCTGTCGGTGCTCGCGCACGTCGAAATCTTTTCGCCGACCGGGTCGATGCCCGACTGGCAGCTGACCGCGAAGGAAGCGCGGCAGAACCAGCAGGTGATCGGCGCGGCGCCCTACGTCGAGGCCCAGGCGCTGCTCACGCGCCAGGATGCGGTGAGCGGCGTCGCGTTGCGCGGCATCGAGCCGACGCTCGAACCGGAAGTGTCCGATATCGGCAAGGAAATGAAGGGCGGCAAGCTGACCGACCTCGTACCCGGCGACTTCGGCATCGTGCTCGGCGCCGATCTCGCGGCCAACCTCGGCGTGCAGTTGAACGACAAGATCACGCTCGTCGCGCCCGAAGGCACGATCACGCCGGCCGGCATGCTGCCGCGCCTGAAGCAGTTCACGGTGGTTGGCGTCTTCGAGTCGGGCCACTACGAATACGACAGCACGCTCGCGCTGATCAACATCAAGGACGCACAGGCGCTGTTCCGGCTGCCCGCGCCGACCGGCGTGCGGCTGCGCCTCACCGACATGCAGCGCGCGCCGGAAGTCGCGCGTCAGCTCGCGCGCACGCTGTCGGGCGATCTGTACATTCGCGACTGGACCCAGCAGAACAAGACCTGGTTCTCGGCGGTGCAGATCGAGAAGCGCATGATGTTCATCATCCTGACGCTGATCATTGCGGTGGCCGCGTTCAATCTGGTGTCGTCGCTGGTGATGACGGTGACCAATAAACAGGCCGATATCGCGATTCTGCGCACGCTCGGCGCGCAGCCCGGCTCGATCATGAAGATCTTCGTCATGCAGGGCGTGACGATCGGCTTCATCGGCACGGCGACCGGCGTCGCGCTCGGCTGCCTGATCTCGTGGAGCATTCCGTGGCTGGTGCCGATGATCGAGCACCTGCTCGGCGTGCAGTTCCTGCCGCCGTCGGTGTACTTCATCAGCGAGCTGCCGTCCGAGCTGGTTCCGGCCGACGTCGCTCGCATCGGCATCATCGCGTTCGTGCTGTCCGCGCTCGCGACGCTGTATCCGAGCTGGCGCGGCGCGAAGGTCCGTCCGGCGGAGGCGCTGCGCTATGAATGACCGCCTCGTCCATCCCTCAACCGATTCATCCATGACCGCTCAGGACCCCGCATCGTATCCGTACGTGCTCGAAGCCACCGGCATTTCCAAATCGTTCGTGCAGGGTGGCCTGAACGTGCCGGTGCTCAACAATGCCGAGCTCGCCGTGCGGCGCGGCGAGAAGCTCGCGATCGTCGGCGCGTCGGGCTCCGGCAAGAGCACACTGCTGCACGTGCTCGGCGGTCTCGACGATCCGAGCGCGGGCGAGGTGTCGGTGCTCGGCAAGCCGTTCACGAAGCTCTCCGAGCGCGAGCGCAACGACCTGCGCAATCGCGCGCTCGGTTTCGTTTATCAGTTTCACCATTTGCTGCCGGAGTTTTCCGCGCTCGATAACGTCGCGATGCCGCTGCGAATTCGTCGCGAGACGACCGAAGTCGCGCGCCGTGAGGCGATGGCGGTACTGGAGCGCGTCGGCATGGGGCATCGCGCGAAGCATCGGCCGGGCGAGCTGTCGGGCGGCGAGCGTCAGCGTGTCGCGATCGCGCGCGCGCTCGTCACGAAGCCCGCCTGCGTGCTCGCCGACGAGCCGACCGGCAACCTCGACGGCGGCACCGCCGACACCGTGTTCAACCTGATGCTCGAACTGTCGCGCACGCTCGAGACGAGCTTCGTGATCGTCACGCACGACCCGGAATTGGCGGGGCGCTGCGATCGCATCATGCGGCTGCGCGACGGCGTGCTGCACGAAGAACCGCCGGTGCCGGTCTGAACCCGGGTTGAGCCCGAGTTGGGCCCGGGTTGGGCCGGACCCCGGCACGGTCGTTGCGGGTCATCCGCGGATGACCGACCGCCGCCGAGAACCGCCGGACCACGTTCGGTTCGGTTGCATTGCCAGTGAGACAACCCATGTGGATCGATACGCACTGCCATCTCGACGCTTCGGAGTTCGACGCCGATCGTGACGCGGTCGCGGCGTCCGCGCGCGATGCGGGCGTGTCGCGCATCGTGATCCCGGCGATCGGGCGACAGAACTTCGCGGCGGTGCGCGAGCTCGCGCACCGTGTCGACGGCGGCGCGTACGCGCTCGGCATTCATCCGATGTACACGCCAGGCGCCGTCGACGCCGACCTCGACCTGTTGCGCCTGGAGATCGAGGCGAGTCTCGACGATCCGCGCTTCGTCGGCATTGGCGAGATTGGGCTCGACTTTTTCGTCGACGGTCTCGACGATGCGCGCCAGCAATTTTTCTACAACGGGCAGTTGCAACTCGCGCGCGAGTTCGATCTGCCGGTCATCTGCCACGTGCGCAAATCGCAGGATCAGGTGATCGCGGGACTGCGCCGGCATCAGATCCATCGCGGCATCGCGCACGCGTTCAATGGCAGTTTCCAGCAGGCTCGGGCTTATATCGATCAGGGCCTGCATCTTGGGTTCGGCGGCAACCTGACGTTCGAGCGCGCGCGGCAGATCCGCCGACTTGCCGAACAGCTGCCATTCGACGCGCTGGTCGTCGAGACCGACGCGCCCGATATCGCGCCATCGTGGATGTACAGGCAGCGCAATTCGCCGGAGCAGATTCCGGCGATCGGCGCGAGTCTCGCGCAACTGCGCGGTGTCACTTCTGACGCAGCAGCCCTTGGCACAACGGCTAACGCGCTCGCCGCGCTGCCGCGACTCGCGCTTTCCTCTGCATAATCGATTCCGTTGATCGAAAGGGTTCGCGCCGGGCGACACCCATGCCCGGCGGGCTCGCTGCTGCCTGCTCGCCGGCGCGTGACGACGCCCGGCGCCAGTGGCGCGGAGGGCGGATGCGGGCAGTCTGGTGCGGGTTTGCGTTGGGCGTGATCTGGCTGCAGCAGCAGGCGGTGTTGCCGGATGCGGGCGGATGGTGGGCGTTGATACTGGCCGGCTCCACGGCGGCTGGCGTTGCCGTGTGGGGTTTGCGTGGCGATAGGGTGGGTGCGGCGCACCGGCTCGAATACGAGCGGCGATTTTCGAACCGGTTCGCTACCCGCGCATGGCGCGATGTCCGCATGCGGCGGGTCGCCGGTTGGGGCGCCGTGTGGTGCGCGGCGATCTGCGTCGGTTTCGGATATGCGGCTCTGCGCGCTCATACGCGGCTCGCCGTGAGTCTGCCGCATGAGTGGGAAGGGCGCGACGTCGAGGTGGTCGGCGCTATCAAGGGACTGCCAACGCGCGACGACAAAGGCGCGCGCTTCCTGTTCGACGTCGAGTCGAACGATGCGCGCCTCGCCGCTTTTCCGCGCGTGATCCAACTCGCCTGGATCGCGCGCGGCGCCCCCGCGCCGCGGCTCGAACCGGGCGAGCGCTGGCGTCTGACCGTGCGCCTGAAGCGCCCGCACGGCAACGCGAATTTTGGCGTGCGCGATGCCGAGGCGAGTCTGCTCGCGCGCAACGTCCGCGCGACTGGTTACGTGAGCGTGCCGGAGCATGCGCGACGCCTCGCCGGTCGCGCGCGCGGGCTCGCCGTGCTGGTCGACCGCTGGCGCGCCGCATTGCGCGCGCGTATCGACACGGTGCTCGCCGATGCGCCGCATCGCGGCATCGTCGTCGCGCTCGCGGTCGGCGCGCAGGACCAGCTGAGCCCCGCCGACTGGCAATTGATGCGCGGCACCGGCACGAGTCATCTGGTGGCGATCTCGGGCTTGCATATCGGCCTGGTCGCGGGGCTGACCGGCTGGCTCGCGGCAGCAGTCTGGCGACGCTCGGGCTGGCTCGGCCGCAACTGGCCGCTGCGCTTGCCCGCGCAACTCGTCGGCGTGACGGCCGGGGCGCTGTTCGCCGCGCTGCATGCCGCGCTCGCCGGCTTCAACGTGCCGGCGCAACGCGCGCTGTGGATGGCCGCGCTTGTCGCGCTGGCGTTCGTCGGTGGCCGGCAACTGGCGCGCTCAACGGTGCTCGCGTGGGCGCTCGGGCTCGTGCTGCTGGTCGATCCGTGGGCGGTCGTGTCGGCCGGATTCTGGCTGTCGTTCTGCGCGGTCGGCGCGATCCTGTTCGCGATGGCGGCGCGGCCGCGCGTGCGCGGTTCACAGGCGTCCCCTCGGCATGAAGACGAAGAGGGCGGCGCGGCGCATGGTAGATGGCTGGCGCTGCGTCCTGACTTGATCCGGCATCTGCGTGCCTTCGCCGAACGCTTGCGCAGCGCCGCGCACGTGCAGTTCGCGGTGACGGTCGCGCTTGCGCCGCTGACCGCCTACTGGTTCGCGCAGATTCCGCTCGTCGGTCCGCTCGCGAATGCGTTCGCGATTCCGTGGGTGAGCGCTCTCGTCACGCCGGCGGTGCTCGCGGGCGTCGCATTGCCCGCGCCGCTCGACGCGTTCGCGTGGCGCGCCGCGCACACGCTGCTCGATGGTCTCGTGGCCGGCCTGGAGCTGGTGTCGGGACCGCGCTGGACGCTGTGGTGGTTGCCGCAGCCGCATGCGTGGGCGCTCGCCGCGGCTGCAGTCGGTGTGCTGTGGTGTCTCGCGCCGCGCGGCTGGCCGTTGCGCTGGGCGGCGCCGCTGACGTGGCTGCCGCTGCTGATGCCCAGTGCAAACGGCGCACTCGCCGAGCCATCGGGCGCGTTTCGTCTGACTGCGCTCGATGTCGGGCAGGGCACGTCGGTGCTCGTGCAGACCGCGCATCACGCGTTGCTGTTCGATGCCGGCCCCGGCCCGGAATCGACGCATGCTGGCGATCGAGTGGTGGTGCCGTTCCTGCAGGCGCAAGGTGTGACGATGCTCGATACGCTGATGATCAGCCACGACGATTCGGATCATTCGGGCGGCGCGCCGGCAGTGCTCGACGCGATCGAGGTTCGTCAGCTGGTGGCCGGACTGAAGCCGGACCATCCGCTGTGGCCGAAGGCGAAGCAGCATGGCACGCGGACGCTGCCGTGTGTGGCGGGGCAGCGCTGGCAGTGGGACGGTGTCGAGTTCGCCGTATTGTGGCCGGACGCCGGGGCGCTCACCGGCAAGGCGAACGAACATTGCTGCGTGTTGAGAGTCAGCACGTTGCCCGCCGCCAATGCAGGCCAGGCGGCGTTGGTCAGTGCGAACGCGCCGCGTTTCGCGGCTCTGCTGACCGCCGACATCGAAGCGCCGACCGAACGCGCGCTGCTCGCACGCGATCGCGAGATGTTACGCGCGCAAGTATTGATCGTGCCGCATCATGGCAGCAAGACGTCGTCGACCGAACCGTTCCTCGACTCTGTCGATCCGTCCATCGCGTTATTTCAGGTAGGCTACGAGAATCGTTTTCATCATCCGAACGCGGGCGTGCTCGCGCGCTATGTGGCGCGTCATATCGAGCTTGCGCGCAGCGATCGGGATGGCGGCGTCAGGGTCGACGTCGATCCGGGCGCGCGCGCTGAGGAGGGCGCCGCGCTCACGCTTGAGCGCTATCGCGACACGCACCGCCGCTACTGGATGGAGCCCTGAGCGCGTCGCCGCTCAATGAGCGCGGCGGCGCAGACAACGGGCGCAAGCAGCGGTATAAGCAGCGGCACAGACGAAGCACCCGCCCGCGCGTAAAAAACACAACGGAGATTGCCGCAGTTGAAAAACATCATCCATTTCTCGCACGCGAACGGCTTTCCGGCCTCGACTTACCGGACCATCTTCGCCGAACTCTCCGACGACTACGAGGTGCGCTCGATCGAGCGGATCGGTCATGATTCGCGCTTTCCGGTCACGCAGGACTGGCCCCATCTGGTCGACCAACTGCTCGACGATATCGCGCGCAAGTACGAGCAGCCAGTGTGGCTCGTCGGGCATTCGCTCGGCGGTTATCTGTCGCTGATGGCGGCGCTGAAAAAGCCGCAGTGGGTGAGGGGCGTCGTGATGCTCGACTCGCCGGTGATCGCCGGCTGGCGCAGCAGCATGCTGCGCGTGTCGCAATGGACCGGGCTCGACGAGCGGCTGTCGCCGGCCGCCGCGACGCGCAAGCGCCGCACGCAATGGGCTAGCCGCGACGAAGCCTGGCGGCACTTCCATTCGAAACCCGCGTTCGCGCGCTGGGACGAGCGCATGCTGTCCGACTACATCGACTTCGGCATTCCGCAGAGTTCGCCCGACGGCACCCGCGTGCTCGCCTTCGATCGGCGCACCGAATACCAGATCTACCGAACTTTGCCGCATACGCTCGGCGCGCGTCTCGCGCGCGGCGCGGCGGTGCCGGTCGGGTTCATCGCCGGCACGCACTCGAAGGAAATCCGCCAGGTCGGTCTCGACGCGACGCGGCGCGCGACCGGCGGGCACGTCGAGTGGATCGAGGGCAGCCATCTGTATCCGATGGAAAAGCCGATCGAAACCGCGCGCGCGGTGCAACGCATGTTGCGCGAGCTGGAGCGAACCGCCTGACGCGCTGCGCGCACCAAGCGGGCCCCAAACTGCTGCGCTGGCTGCCACGCGAGGCGGCATCGGCGCGCGGCGGGCGGGTCGTTTTTTGCTGGGTCGGGACCATCCTTTACGGTATAATCCGTTTTTCCCGCGAGCATCCAGCGATGACCAAATATGTTTTCGTCACCGGCGGCGTAGTATCTTCCCTCGGCAAGGGTATTGCCGCCGCTTCCCTCGCCGCGATCCTCGAATCGCGCGGTCTTAAAGTCACCCTCCTCAAGCTCGATCCCTACATCAATGTCGACCCCGGCACGATGAGCCCGTTTCAGCACGGCGAAGTGTTCGTGACGGAAGACGGAGCGGAAACCGACCTCGACCTTGGCCACTACGAGCGCTTCATCAGCACGAAGATGCGCAAGGCCAACAACTTCACCACGGGCCAGATTTACGAATCGGTGATCCGCAAGGAACGCCGCGGCGATTATCTCGGCAAGACCGTGCAGGTCATTCCGCACATCACCAACGAAATCCAGGCATTCGTCGAACGCGGCGCAGCTTCTGCAACGTGCGGCGAGCCCGATGTCGCGATCGTCGAAGTGGGCGGCACGGTGGGTGACATCGAATCGCTGCCGTTCCTCGAAGCCGCGCGTCAGATGAGCCTGCGCCTCGGCCGCAACAGCGCGTGCTTCGTGCACCTGACGCTGGTGCCCTGGGTCGCCACGGCCGGCGAGCTCAAGACCAAGCCTACCCAGCACAGCGTGCAGAAGCTGCGCGAAATCGGCATCTCGCCGCACGTGCTGCTGTGCCGCGCCGACCGCCGCATTCCGGACGACGAGCGCGCGAAGATCTCGCTGTTCTCGAACGTGCCCGAAGACGCGGTCATTTCCGTGTGGGACGCGGACAGCATCTACAAGATTCCGCAGATGCTGCACGACCAGGGTCTCGACGCGATCATCTGCGAGGAGCTGAAGCTCACGCCGAAGGCGGCCGACCTTTCCATGTGGTCCGACCTCGTCGAGAAGCTGCAGAACCCGAAGCACGAAGTGACGATCGGCATGGTCGGCAAGTATGTCGATCTGACCGAGTCGTACAAGTCGCTGATCGAAGCGCTGCGTCATGCATCGATGCATACGTCGACGCGCGTGAACATCGAGTACATCGACTCCGAAGAGATCGAAACGCAAGGCGTCGAAAGCCTCAAGCATCTCGACGCGGTGCTCGTGCCGGGCGGCTTCGGCCGTCGCGGCACCGAAGGCAAGATTGCCGCGATCCGCTACGCACGCGAAGCGAAGGTGCCGTATCTCGGCATCTGCCTCGGCATGCAGCTCGCCGTGATCGAATTCGCGCGTGACGTGGTCGGCCTGAAGGACGCGAACAGCACCGAGTTCGATCAGGAAACGAAGAATCGCGTGGTTGCGCTCATCACCGAGTGGTACGACCGCGAAGGCCGCGTCGAGAAGCGCACCGAAGAATCGGACCTCGGCGGCACGATGCGTCTCGGCTCGCAGCGCTGCCCGA
Organism: Paraburkholderia sp. BR10954; assembly: GCF_040965775.1. Lineage (NCBI taxonomy): Bacteria > Pseudomonadati > Pseudomonadota > Betaproteobacteria > Burkholderiales > Burkholderiaceae > Paraburkholderia > Paraburkholderia sp. BR10954. The sequence continues at coordinate 59,858 of NZ_JBFRCK010000006.1, forward strand.
TCAAGCCCGGCACGCTCGCCGAAGAGATCTATGGCACGGACGTGAACGAGCGTCATCGTCACCGTTATGAGGTGAATAACCGTTTCGTGCCCCAGCTTGAAGGCGGTGGCCTCATCATTAGCGCCCGTACGCCGAGCGAGGATCTGCCGGAAATGATGGAGCTGCCGCGCAGCATGCACCCGTGGTTCGTCGGCGTGCAGTTCCATCCGGAATTCACGTCCACGCCGCGTGACGGTCATCCGCTGTTCAAGTCGTTCGTCGAAGCGGCGCTCGCGCATCAGCAATCGAGGGTCGAGGAGAAAGCATGAAACTGGGCGATTTCGAAATCGGGCTCGACAAGCCGTTTTTCCTGATCGCCGGTACCTGTGTCGTCGAATCCGAACAAATGACGATCGACACGGCCGGCCGCCTGAAGGAAATCTGCGCGAAGCTGAACATTCCGTTCATCTACAAATCGTCGTACGACAAGGCCAATCGCAGCAGCGGCAAGTCGTTTCGCGGTCTGGGCATGGACGAAGGTCTGCGTATCCTGTCGGAAGTGAAGCGCCAGCTCGGTCTGCCGGTGCTGACCGACGTGCACGCCGAGCACGAGATCGAGCAGGTGGCGTCGGTCGTCGACGTGCTGCAAACGCCCGCGTTTTTGTGCCGTCAGACGGACTTCATCCACGCGTGCGCGCGCTCGGGCAAGCCGGTCAATATCAAGAAGGGCCAGTTTCTCGCGCCGCACGACATGAAGAACGTGATCGACAAGGCGCGCGACGCCGCTCGTGAAGCGGGTCTATCGGAAGACCGCTTCATGGCGTGCGAGCGCGGCGTGTCGTTCGGCTATAACAACCTCGTGTCGGACATGCGTTCGCTCGCGATCATGCGCGAGACCAACGCGCCGGTCGTGTTCGACGCGACGCACTCGGTGCAGTTGCCGGGCGGTCAGGGCACGAGCTCGGGCGGCCAGCGCGAATTCGTGCCGGTGCTCGCGCGCGCCGCGGTCGCGGTCGGCGTCGCGGGTCTGTTCATGGAAACGCACCCGAATCCGGCGCAAGCGAAGTCGGACGGGCCGAACGCGGTGCCGCTTAATCGCATGGCCAACCTGCTCGAGACGCTCGTCACGCTCGACCAGGCCGTCAAGCGCGGCCCGTTCCTCGAAAGCGACTTCAACTGATTCAGGTGTGCGCCGCGTGTCACGATTGCTCTCGATAATCGACCCGCGGCGTTTTCGCATAATGGTCGTCGAACGTATCGGCGCGCGAGTTGTCTGTCGGGGAGACCGGCGGGTGCTTTGCATGGGACCGGAGTAGGCGCTAAAGCACCAACTCCGGATCGACAGCGCGATACAGTGTCAGAGTAAAGAATTCAACGTCATCCTTTGAGGAAACCATGAGTGCTATCGTAGACATCATCGGTCGAGAGATTCTCGATTCGCGAGGCAACCCCACCGTCGAATGCGACGTGCTGCTCGAGTCGGGCACGATGGGCCGCGCAGCCGTGCCGTCGGGCGCGTCGACCGGCTCGCGCGAAGCGATCGAACTGCGCGACGGCGAAGCCGGCCGCTACGGCGGCAAGGGCGTGCTGAAGGCCGTCGAGCACATCAACACGGAAATCTCCGAAGCGATCATGGGTCTCGACGCTTCCGAGCAGGCATTCCTCGACAAGACGCTGCTCGAGCTCGACGGCACCGACAACAAGTCGCGCCTAGGCGCGAACGCGATGCTGGCCGTGTCGATGGCCGTCGCGAAGGCCGCCGCTGAAGAAGCCGGCCTGCCGCTGTACCGCTATTTCGGCGGTTCGGGCGCGATGCAACTGCCGGTGCCGATGATGAACATTGTCAACGGCGGCGCGCACGCGAACAACAGCCTGGACATCCAGGAATTCATGATCGTGCCGGTCAGCCAGCCGAGCTTCCGCGAAGCGCTGCGCTGCGGCGCCGAAGTGTTCCACGCGCTGAAGAAGATCCTGTCGGATCGCGGCATGAGCACGGCAGTCGGCGACGAAGGCGGCTTCGCGCCGAATTTCGGCAGCAACGAGGAATGCCTGTCCACGATTTTGCAAGCCATCGAGAAAGCGGGCTATCGCGCCGGTGAAGATGTGCTGCTCGCACTCGACTGCGCGGCCAGCGAGTTCTACCACGACGGCAAGTACCAGCTCGCGGGCGAAGGCCTGCAGCTGTCGTCGACGGAATTCGCGGATTACCTCGCGAACCTGGCGGACAAGTTCCCGATCGTGTCGATCGAAGACGGCATGCACGAAAGCGACTGGGAAGGCTGGAAGATCCTGACCGACAAGCTCGGCGACAAGGTCCAACTGGTCGGCGACGACCTGTTCGTCACGAACACACGCATCCTGAAGGAAGGCATCGAGAAGGGCATCGCGAACTCGATCCTGATCAAGATCAACCAGATCGGCACGCTGACGGAAACCTTCGCGGCGATCGAAATGGCCAAGCGCGCGGGCTACACGGCCGTGATTTCGCACCGCTCGGGCGAAACCGAAGACTCGACTATCGCGGACATCGCCGTCGGTCTGAACGCCGGCCAGATCAAGACCGGTTCGCTGTCGCGTTCGGATCGCATCTCGAAGTACAACCAGCTGCTGCGTATCGAGGAAGATCTCGGCGATATCGCGAGCTACCCTGGCAAGTCGGCGTTCTACAATCTGCGCTAAGCGTTTTCGCAAGATTGTTCACGCCGATCGATGAGCCGGTTATCCTTCGTTTCTGATTGACTTCGCCGCCCTGCGTATAGCGCAGGGCGGCGCGTATTTATTGTGCTTACTTCATGCGGCTTGTCACTGCTGTCCTGATCGTTCTGCTGGCATTGATCCAGTACCCGCTCTGGTGGGGGCACGGCGGCTGGCTGCGCGTGCATGAGTTGCAAGGCCAGCTCGCGCAGCAACTGCAGAAGAATGCCGACGCCAAGCTGCGCAACGAGCGCATCCAGGGCGAAGTTCAGGATCTGCAGAACGGCACCGCCGCGGTCGAAGAGCGCGCGCGCTACGAAATGGGCATGGTCAAGGACGGCGAAGTGTTCGTGCAGTTCGTGTCGCCGAACCAGCCGCTGCCGTTGGCGAACACGCCGGCGGCGGATACTTCGACGCGCGGTGAGGTGTCGGCCGCGCCGCTGCACGTGGTGCCGAATCCGGAGTCGCGCGCGAAACCGGATCGCAAGCATGGCGGGAAGCCGGCGGCTGCGAAGGAGAAGAAGCCGGCGCACTGAGGTTCGATATCTCGCATCGGCTTCGCCACGAAGGGCGAAAAAAGCGCGGTTCACGTCGAACCGCGCTTTTTGTTTTTGGGCTGACGTATTCGCTGCTACCAACCCCAATACGGCCCGAACCCGACGCCGACCCCAGTTCCCCAGCCACGTCCCCAGCCGCCGCTCGAGAAGCCCAAGGAAAACCTCACGGGCGGCGAGCGCGAGTAATAGCGGGACCAGGCTTGCGCGGCGGCGTCCGTGGCGATCGCCTGATTCTGTTCGAACATGACCTGTTGCTCGATCGCGTCATAGCGCGCGCGTTCCTCCGGTGTCAGCGTCTGGGTATGGCTGATGGCCTCCGCCTGATCGGGCGGCAGACGGCTCAGAATCGGCGCGGGGCCCGGCGGATCGATCGAGCAGGCGCTCAGCGCCGCGCAGCCCGTGAGGACGGCCAGGATCAACGAAAGCGTATGCTTCATGGTCGAATCTCCATCGGTCCGAGGTCCGAGGCTCGAGCAGGCGTCTTCCAACACGTGGTGACGCATCCTTCCAATGTATCAACGCCGCGCTCAAATGCAACGCGCCGCCCGAGCCGTGACGAGGCATGGGGCGGCGCGTCAGGACTTCCGTCGGAATGCGCGATCAGTTCGCGGGCACGCACTCCGCTTCAGCGAAAGCGCACTTTAGTGCCGCTGCGCGGCCGCCGGCGTCACGCCTTGTGAGAGTCCGCCGGCGACGAAAAGTTGCGCGACGTCGACCGGGTCGAACTCGTAGCGCTGATTGCAAAACTCGCAGTGAATCTCGACGTGGCCGCGTTCCTCGATCACGCCGTCGACTTCATCGCGGCCGAGCATCTTCAGCATCGCGCCGACTTTTTCGCGCGAGCACGTGCATTCGAAGCGCGCGGTGACAGGCTCGAAATGCTGGACGTTTTCCTGCCAGAACAGGCGCCGGAACACCGTCTCCGGTTCTTCCTTCAACAACTCGTCCTGTGACAGAGTGCCGCCGAGCGTGCAGACGCGCTCCCACGTATCCGCGTCGAGCGCGCCTGGATGCGGGACGATGCCGCCGTCGCCCGGCAGCTTCTGCAGCAGCATGCCGACCGCGCGCTCGGTGTTCGCCGCGAGCCACATGCGTGTGTCGAGCTGCTCGGAGTGATGCATGTAGTGCTCGAGCACTTCGGCGATCGACTTCAGCGGTCCGTTCGCGCCCGACAGCGGCACGATACTCTGATACGGCTGCTGGCCGGGCTGCTTGTCGGTCGGGTCGAGCGTGATCACGCAGCGGCCGTGGCCGCTCGCGTTCACCAGATCGATTAGCGAGGTCGTGTCGTCGATCGTATGGGCGGCTTCGCCGGACAGCTTCGCGGTGGCGCGCATCGTCAGGTTCGAGCTGCACTGCACGACCAGCATCTTGATCGGGCCATCGCCGAAAATTTGCATGACGAGCGTGCCGTCGAACTTCAGGTTCGCCGACAGCAGCGCGCACGCGGCCATCATTTCGCCCAGAATCGTTCGCACGGGCGCCGGATAATCGCGGCGCGTCAGCACGTCCTGCCAGGTATTGCGCAGGGAAACGATCTCGCCGCGCACCGGCGCCGCGCTGAACATGAATTTTTGCAACTGGTCGCTCACAACTTTTCCTCGCTGGAATGACGCGGCGTGATGCCGCGCCTTTGCGCGCCGCGCGCCGGCCGTCTAGCCGATGCGTACGAGCTGCGCCTTGAAATACTCGCGACGCCCGGCATAACTTGCCGCGGCGCGCCGCAGGTTGGCGATATCCGCTTCCGTCAGTTCGCGCACCGCCTTCGCGGGCGCGCCGAGGATCAGCGTATTGTCGGGAAACACCTTGCCCTCGGTGACGATGGCGCCCGCTCCGACCAGACAGTTGCGGCCGATCACCGCGCCATTCAAGACCACCGCCTGAATTCCGATCAACGCGCCTTCCTTGATCGTGCAGCCATGCAGCATCGCCTGATGGCCGATCGTCACGTTCGACTCGACCGTCAGCGGATAGCCCGGGTCGGTGTGCAGCACCGCGTTTTCCTGCACGTTGCTGCCGGCGCCGATCTTGATCGGCTCGTTGTCGCCGCGCAGCGTCGCGCCGAACCACACGCTCGCGTTCTCCTCGAGCGTCACGTTGCCGATGATGTTCGCGGAATCCGCGACGAACACGCTTTCATGAATGATCGGGGCGGCTTCGCCCAGCTTGTAAATCGTCACAATGTCTCCTTATCGGTCGGAGCCAGGTCTTGAGGCTGCTCCGATCCCGTGCACGATGGGTGTCTGATCGATTGCCTCGCATGGGCTGGGCGGCGTGCGCCCCGGCGCGGTGCGAGTTTGGCGGTTCTGCGTGGCCAACTGACGGGCGTGCCCGAAAGCGCGCCGGATGGTCGAATCGGGTATTGTAAACGGTTGTGTGCTTGAGCCGCTCGACCGCTCGCGGGCGGGCCGGGCGCCGTCGGCTTCATCGCTTCCATCGCCTATCCGTTCGTCATGACGTCCGTCCCTTCGCTCGTTTCCGTCGCTTCCCCCGCATCGAATTCTCACGACGAGCCGCTGTGCGCGCGCCGCGCCGCGCTCGCCGCGTTGCGCGAGCGGGAACCGGCCGCGAAGGTCGCGGCGACCCGCGAACTGTACGCTGCGGTACTCGATGGCCGCGCGCTCTGTGACGCCGGCCTCGATCTCGACGAGCCCGTTGGCCTGCCCGGCCGCCCCGAACGGCCAGAACTGGTCGAGCCGCGCCAGCTCGGCCGACGCAGCATGCAGTCGCCGCAGGGGCGCGCGGTGCTGCTCCACGCGCTTGCGCACATCGAGTTCAACGCGATCAATCTGGCGCTCGACGCCGTCTGGCGCTTCTCCGGCATGCCCGCCGAGTTCTATGCCGACTGGCTCAAGGTCGCCGCCGAAGAGGCATATCACTACTCGCTGCTCGCCGCGCGTCTCGCCGAATATGGCCACGCATACGGCGATTTCCCGGCGCACGGCGGCCTGTGGGACATGTGCGAGCGCACTCGCGGCGACGTGCTCGCGCGCATGGCGCTCGTGCCGCGGACGCTCGAAGCGCGCGGCCTCGACGCGTCGCCGCCGATCCGCGCGCGGCTGCAGCAGGCCGGCGATCACGCGTCGGCGGCGATTCTCGACGTGATCCTGCGCGATGAAATCGGCCACGTGCTGATCGGCAACCGCTGGTTTCGTCAACTGTGCGATGGGGACGGCCTCGATCCGCACCACACGTATCTGCGTCTGGCCGACCAGTATCACGCGCCGAAACTGCGTGGCCCGTTCAATTTCGAAGCGCGCCGCGACGCCGGTTTCGACGACGCCGAACTCGCCGCGCTCGCACGCGAGGACACGCTGCAAGCCACACGGGCTGCGGACGACCGGGCGTCGCCCTGATAATCCATTACCACCTCTCGCGGCGCCCACCCTATAATCGAACGACCATTCTTTTTTGCGAGTGCGCCGTTGATGAATACCTCCCACTCTGAATTCGTTAGCGCACATGGCGTGCGGCTGCACGTGCGGCGCTGGGGCCGTCCCGACGCGCCGATACTCTTCATGCTGCACGGCTGGATGGATGTCGGCGCGTCGTTCCAGTTTGTCGTCGATGCGCTCGGCGGCGACTGGCAGGTGATCGCGCCGGACCTGCGCGGCTTCGGTCTGTCCGGCTGGCCGGTTGCCGAGCGCGGCGGCGGCAGCTACTGGGTGCAAGACTATCTCGGCGATCTCGACGCGTTGATCGACCACTACGCGCCGGACGGCGAGGTGAATCTGGTCGGTCACAGCCTGGGTGCGAACGTCGTGTGCCTGTACGCCGGCGTGCGGCCGCAGCGGGTGCGGCGGGTGGTCGATCTGGAGGGCTTCGGGCTCGCGCCTTCGTATCCGGCGCAGGCGCCGAAACGTCTGCTGAACTGGCTCGACGAATTGCGCGATCCGCCGCAGTTGAAGCGCTACGCGTCGCTCGACGAGGTCGCCGCGCGCCTGATCAAAACCAATCCGCGCCTCGATCCGCGGCGCGCCCAGTTCCTCGCGCAGCACTGGTCGAAGCCGGATGGCGAAGGGCGCTTCATGCTGCTCGCCGACCCGGCGCACAAGGTCCGCGGCCCCACCTTGTATCGCCTCGACGAGGTGATGGCGGTGTGGCGCAAGGTCAGCGCGAAGGTGCTGCACGTCGAAGCCGCCGGCTCGCCGACGCTCGCGCGAATCGCCGGCGACGTGCCGCTCGACGAATTCAAGGCGCGTTTCCACGCGTTTGCCGATTGGCGCGAGAAGATCATCGACGGCGCGGGGCACATGGTGCATCACGACCAGCCGGAGCAGGTCGCCGCGTTGATCGAGGGTTTCTGCGCCTGACGCGGTGCCTGAAGCTACGGTCGCAAGAGCGCTCGCGGGTCGCCCCGACGTTAGTCTCGGCACTGCCCGTCCTGACCTTGCGGCACGCGGGCAAGTGCAACCGGCGTCGCCAGATACCCCTGCGGCCCCTTACTGCATTGCAGTAAAATGACCGCAGAACCCTTCCAGGACCACGATGAACGCCGATCTTCACTGCCACTCCACCGTTTCCGACGGCCAGTTCGCGCCGACCGACGTCGCGCGCCGCGCGCACGCGAACGGCGTGACGCTGTGGGCGCTCACCGATCACGACGAAGTGGGCGGCCAGCAAGAGGCGCGCACCGCGGCCGAGGCGCTCGGCATGAACTACCTGAGCGGCGTCGAGATTTCGGTTACGTGGGCGGGGCGCACGGTGCACATCGTCGGACTCGGCATCGATCCGTCCAACCAGGTCCTGATCGACGGTCTTGCCCGCACCCGCGACGGCCGCGCCGCGCGCGCCGAGGCAATCGGCGAGCAACTGGCCACGCTCGGCATTCCACACGCGTACCAGGGCGCGCTGCACTACGTATCGAATCCCGACATGATGTCGCGCACGCATTTCGCGCGCTTCATGGTCGAGCACGGCCACTGCGCAAACACCCAGGAAGTGTTCGACCGCTATCTCGGCGACGGTAAGCCGGGTTATGTCGCGCACCGCTGGGCCAAGCTCGCCGACGCGCTCAGCTGGATCAAGGCCGCCGGCGGCGTCGCGATCGTCGCGCATCCGGGGCGCTACGCCTATTCGCAACTCGAATTCGACGCATTCTTTGGCGAATTCATCGACCTCGGCGGCAAGGCGATCGAGGTCGTCACCGGCAGCCACACGCCCGACCAATACCGCGAATATGCGGATGTCGCGCGTCGCTATGGCTTCGAGGCCTCGCGCGGTTCCGACTTCCATGCGCCAGGCGAAGGCCGCATCGAACTCGGCACACTGCCGCCGCTACCCGCCGATCTGAAGCCCGTCTGGGAACGCTGGCTGTGACCGTGCGCCGTGCCGGAACGGCACGTTTCGCGCGCGGGCCGGCTGGCTGCGGCACGCGCTCTGCTCGCCGCAGCACATCCGCCGCAGTTCGTCTGCCGCCATCGTGAGTCTCCATGTCCCAATACTTTCGGCTCCATCCCGACAATCCGCAGCCGCGCCTCGTCAAGCAGGCCGCGCAGATCATCAACGACGGCGGCCTGGTCGCCTTGCCGACCGATTCGACCTACGCGCTCGCCTGCCGTCTCGACGACAAGGATGCGGTCGAACGCTTGCGGCGTATTCGCGGACTCGACGAAAAGCAGCTGCTGTCGCTGCTCGTGCGCGATCTGTCGGAGCTCGCCAATTTTGCGATGGTGGACAACTGGCAGTATCGGCTGCTGAAATCGGTGACACCGGGTCCGTACGTGTTCGTGCTGCAGGCCACCAAGGAAGTGCCGCGACGCGTATCGCATCCGTCGCGCAAGACGATCGGTCTGCGCGTGCCGGATCACGCTATCACGCTCGCGATTCTCGAGGAGCTTGGCCAGCCGCTGCTCGGCACGACGCTGATCATGCCCGGCGAAACCGAGCCGCTGAACGACCCCGAGGAAATCCGCGCGCGGCTCGAAAAGCAGCTCGATCTGGTGATCGACGGCGGCGCGTGCGTGTGCGAGCCGTCCACCGTGATCGATCTGACTGGCTCGGAGCCGGTGCTGGTGCGGGCAGGGCGCGGCCCGCTCGAGCCGTTCGGCCTCGAGGAAACGGCGTGAGCGGCCCGAGCGAAAGCGGACAGACACGCGCGAGCGCATTGTTACAATAGCGAGTTATGGATTCTTCCCTGATACAGACAATTGCGGTGTACGCGCTGCCGGTGATCTTCGCGATCACGCTGCACGAGGCCGCGCACGGCTACGTCGCGCGCTGGCTCGGCGACAACACCGCGTACGTGCTCGGCCGCGTGTCGCTTAACCCGATGCGGCATATCGATCCGCTCGGCACGATCGCGATTCCGTTGCTGCTGTACTTCGCGACGAGCGGCGCGTTCATGTTCGGCTATGCGAAGCCGGTGCCGGTCGCGTTCGGCAATCTGCGCAATCCGCGCTGGGGCAGCCTTTGGGTCGCGGCGGCCGGGCCGGTTTGCAATTTTGTCCAGGCGCTGCTGTGGGGTGTGCTTGGCATCGTGCTGGCGGTGCTCAATGTCAACGAACCGTTTTTTACGCGTATGGCGGGCGCGGGCGTCGGCGTCAATCTCGTGCTCGGCGTGCTGAACCTGTTTCCGCTGCCGCCGCTAGATGGCGGACGCGTGGTGATGGCCCTGTTGCCGCCGAAGCAATCGATCGCGTTGTCGCGGCTCGAACCGTACGGCTTTTTCATCGTGATGGCGCTCGTGATGACGGGTACGCTCACGCGTTTCTGGTTGAGGCCACTCGTTACGCTCGGCTATAGCGCGATCACCGCAATTCTGACTCCTCTTGTTTCGCTTTTCTAAATAACCATGTTCCCAGACCGTATCTTCTCCGGCATGCGGCCCACCGGGTCGCTGCACCTCGGCCACTATCACGGCGTGCTGAAAAACTGGGTGCGGCTGCAGTCCGAGTACCCGTGCTTTTTCTGCGTGGTCGACTGGCACGCGCTGACGACTCACTACGAAACGCCCGAAGTGATCGAAAAGAACGTGTGGGACGTGCTGATCGACTGGCTCGCTTCCGGCATCGATCCGGCGCAGGCGACGCTGTTCATCCAGAGCAGGGTGCCCGAGCATGCCGAACTGGCGCTGCTGCTCGGCATGAGCACGCCGCTCGGCTGGCTCGAACGCGTGCCGACCTACAAGGAGCAGATGGAAAAGCTGAAGGACAAGGATTTGTCCACCTACGGCTTCCTCGGCTACCCGGTGTTGATGGCGGCGGACATTCTGCTGTATCGCGGCTCGCTCGTGCCGGTCGGTGAAGACCAGGTGCCACACGTGGAGATGACGCGCGAAATCGCTCGTCGTTTCAACTACCTGTACGGCCGCGAGCCGGGCTTCGAGGAAAAAGCGAACGAAGCCGCGAAGAAGCTCGGCGGCAAGCGCTCGAAGCTGTATCACGAGCTGCGCAATGCGTATCAGCAGGAAGGCAACGACGAAGCGCTCGAACGCGCGCGGGCGATGCTGCAGGAATCGCAAAGCCTGTCGATGAGCGATCGCGAGCGTCTGTTCGGCTATCTCGAAGGTTCGCGCAAGATCATCCTCGTCGAGCCGCAGGCGATGCTGACCGAGGCGTCGCGCATGCCGGGTCTCGACGGCCAGAAGATGTCGAAGTCGTACGGCAACACGATCGGCTTGCGCGAAGACGCGGAAACGATCACGAAGAAGGTCCGCACGATGCCGACTGACCCCGCTCGCGTGCGCCGCACCGATCCGGGCGATCCGGACAAGTGTCCGGTGTGGCAGCTGCATCAGGTCTACACCGACGAAGCGACCCACGAGTGGGTGCAGAAGGGCTGCCGCTCGGCGGGCATCGGTTGCCTCGATTGCAAGCAGCCGGTCGTCGAAGGGATTCTGCGCGAGCAGCAGCCGATGCTGGAGCGTGCGCAGAAGTACATGGACGACCCGTCGCTGTTGCGCGCGATCGTCGCCGATGGCTGCGACAAGGCACGCCGCTTCGCGACCGAGACGATGCGCGACGTCCGCGAGGCGATGGGGCTTTCGTACAACTGATGCGCACTCGAGGCGCCGCCCCGCAGCGATGAGCACGCCGGCTACCCCTGGCTTGCATGGCCTCGGTGAACCGTCGCGCTGGGTGCGTCACTGGGCGCACCTGATCGCGCCGGGCGGGGCGGTGCTCGACGTGGCATCGGGGGGCGGGCGGCACGCGCGCTTTTTTGCGTCGCTCGGCCATCCGGTCACCGCGATCGATCGCGATGCCGCTGCCCTCGACCTGCTGCACGACGCTCCGCTCGTCACCCCTGTCGTGGCCGATCTCGAAGGCGCGCCGTGGCCATTACCGGACGATGCGGTGTTCGCCGCCGTCGTGGTCACCAATTACCTGCACCGACCACTTTTTCCGCAGTTGCTGCGCGCGCTCGCGCCCGGCGGCGTAATGGTTTACGAGACCTTTGCGCAAGGAAACGAAAGCGTTGGCAAACCCTCCAATCCGGCGTTTTTGCTCGCGCCTGGCGAGTTGCTCGAGATCGTGCGGGGCCGATTGCGGGTGATCGCATTTCAGGACGGATTTCTCGCCGAGCCGCGTCCGGCGTACGTTCAGCGCATCTGCGCGGTTCGGGAAGGGGCACGTGCGCATGATCCCGCACGAGCAGCAGTTCCACCTTGTTACGAGTTGGCTGGCTAATCCGCTACAATCGCGGTTTACCTGATCATATTCATGGCGTTTCATGACTAACGGCAACCACAGCGGTCACCAGGACGGCGTTCAGATCCGCGGCAGCATTCCTGCCATCATCACTCCGATGCTCGAAGACGGCAGCCTTGATCTGCCGGCGTTTCGCAAACTGATCGACTGGCACATCGAGGAAGGCACGAATGCGCTCGTCGTGGTCGGCACGAGCGGCGAGTCGGCCACGCTGTCGGTCGAAGAGCACGTGCTGATGGTCAAGACCGCGGTCGACCACACCGCCGGACGCATTCCTGTCATCGCGGGCGCGGGCGCCAACTCCACCGCCGAGGCGATCGAACTCACGCAGCACGCGAAAGACGTCGGCGCGAATGCCACGCTGCAGGTCGTGCCGTACTACAACAAGCCGACTCAGGAAGGCATCTACCGCCATTTCGCCAAGATCGCCGAAAGCGTCGATCTGCCGGTGATCCTGTACAACGTGCCGGGCCGCACCGTCGCCGACATGAGCAACGAGACCATCCTGCGCTGCGCGCAGGTGCCGGGGATCGTCGGCGTGAAGGAGGCCACGGGCAACATCGACCGCGCTGCGCATCTGATCAAATCGGCGCCGGCAAACTTCAGCATCTATAGCGGCGACGATCCCACTGCGATCGCGCTGATGCTGCTCGGCGGTCACGGCAATATTTCGGTCACCGCGAACGTCGCGCCGCGCGCAATGAGCGAGCTGTGCAAGGCCGCGCTCGCCGCGGACGCGAAGACCGCGCGCGAGATTCATCTGAAACTCCTGTCGCTGCACAAGTACCTGTTTGCCGAAGCGAATCCGATTCCGGCGAAGTGGGCGCTGCAGCAACTGGGGCGTGTGCAGGGCGGCATCCGCCTGCCGCTCACGCCGCTCGACGCGCAATACCACGAAGTGGTGCGCGGCGCGCTGCGCGAAGCGGGCCTGCTCGGCTGAACGGCCCGCCCGTCCAGCCGCTCACGCCAGACCGCCACCGGCATTTCATTAACCGACGTCGCTTCAGCCCACGTTCCCGGCAGACCGAACGAGGCATCGCGTTCCAGCATCACGAAGGACCTCATGAAACGTTCCGCACTTTCCCTCCACGCAACCCGCATGGCGGCGCTGGCGCTTGCCCTGTCGACGCTCGCCGGCTGTGACACGCTGAACGACTGGTTCGCTTCCGACCGCGTCAACTACAAGGCGACCTCGAGCGCACCGCCGCTTGCCGTGCCGAGCGACCTGAGCACGTCGCCGAACGACCAGCGCTATGTGGCGCCGCCCGCCAATCTGGCGCTCGGTGGCACGCCGACGCGCGCTGTCACGGCCGCCGGCAACGCGACCGAAGGTCAGCCGACCGCACAGGATCCGCTCGGCATGCATATCGAGCGCGACGGCGACCGTCGCTGGCTGGTGGTAGACGGCCGTTCCCCGGAACAGCTGTGGCCGCAACTGCAGGAGTTCTGGCAGGAGAACGGCTTCGTGCTGAAGACCGACGCGCCGGCCACCGGCATCATGACGACCGATTGGGCGGAGAACCGCGCGAACATTCCGGACGACTGGTTCCGCCGCACGATCGGCAAGGTGATCGACTTCGCCTATTCGTCGGGCACCCGCGACAGTTTCCGTACGCTCGTATCGCGCGGTTCGGACAGCGCGACTGATATCTCGATCACGCATAGCGCGATGGAAGAGGTGATGACCGGGCAGGACAAGACGTCTTCGCGCTGGGAAGAGCGTCCGCGTGACCCGGCGCTCGAGGCGCTGTTCCTCGCCAAGCTGATGCAGAAGTTCGGCCTGACCGAAGCGCAGTCGAAGCAGCTGCTGACCGACGCGCGCCCGGCCAGCGCGCCGACCACCATAGAGCAGAACGCGGGCGCATCGACGCTCGATCTGCAGGAGTCGTTCGACCGCGCCTGGCTGCGTGTGGGCCTCGCGCTCGATCGCACCAACTTCACGGTCGACAACCGCGATCGCGAGAAGGGCATCTACTACGTCCGCTACGCGGATTCGATGCAGGAACTGAAGAAGGAAGGCCTGTTCGGCAAACTCTTCTACAGCGGCAATTCGACGCGCAAGCCGGGCCAGGAATTCCTCGTCAACGTGCGCGCGAAGGGTGACGCGGTGACGCAGGTTGCGGTCGTCGACGCGAACGGACAGATCGATACGTCGTCGGACGCGCAGCGCATCGTGTCGCTGCTGCACGCGCAACTGAATTAGGCGGGTCGTGCGCTTCGCAAGTCTCGGCAGCGGCAGTGAAGGCAACGCGCTGCTGGTGGAAGCGCACAGCGGCGCGAGCACCACGCGCGTGCTGCTCGACTGCGGGTTTTCCGGGCGCGAAGTCGAGCGGCGTCTCACGCGGCTCGGCGCGAGCGCCGAGCAGCTCGATGCGATCCTGATTACGCATGAACATAGCGATCACATCGGCAGCGCATTGACGCTGGCGCGCAAGTGGTCGATTCCGCTGTACATGAGCTGGGGCACCGCGCGCGCGGTGGGCGCCGACGAAGCCGATGTCGACCTGCAGGTGTTGTGGGGCGACGAGGCGGTAGCAATCGGCGAGCTCAGCGTTCTCCCTTATACCGTTCCGCACGACGCTCGCGAACCGTTGCAATACGTGTTCTCGAACGGCGCGCGCCGGCTCGGCGTGCTCACCGACGTTGGCACGTCCACCCCGCATATCAGCGCGGTGCTGAGTGGTTGTGACGCACTCGTGCTCGAATGCAATCACGACGTGCAGATGCTCGCGGGCAGTCGTTATCCGCCGTCGCTGAAGGCGCGTATCGGCGGCAATCACGGGCATCTGAACAACGACGCGGCGGCTGAAATCCTGGCGTCGCTCGACCGCTCCCGTTTGCGGCATCTGGTCGCCGCGCATCTGAGCCAGCAGAACAATCTGCCGGAACTCGCGCAGGCGGCGCTGGCGGGCGTGGTTGGCGCGGCTCCCACCGAGGTGGTGGTTGCGTCGCAGAGCGAAGGTTTCGGGTGGTTGACTCTGTGACTGCGGTGCGAGGCTGGCTTCCGGTTGCGCCGCGCAGCCAGCATGTGTCAGCTGATCAGGTAATGAAAAAAGCCCATAACGAACAATCGTTATGGGCTTTTGCTTTGAGCGTCGAGGCGGCGCAGGGCACGCCTCGCGACCGGCCAAGCTTAATTGCGGTTCCCGCCGAAAATGCCGAGCAGCGCAAGCAGGTTCACGAACACGTTATACAGATCCAGGTAGATCGCTAGCGTCGCGGTGATGTAGTTCGTCTCACCGCCGTTCACGACGCGCTGCACGTCGAACATGATGTAGGCGGAAAAGATCACGATTGCCATGACCGAAACCGTCAGCATCAGTGCCGGCAGTTGCAGGAACACGTTCGCGACCGAAGCGAGCAGGATCACGATCACGCCCATGAAGAGCCATTTGCCCAGGCCCGAGAAGTCGCGTTTGCTGACCGTGGCGATGGTCGCCATGGCCGCGAAGATCACACCAGTGCCACCAAACGCGAGCATGATCAGCGACGGGCCATTCGAGAAGCCGAGCACGAACGCGAGAATGCGCGACAGCATCAGCCCCATGAAGAACGTGAAGCCGAGCAGTACGAATACGCCGACGGCGCTGTCCTTGGTGCGCTGAATCGCGAACATGAAGCCGAACGCGATCGCGAAGAACGCCAGCATGCTCATGGCGGGACTGGTGGCGGCAAACAGCGAGAAGCCGGTGGCAAGACCGACCCACGCGCCGAGCACCGTTGGGATCATCGACAACGCGAGCAGCCAGTAGGTATTCCGTAGCACGCGGTTGCGTGTTTCGACCGTACTGACCGCGCCGTTGCGGCCAAACATATATGGATGTTCGTTCATGGTCTCTCCTTACCTCGGAAGCGTGTTTCGTGATGGTGATACGGAAATTGCGAAGCGCCGGCGGGCGCACCGTTCATCCGTAAGATTAGCGCGGCGGCACGGAGTTTCAATACCCTCCAGTCGCCCCTATGGCCTACGCTACCAGTATTTTGCACCCGTTGCTTCGATCCTTTCGATGCTGTAAGGGTTCAATCGCAATGATACACGAGAACATGCTACAATAGCGGATTCATTTAAATCTGTAACCTCTTAATTTTTTGGAGTTTTTTATGGCGATCGAGCGCACCCTGTCGATTATCAAGCCGGACGCAGTGGCCAAAAACGTGATCGGCCAGATCTATACCCGTTTCGAAAACGCTGGCCTGAAGATCGTGGCATCGCGCATGGTTCATCTGTCGCGCGCTGACGCCGAGAAGTTCTACGCTGTGCACGCAGCACGTCCGTTCTTCAAGGACCTCGTCGAATTCATGATCTCGGGTCCGGTGGTTGTGCAGGCGCTGGAAGGCGAAAACGCGATCCTGAAGCACCGTGACCTGATGGGTGCGACGGACCCGAAGAAGGCAGAAAAGGGCACGATCCGTGCTGACTTCGCTGACAGCATCGACGCCAACGCGGTGCACGGTTCGGACGGGCCGGAAACGGCTGCGGTCGAAATCGCTTTCTTCTTCCCCCAAGTCAACGTCTACTCGCGTTGAGCGCCTCGCGCTGAGGTCGGGCAGTGACCTCAGCCGCGTATCGCAAGCCGTCTTTCGCGTGGCGCGTTTCGTGCGGTCGAATTGTTTTATCGCATGGATCGCGCGCGGTGCACGGCAAAAGTAGTAAGGTAAAAGCAGCAGGAATGGGCGCGAACGGCACGGCGTTCATGCAGCTTGTTGCATGAACGTAGTCTCGCACTGAAATGGCAGGATTCGATATGACGAGCAGTCCCTCCGTCAACCTTCTCGACCTCGACGCCCAAGGGCTCGTCGCTTATTGCGACAGCCTGGGCGAGAAACCGTTTCGCGCCAAGCAATTGCAGCGCTGGATTCACCAATACAACGCTGCCGACTTCGATGGCATGACCGATCTCGCGAAGTCCTTGCGCGAAAAGCTCAAAGGGCGCGCCACGATCACAATGCCTGGCGTCGTCAGCGATCATATTTCGTCGGACGGCACACGCAAGTGGCTGATCGATGTCGGTAATGGCAACGCTGTTGAAACCGTGTACATCCCCGAAGAAACGCGCGGAACGCTATGTGTGTCGTCGCAGGCGGGGTGTGCGGTCAACTGCCGATTCTGCTCGACCGGCAAGCAGGGGTTCTCCCGCAATCTCACGACCGGCGAAATCATCGGCCAGTTGCGCATGGCCGAGTTTGCGCTGCGCGCGTCGCGTGGCGATGCCGGCGGCCGCGCGGTGGGCGGCGACGGCAAGGGCGAGCGCGTCGTCACAAACGTCGTGATGATGGGGATGGGCGAGCCGCTGCTCAATTATGACGCGGTCGTGCCGGCCATGCGTCTGATGCTCGACGACAATGCGTACGGCCTGTCGCGCCGGCGCGTCACGTTGTCCACTTCGGGCGTCGTGCCGATGATGGACCGGCTTGGCGCGGACTTGCCCGTGGCGCTCGCGGTGTCGCTGCATGCGTCGAACGACGCGCTGCGCGACGTGCTGGTGCCGCTCAACAAAAAGTATCCGCTGCGCGAACTGATGGCGGCGTGCGAGCGCTACCTGAAAGTGGCGCCGCGCGATTTCATTACGTTCGAATATTGCATGCTCGATGGCGTGAACGACAGTGAGGCGCACGCCCGCGAGCTGCTCGCCGTCACGCGCAGCGTGCCGTGCAAGTTCAATCTGATTCCGTTCAATCCGTTTCCCGAATCGGGCCTCATCCGCTCGAAGCCGGAACAGATCAAGCGGTTTGCGCAGGTGTTGATCGACGCAGGCGTCGTCACCACCGTGCGCAAAACCCGCGGCGACGATATCGATGCTGCCTGCGGTCAGCTGGCCGGCGCGGTGAAAGACCGCACGCGTCTTGCTGAGCGCACCGGGAAGGCGGCGAAGGTGATCGAGGTTCGCGCCGTGTAATCGCGTGGGGCAGCAGGGCGTCGGCGTTCGGCGGAAAGCACTGCGAACGCAAAAATGCTCTGATGCCACCGGCGGTTGAAAAGAAAGTTTGCAGAATCGATCGGGAGCGGCACACAAAGCCGCACATTTTGTTATAAACGGTCTGCGATTTGGACGTGAGGCTCGAGCCCGTCCAGTTGCACGATTAAAAGAATCGACGCGAAAGGATTTGGGATGAGTGAGCCGCAGCACCCGCAGCCGCACGAGACAGACACGAACGATGGCCATCCGGCACCCGTTGCAAGGGCGGTGGTCCAGCCGGTCGTGCAGCCGGCCCTCGATTCGTTGGCAGCGGTTGGCGCGCGCTTGACCCAGTTGCGCGAGTCGAAAGGCTGGACGATCGAGGACGTGTCGGCGCGGCTGAAGGTGTCGGTCGTCAAGCTGAGCGCGCTCGAATCGGGCGACATTAGCCATCTGCCGGACACGACATTCGCACTCGGCGTCGTGCGCAGCTACGCGAAAATGCTCGGCGCCGATCCGGCGCCTTTCACGGCGGCGCTTCGTCGCGAGAGAGGGGTGCCGGCGCCGAATCTGTCGATGCCCGCGTCATCCGGCAAGGATCTGCCCCGCGGCAAGGTTTCGCTGTCGCTCGGCGATAGCGGACACAAGAGCCGTTCGTGGCTCTGGGGCATTGCGGCGATCGTCGTCGCGGTCATCGCGCTCGGCATGTGGCGCACCAACGGCGGCGATTCCTCCGCGTGGCTCGCGCGGCTGAAGGCAAGCGCAAATAGTTCGACGAGCAGCGACACGGCGGCGTCGGGCCCGGTCGCGCAAGGCCCGGCGACGGCGGAAGGCGCATCGGCGCCGGACGCGGCGGACAACGCGGGGAGCGCGGATAATGCGGCGTCTGCGTCGGCAACGCCGATGCCCGCACCGCTTGCCACCGGCACCGCGCCGGGCTCGGCCCCGGCCGCGAACACAGCGGCAACGCCGGCGCCGACGGCAGCGGCAGCGAAGGCCGGCTCGCAGGCGCAGGCACAGGCCGCCATGGAGAGCCCAAGTGCACCGGTGGTCGTGGCGAACGCATCGGCACCGGCGGTTGCGCCAGCGCCCCGCGAGTCGGTCGTCGCGCTGCGCGTGACGCAGGACAGCTGGTTCAGCGTGCGTGACAAAAACGGCAAGGAACTGTTCTCAGGCCTCGTGCATGCTGGCGATCCGAAGGAAGTGACGGGCGCCGGCCCGTTCAAGGTGACGGTCGGCAACAAGGCGGGTCTCGAGTCGGTGACGCTCGACGGCCAGCCGGTCGATCCGTCGAAATATGCGGCAGCCAAGGGCAATGTGGCGCGGTTTGCGCTGCCTTGACAGATACGGTACGCGCCGCGGCCAACCGGTCCGCGGCGCTTTTTCAATTGAGGCGCTGCGTTTTTGCATAGCGCGTGCGGCGTAAATGGGTTTTTCGATGCAAACCGAAGCTCAATCCCAATCCTGTAGCAAGATCGTTTCAGACGAGCCGGTGTTCGGCGGCCCCGCGATGCGGCGCAAATCGCATGCGGTCAACGTCCGCTGGGGCGGCCAGCTCGTGACCATCGGCGGCGATGCGCCGGTGCGCGTGCAGTCGATGACCAACACCGACACCGCCGACGCCATCGGCACCGCTATCCAGATCAAGGAGCTGGCGCAAGCCGGTTCGGAACTGGTGCGTATCACCGTGAATACGCCGGAAGCGGCGGCGGCCGTGCCGGCTATCCGCGAGCAACTCGACCGCATGGGCGTGACGGTGCCGCTCGTCGGCGACTTCCATTACAACGGCCATCTGCTGCTGCGCGACTATCCGGGCTGTGCGGAATCGCTGTCGAAATACCGGATCAATCCGGGCAACGTCGGGCACGGCGCGAAGCGCGACACGCAATTCGCGCAGATGATCGAGGCGGCGGTCAAATACGACAAACCGGTGCGCATCGGCGTGAACTGGGGCAGCCTCGACCAGGACCTGCTCGCCAAGATGATGGACGAAAACGGCTCGCGCGCTACTCCGTGGGAAGCGCAAAGCGTGATGTACGAAGCGCTGATCCAGTCCGCGATCGGCTCGGCGGAACGCGCGGTCGAACTCGGCCTCGGGCGCGACCAGATCATCCTGTCGTGCAAGGTCAGCGGCGTGCAGGATCTGATCGCGGTGTACCGCGAACTCGCGCGCCGTTGCGATTTCGCGCTGCATCTGGGCCTGACCGAAGCAGGCATGGGCTCGAAGGGCATCGTCGCGTCGACCGCGGCGCTGTCGGTTTTGCTGCAGCAGGGCATCGGCGACACGATCCGTATCTCGCTGACTCCGGAACCGGGCGCGTCGCGCACCGGCGAAGTGATCGTCGGTCAGGAAATCCTGCAGACAATGGGCCTGCGCTCGTTCACGCCGATGGTGATCGCTTGCCCGGGCTGCGGCCGCACCACGAGCACGCTGTTCCAGGAACTGGCGTCGCAGATCCAGACCTATCTGCGTCAGCAAATGCCGGTGTGGCGTGACCAGTATCCCGGCGTCGAGCAGATGCACGTCGCGGTGATGGGCTGCATCGTCAATGGTCCGGGCGAGTCGAAGCAGGCGAATATCGGCATCAGCCTGCCGGGCTCGGGCGAGAACCCGGCCGCGCCGGTGTTCATCGACGGCGAGAAAGTGAAGACGCTGCGCGGCGAAAACATCGCGCAAGAATTCCAGCAAATCGTGAGCGACTACGTCGAGCGCCGCTATGGCCGCGCCGAAGCGCTCAACTAAATACCGGCAATCGAAACACAGATGACTGAACAGAAGAAAAAGCTCGAGAAGCTTTCCGGCGTGAAGGGCATGAACGACATCCTTCCGCAGGAAGCCGGGCTCTGGGAATTTTTCGAAACCACCGTCAAGTCGATGCTGCGTTCGTATGGATATCAGAATATCCGCACGCCGATCGTCGAGCATACGCAGCTGTTCACGCGCGGTATCGGCGAGGTGACCGACATCGTCGAAAAAGAGATGTACAGCTTCACCGACGCATTGAACGGCGAAAACCTGACGATGCGCCCGGAAAACACGGCGGCGGTGGTGCGCGCGTCGATCGAGCACAACATGCTGTACGACGGCCCGAAGCGCCTGTGGTACATCGGGCCGATGTTCCGTCACGAGCGTCCGCAGCGCGGCCGTTATCGCCAGTTCCACCAGGTCGGTGTCGAGGCGCTCGGCTTCGCGGGTCCGGATGCGGACGCGGAAATCATCATGATGTGCCAGCGTCTGTGGGACGACCTCGGCTTGACCGGCATCAAGCTCGAAATCAACTCGCTGGGCCTCGCTGAAGAGCGAGCAGCGCATCGTGTCGAACTGATCGCATACCTCGAGAAGCACATGGACGTGCTCGACGAAGACGCGAAGCGCCGTCTCTATACGAACCCGCTGCGCGTGCTCGATACGAAGAATCCCGCGCTGCAGGAAGTCGCGCAAAGCGCGCCCAAGCTGATCGACTTTCTCGGCGAAGAATCGCGCGCGCACTTCGAAGGTCTGCAGCGTCTTCTGAAGGCGAACAATCTTCCGTTTACGATCAATCCGCGTCTCGTGCGCGGTCTCGATTACTACAATCTGACTGTGTTCGAGTGGGTGACCGACAAGCTCGGCGCGCAAGGCACGGTCGCGGCGGGCGGCCGCTACGATCCTCTGATCGAGCAGCTCGGTGGCAAGCCGACCGCTGCGTGCGGCTGGGCGATGGGCATCGAGCGGATTCTCGAGTTGCTGAAGGAAGAGCAGCTCGTGCCGGAAGACGAAGGTTGCGACGTGTACGTGGTCCATCAGGGCGACGCCGCGCGCGAGCAGGCTTTCATCATCGCCGAGCGTCTGCGCGATACCGGTCTCGACGTGATCCTGCATTGCAGCGCGGACGGTCAGTCGGCAAGCTTCAAGTCGCAGATGAAGCGCGCCGATGCGAGCGGCGCCGCGTTTGCGGTCGTGCTCGGCGAGGACGAGATCGCCAATGGCACGGTCGGCGTGAAACCGCTGCGCGATACCCAGGCCCATGGCGGTAAGAACGAGCAACAGAACGTGCCCGCCGAAGACTTGACCGAATATCTAATCAATGCGATGGTTGCATCCGCCGAAGACGGCGACGACTGATCGCGATGTCGTCGAGCCGGCTGGCTCGACACGCACACATAGCAAGAATGAGGAAATCGCCGGGCAATGAGTTACCACGACGAACAAGAATCGATTGAAAGTCTGAAGGCATGGTGGCAGCAGTGGGGCAATGCGACCACGTGGATCGTGCTGGTGGTGTTGTTGGCAGGCGCGAGCTGGAATGGCTGGAATTTCTGGCAGCGTCGCCAGGCCGCGGAAGCCGCGGTGCTGTATGACCAGGTTCAACAGGCCACGGCATCGGGCGACAAGGCGCAGATCGCGCGCGTCGCCGCCGACATGGAAGACAAGTTCGGCCGCACCGCCTACGCTCAGATGACCGCGCTCGGCGCCGCCAAGGCGCTCTACACCGCTGGCGACGAAGCCGGCGCGAAGGCGCAGCTGCAATGGGCGATCGATCACGCGAAAGACGACGAGTTCAAGCAGATCGCGAAGCTGCGCATGGCATCGCTGCTGCTCGACGACAAGGCGTACGACCAGGGGCTCGCGCTTCTGGCGGAGCCGCAATCCGATGCCTTCAAGGGCGTCGTGGCGGACCGCCGCGGCGACCTGCTCGCCGCCCAAGGCAAGCGCGACGACGCGCGCGCGGCCTACAAGCTCGCGCTCGACTCGCTGTCGAAGAGCGACAGTTCGGCGCGCCAGCTGATCCAGTTCAAGCTGGATGCGCTTGGCGGCTGAGCGTCCCGCGCGGCGCGCCGCGAGCCACGACCGCAAGACGGTCTCCTTTAATCCATTTCCTGAATGCTTCGTCCACCGATGAATCTGCTGAAACGTTACGCCGTGCCCGTTATCTGTGCGATGACCGTTCTCACGCTGGCGGCTTGCTCGTCCACGAAAGACGAGCGCCGTGTGCCGACACCGCTCACCGAGTTCAAACCCGTTCTCGACGTGCAGCAGTCCTGGTCGGCGAGCGTCGGCAAGGCGGGCCGCTACATGTTCTCGCCGGTTGCCGTCGGCAATGCCGTGTACGCTGCCGGCACGAACGGCACGGTCGCCAAGATCGACGCGCAAACGGGCAAGGACGTGTGGCGCGTCAAGCTGCATGACGATCTGTCGGCGGGCGTCGGCAGCGATGGCACGCTCACCGCGGTCGGCGGCCTGAAGGGTGACGTATACGTGCTCGGCGCGGACGGCAAGGAGCTGTGGACCGCGAAGGCGCCGGGCGAGATCATTTCGCCGCCGCTCGTCGGCAACGGCCTCGTGGTCGTGCGCACGATCGACGGCCAGATCGTCGCGTTCAACGCGCAAACCGGCGAGCAGAAGTGGAACTTCCGCAACCGCGCGGTGCCGTTGAACCTGCGCGTGTCATCGGGCATGACGTTCGCGGGCGACGCGGCCGTGCTGGCCGGCTTCCCGGGCGGTTCGTTCGCCGCTATCAATCTGCAGACGGGCGACGCCTACTGGCAGACGCCGGTGTCGTATCCGAAGGGCGTGACCGAGGTCGAGCGTATCAACGACGTGACCGGCCCCCCCACGCTGGTGGGTTCGGAGACCTGCGCGGTGACGTTCCAGGGCCAGATTGGCTGTTTCGACGCGAACTCGGGCCGCGCGCTGTGGGGCAAGCCGTTCTCGAGCACGAGCGGCCTCGCGCAGGATGAGCGCAGCGTGGTCGCCGCCGACGACTGGTCGGTCGTGTCCGCGTTCGACGTGAACAACGGTTCGGTGCTGTGGAAGAACGAGGCGCTGAAGAACCGCGAACTGAGCGTGCCGATGCTGCTCGGCCGCGCGGCCGTGTTCGGTGACTACAAGGGCTTCGTGCATTTCCTGTCGACCGCCGACGGCACGCTCGTCGCGCGGGTCAAGACCGACGGCAGCGCGATTACCGCCGCACCGGTGCTGGCCGGCGACACGCTGGTCATCCAGACGCGCGATGGCGGCCTGTTCGGCTATCGTCCGCGCTGATCGCTATAGATGGTGTCAGGCGCGCAGGCCGGCTTTGCCGGCCGCGCGCTTTTTAATTGAAGTCTGCGTGGGCCTTGGCGCACGGCTCCTGCCTCGGGTTGCCACTCCGTCCGTGGCGTGATCGGGCAGGCTCAATAGAAAAATCGCCGGACGGGCTGGTCCGGCAAGTCGGATCGAAGCTGCGCCCGCCGGCATCGAAGGCGGTGCGTGCGCTTGGTCGGCGGCTTCGCGAACCCCGGAAGCACTCGCGCACGAGCGTCGGCCGCCGAGCAGCCCGGTCTGAAGCAGGCGACCCCCGGTGGCGTCTGCGCAGCCACTCCCGTCCGCCTGGATGCGCGTGTCGATCGCGCCTCCGGAGCAGGCTGAATTCGTGATAATTTCGTCAAAACGCCGCCGCGTGGCGGCTGCCTGGCGTCGCTAAGCGCGCGATCGATTGCGATCCCGCGTTTCACCGTGAACAACATCAGATGAAACCCGTAATTGCCCTCGTTGGGCGCCCCAATGTGGGGAAATCCACGCTGTTCAACCGCCTTACGCGTTCGCGTGATGCGCTGGTTGCCGACCTGCCCGGTCTCACGCGCGATCGCCACTACGGCGAAGGACGGACCGGCGAGCGGCCTTATCTGGTCGTCGATACCGGCGGCTTCGAGCCTGTCGCGAAGGACGGCATCCTGCACGAGATGGCGCGCCAGACCCGCCAGGCGGTCGAGGAGTCGGACGTCGTCGTGTTCATCGTCGATGGCCGCAACGGGCTCGCCCCGCAGGACAAGTCGATTGCCGACTATCTGCGCAAGGTCGGCCGGCCCATCTTCCTCGTCGTCAACAAGGCCGAGGGGATGAAGTACACCAACGTCGCAGCCGACTTCTACGAACTCGGCCTCGGCGACCCGCGCGCGATCTCGGCCGCGCACGGCGACGGCGTCACCGACATGATCAACGAGGCGCTCGAAGTCGCGTATGCCGGTCAGCCGGAAGAGAGCGAGGAAGACAAGGAAGCGCGCGGCGTGAAGATCGCGATCGTCGGGCGGCCGAACGTCGGCAAGTCGACGCTGATCAATGCGCTGGTCGGCGAAGAGCGCGTAATCGCGTTCGACATGCCCGGAACTACGCGCGACTCGATCTATGTCGATTTCGAACGTAACGGCAAGCCGTATACGCTGATCGACACGGCCGGCCTACGCCGCCGCGGCAAGGTGTTCGAGGCGATCGAAAAGTTCTCGGTCGTGAAGACGCTGCAGTCGATTTCCGATGCGAACGTCGTGATTCTGCTGCTCGACGCGCGTCAGGACATCTCGGATCAGGATGCGCACATCGCTGGCTTCGTCGTCGAGCAGGGCCGCGCTCTGGTGGTTGGCGTGAACAAATGGGACGGTCTCGATCCGCATGTGCGCGAGCGCACCAAAGCCGACCTCGAACGCAAACTAAAATTCCTGGACTTCGCCAAATTCCATTTTATTTCCGCCGCAGAAAAAACCGGGATTGGGCCGCTGATGCGTTCGGTCGACGACGCGTACACGGCCGCGATGTCGAAGCTGCCGACGCCGAAACTGACGCGCGCGCTGATCGAGGCGGTCGAGTTCCAGCAGCCGCGCCGCCGCGGTCCGGTGCGTCCGAAGCTGCGTTATGCACACCAGGGCGGGCAGAATCCGCCGATTATCGTGATTCACGGCAATGCGCTCGACGCGATCACCGACACGTATAAGCGGTACCTCGAAAACCGCTTCCGGGAAACTTTCAAGCTGACGGGGACTCCATTGCGAATAGAGTTCAGATCGTCGACGAACCCTTACGCGGACAAAGGCTGAAGCAGGCTGAAGCTGGTCTTAAACCTGGGCTGAAACCCGCATGTATGCTGGGTTTGGCCGGTGGTCCCGGGCCCGCGCGTCGAAATGAAAATCAGCTATAGTGTAGCGGTTGGCGGCGGATCTCTTTTTCTTCGCCGTCAATTCAGTCAACCTGCAAAAAAATACGGAGTTTGCTATGAGCAACAAAGGGCAATTGTTACAAGACCCGTTTTTGAACGCACTGCGTAAAGAGCATGTGCCGGTGTCGATCTACCTGGTCAACGGCATCAAGCTTCAAGGGAACATCGAATCGTTCGACCAGTACGTCGTGTTGCTCCGGAATACGGTCACCCAGATGGTCTACAAGCACGCGATTTCGACGGTCGTGCCGGCCCGTCCGGTGAATTTCCACCCGGATTCCGAACAGTCCTAACCCTCGCCGCGGCCGGCACAGCGTCGCCCGTTGGCGATTCGCTCCCGGTCGCGTCATTTTGATACCCTCCAATTTGATCAATGCAGCGCTCGTTGGCATCGACTTCGGCAAGATCGATTTCGAAGCCAGTCTCGAAGAACTCAGCCTGCTCGCGCAAAGCGCGGGCGCGAACCCCGTAGTCACCCTCACCGGACGCCGTTCCAGTCCCGACGCGAAGATGTTCGTCGGGAGCGGCAAGGTTGAAGAATTGCGCCTTGCCTGTGAAGCGAACGACATCGAACTCGTGATCTTCAACCATGCTCTGGCGCCTGCGCAGCAGCGCAATCTGGAGCGGGCGCTTAATCGGCGCGTGGTCGATCGCACCAGTCTGATCCTCGACATTTTTGCGCAGCGCGCACGCAGCCACGAAGGCAAACTGCAGGTCGAGCTCGCGCAGCTGCAATATCTGTCGACCCGGCTGATTCGCGCGTGGACCCACCTCGAACGTCAGAAGGGCGGTATCGGTTTGCGCGGTCCGGGTGAAACGCAGCTCGAAACCGACCGCCGGCTGATCGGCGAGCGCATCAAGGCACTGAAGATCCGCCTCGAAAAGCTACGCCGCCAGCACGGCACGCAGCGTCGCGCGCGTAATCGCAACCAGACGATGTCGGTGTCGCTCGTCGGCTATACGAACGCTGGGAAATCGACGCTCTTCAACGCTCTTACCAAGGCGCAGGCGTATGCCGCCGACCAGTTGTTCGCGACGCTCGATACCACCTCGCGGCGCGTGTATCTCGGCGACGAAGCGGGGCAGGTAGTGGTGTCCGATACCGTCGGTTTCATCCGCGAACTGCCGCATCAGCTCGTCGCGGCGTTTCGCGCGACGCTCGAGGAAACCATTCACGCGGACCTGTTGCTGCATGTCGTCGATGCATCCAGTGCAGTGCGGCTCGATCAGATCGATCAGGTGAACGAGGTGTTGCACGCGATCGGCGCGGACACGATCCGCCAGGTGCTCGTGTTCAACAAAATAGATGCGGTGCCAGAGCTGGCAGCCCGTGGGGACGCGGTCGAGCGGGACGAGTATGGTAATATTTCGCGCGTCTTTTTGAGCGCGCGCACCGGGCAGGGGCTGGATGCGTTGCGCGCTGCCATCGCCGAAATCGCTACAGCCGAACCGCTTGCCGAGATGCCGCTCGATGCGTCGCAAGATGACCGCTCGGCGCAACTGCGCGAAGACCACAAGATTCCAGAACTCGGGCACTGACCCGTTCCAATTGCACTGACCCGCTGTCTACTCTGGTGAACGAACACAGGTGAACGATTACAACGAGCGGAGTGTCTGGCTGCGTATGCGCGCCTTGCTTTCACTGAACGATCCGCGTTGGGGCCGGGGCGACGGCAACGGCGACCGGCAACGGCCGAACGATCCGAAGCGACCGGGGCGCGACGGTGAAGGTCCGCCCGATCTCGACGAAATGTGGCGCGATTTCAATCGCCGTCTGTCCCGGATTTTCGGGCGCAAGGGCGGCGGTGTCGGCGGCGGTGGGCGTCCGGACAACGGCCGCGGCGCGCGCCTCGGCGTCGGCATCGTGATCGGCGTGCTGATCGCAATCTATCTCGGCAGCGGCGTGTTCGTCGTACAGGATGGACAGGCGGCCGTCGTGCTGCAGTTCGGCAAGTATCGCTATACCGCGGCGCAGGGCGTGCACTGGCGTCTGCCGTATCCGTTCGAGTCCCACGAGTTCGTCAACGTCGGCCAGATCCGCCAGGTCGAGATCGGCCGTAGCAACGTGGTGCGTCTCGCCAACGTGAAGGATTCATCGATGCTCACGCACGACGGCGACATCGTCGACGTGCGCTTCGCCGTACAGTACCAGGTGCGTAAGCCCAACGACTTTCTATTTCGCAGCGTCGATCCCGATCAGAGTGTGATGCATGCCGCGCAGGCGGCGGTGCGCGGCATCGTCGGAGCGCACAGCACCAGCGATATTCTCGATCAGGATCACGAAACACTGCGCCAGCAGCTGATCGCGTCGATCCAGCAATCGCTCGATCAGTATCAGTCCGGTCTCGGAGTCACGGGTGTGACGATTCAGAGCGTGCAGGTGCCCGAGCAGGTGCAACCCGCGTTCGCCGACGCTGCGAAGGTGCACGACGAAAACGAACGCGCCAAACGCGATGCGCAGGCTTATGCCGCCGAGCTCGTGCCGCGCGCCCAAGCCGACGTCGATCGTCAGGTCCAGGAAGCCAAGACCTACAGCCAGAACACGGTCGCGCAGGCGCAGGCCGAGGCCGAGCGCTTCAAGCAGGTCTACGCGCAATACGCGAAGGCGCCGGCCCTCGTGCGCTTCCGCCTGTACATGGAAACCATGCAGCAGATTTACGCGAACGCGATCAAGGTGTTCGTCGACGCAAAGAACGGCAACAACGTGCTGTATCTGCCGCTCGACAGGCTCGTCGAGCAGAACCGCGAGCGTCAGGCCGCGGCCGCGGGCGCCGCCGCTTCGGGTCCGGCTGTCGCGGGCGCGCCGCAAGCGGCGAGCGCGGCTGCGCCGTCGGCTGCGTCGGCCGCTGAGACCGGTGCCGCGGCGGGCTCCGCCGCCGAGGGCGCATCCGGCCCCGCCGCTTCCGCGCCTGCGCCGGCGAGCCGGCCGAGCGCCGCGTCGCTGCGTTCGCGCGAAGCGTTCCGCAATCGCATGCGCGAAGAAGACGTTCAATAAGGAGCGCACGAGAATATGAACCGAATCATTGCGCTCGTCGTCGCCGTCGTCATCGTGCTGTTCGCGGCATCGTCGATGGTGTTCGTCGTCGATCAACGGCATATGGCCGTGCTGTCTGCGCGCGGCGACGCCGTGCCCACGCTGCTCGGCCCAGGGCTGCATGTGAAGCTGCCGCCGCCGTTGCAAACGGTGACTTTCGTCGACAATCGTATCCAGTCGCTCGACGCACCCGACGAAGATCATTACGTCACGTCCGACAAAACCGATCTGCTGGTCAACCCGGTCGTCAAGTTCCGTGTGACCGATCCGCTGAAGCTGATCGCCGAAACGAAAGGCGATCCGCAGAGCCTGCCCGACCGGCTCGCGCTGCTGTCGCGCGGCGCGCTCGGCGACGCGTTCGGCAAGTTCACACTATCCGACGCGCTCGCGAAACAGCAGGCGGTCGCCGAAGAGGCGCGCGGTGCGATGGACAAGAGCGCGGCATCGCTCGGCGTGTCGGTCGTGGATGTGCAGCTCACGCGTGTCGATTTCCCGGCGGCGGTGGCCGACTCGGTGTTCAAGCGCATGATCGCCGCGCGCCAGCAGATCGCAGCGGACGAGCGCGCGAAGGGCGCCGCAGAAGCGAACCAGATCCGCGCTGACGCGCTCGCGAAGCAGCAGGCGGTGCTCGCCGACGGCCTCGCGCAGGCGCAGGGCATTCGCGGCGAAGGCGATGCGAAGGCCGCGGAGATCGCCGCCGAAGCGTTCGGCAAGGACCCGCAGTTCTATCAGTTTTATCAAAGCATGCAGGCGTACCGGAAGACCTTCAAACCGGGCGATCTGATCGTGGTCGACTCCAGTAGCGAGTTCTTCCGCTTCATGCGTAGCCCGACCGGCGGCGTCGCCCCGGACGCTTCCGCGCCTGCTGCGCACAAACGCTGATTACCGAAGGCCGCGGCATCCGCATCGCGGCCGCTTCACTCGCATGGACATAGCTGGCTCGTTATTGCTCGCGATCGCGCTGATGCTGATTATCGAGGGGATGTTTCCGTTCGTTTTTCCGAGCGCCTGGCGCGACACGTTTCGTAAAATTGCGGAACGACCGGCGCATCAGATTCGGGTCGGTGGGCTCATCGTGATGTTGCTCGGGCTGGTTCTGCTGTTCATCGCGACCTGAAGCCGGCTTGCTTGTCTGACGAACGCTGCGTGCTGCCGCGTGTTTCGTCCGCCCGAGCGAAACGCACACTGTTGCGGTCAGGCCGCAGCGCGTCGCGCGCGAGCCGCAAAACGCCGCCCGAGCGTCGGTGTCAGCCGCCAGAATCAAGCCGCTATACGCCATTCACACTCATCATCGGCGCTACAAGACGCCGTGTTCAACGCCGTAGGACTGTATCGATGTCGACCTGGTTGCTTCCTGAGAATATCGCCGACGTGCTGCCGTCGGAGGCCCGCAAGATCGAAGAATTGCGGCGTCATTTGCTGGACCGTTTCCGCTCGTACGGCTACGAGATGGTGATGCCGCCGCTGCTCGAATACCTCGAGTCGTTGCTGACGGGCGGTGGGCAGGACCTGAATCTGCGCACCTTCAAGCTCGTCGATCAACTGTCGGGCCGCACGCTCGGTCTGCGCGCCGACATCACGCCACAGGTCGCGCGAATCGACGCGCATCTGCTGAACCGCCAGGGTGTCACGCGTCTTTGCTACGCGGGCAATGTCGCGCATACGCGGCCGCGCGGCCTGCATGCGACGCGTGAGCAGATCCAGATCGGTGCGGAAATCTACGGCCACGCGGGCCTCGAAGCGGACCTCGAAATCCAGCAGCTGATGCTCGACGCACTGCGTCTCGCCGGCCTCGCGAAGGTGCGTCTGGACCTGTGTCACGCGGGCGTGCTGGCGGCGCTGATCGAAGCCGAGCCGGCCGCCGAGGAACTCGGCCAGGCGCTCTACGACGCACTGGCCGGCAAGGACGTGCCGCGCCTCGTCGAGATGACCGCGCAATTCTCGCCGGTGATTCGCGATGCGCTGCGCGCGCTGCCCACTTTGTACGGCGACGCTTCGGTGCTCGAAGAGGCCCGCGCGCGTCTGCCGAATTCGCCGGCGATCGCCCGCGCGCTCGACGACCTCGCGTTCCTCGCGAGCCAGGTCGACGGCGCCGAAGTGATGATCGACCTCGCCGATCTGCGCGGCTACGCGTACCACAGTGGCGTGATGTTCTCCGCTTACGTGGACGGCGTGCCGAACGCGGTGGCGCGCGGCGGCCGTTACGACCACGTCGGCCAGGCCTATGGCCGCGCCCGCGCGGCAACCGGCTTTTCGCTGGATCTGCGTGAAGTCGCGCGAATCTCGCCGATCGAAGCGCGCAGCAGCGCGATCCTCGCGCCGTGGCGGCACGACGAGGCGTTGCGCGTGGCGGTCGCGGCATTGCGCGATGGTGGCGAAGTGGTGATCCAGGCGCTGCCTGGCCACAAGCACGATCTCGATGAATTCGCGTTCGACCGCGTGCTGGTCGAGCGCAATGGCGCATGGGTGGTCGAACCGCGCGCTTGAGCCGCGCGTTCCGATCGACTCCGCCGGGAACAGGTTTCCGGCGCTCGCTAGAGGGCGGTGCAACCATCGCCCGAACCGGGCGCGGTCGAGCGACTTTTCGCGGCCGCGCATCCCTCGCAATACTCAACATAACGTGCATACCGTTGAGCGGAAACGGAAAAATTCCGGAAGCATCCGCGAACCTAGGTAAAATACGTTTTTAACCAGCTTACGAAACAACATGTCTGCCAGCGCAGTGAATGTGAACCCCGGGCGCAACGTCGTCGTCGTGGGTACCCAATGGGGTGATGAGGGCAAGGGCAAGATCGTCGACTGGCTGACGGACCACGCTCAGGGCGTCGTTCGCTTCCAGGGCGGTCACAATGCCGGTCACACGCTTATCATCGGCGGCAAGAAAACCATCTTGCGTCTGATTCCGTCGGGCATCATGCATGCCGGCGTCGCGTGCTATATCGGCAATGGCGTCGTGTTGTCGCCGGAAGCGCTGTTCAAGGAAATCGGCGAACTCGAAGCCGCCGGCATCGACGTCCAGAAGCGTCTGTTCATCTCCGAAGCCACCACGCTGATCCTGCCGTATCACATCGCGATCGACCAGGGCCGCGAAGCGCGCCGCGGCGCGAGCAAGATCGGCACGACCGGCCGCGGCATCGGTCCGGCATATGAAGACAAGGTCGCGCGCCGCGGCCTGCGCGTGCAGGACCTGTTCGACGCGTCAGCCTTCGCCGAGCGCCTGCGCGAAAACCTCGACTACCACAACTTCGTGCTCACGCAGTACCTCGGTGCCGCCGCGGTCGACTTCCAGCAAACGCTCGACACGATGCTGAGCTACGCCGACCGTCTGAAGCCGATGGTCACCGACGTGTCGCGCCGCCTGTACGACGTCAACGCGAACGGCGGCAATCTGCTGTTCGAAGGCGCGCAGGGCACGCTGCTCGACATCGACCACGGCACCTATCCGTTCGTCACGTCGAGCAACTGCGTCGCGGGTGCCGCGACAGCGGGCGCGGGCGTCGGTCCGCAGAAGCTCAACTACATCCTCGGCATCACCAAGGCGTACTGCACGCGTGTTGGTTCGGGCCCGTTCCCGAGCGAACTGTACGATGCGGACAATACCTCGCGTCAGGACCCGATCGGTCTCGAACTCGCCACCGTCGGCAAGGAATTCGGCTCGGTCACCGGCCGTCCGCGCCGCACCGGCTGGCTCGACGTCTCGGCGCTGCGCCGCTCGATCCAGATCAACGGCGTGACGGGTCTGTGCATGACCAAGCTCGACGTGCTCGACGGTCTCGACGAGGTGAAGCTGTGCGTCGGTTATACGGTCGACGGACAGAACGTCGATCTGCTGCCGCGCGGCGCGACGGAAGTCGCGCGCTGCGTACCGGTCTACGAAACCTTCGCGGGCTGGAAGGAAAACACGGTCGGCATCAAGGAATGGGACAAGCTGCCCGCCAACGCGCGTGCGTACCTGACGCGCGTGCAGGAAGTCGCGGGCATTCCGATTGACATGGTGTCCACCGGTCCGGATCGCGACGAAACGATTCTGCTGCGTCATCCGTTCAAGGTTTAAGTGATGCAAGGTGTACCGATGATCGCGATGAAAGATCCGCGTAACGACGACAAGAACCTGTGGGTCGGCTGGGACGAATATCACCGGCTGATCGAGGTGCTCGCACTTGCCGTGCACGAATCGGGCTGGAAGTTCGACAAGATCCTGTGCCTCGCGCGCGGCGGTCTGCGCGTCGGCGACCAGCTATCGCGCATCTACGATCTGCCGCTGGCCATTCTCGCAACGAGCTCGTATCGCGAGGCGGCCGGCACGCAGCAGGGCGAACTCGACATCGCGCAATACATCACGATGACGCGCGGCGAACTGCACGGCAACGTGCTGCTCGTCGACGACCTCGTCGATTCGGGTGTCACGCTCGCGCGCGTGCAGCAGCATCTGAAGGAACGCTATCCGGCCATCACTGCGGTGCGCTCAGCGGTGCTGTGGTACAAGGGCTGCTCGAAGGTGAAGCCCGATTATCACGTGCAGTATCTGCCGACCAACCCGTGGATTCATCAGCCGTTCGAGGAGTGGGACACGGTGCGTCCGCATAACCTCGGCGCGTGGATCAAGCGCGGCATTGCCCAGGCCGAGGAGGCGTCGGGCAATTAACGCAAGGCCGCGCGCGGCATCGCGGTGTCACAAAACGGAGCCCAGTCGGGCTCCGTTTTTTATGCGCCCCACACGCCGCGCTGGGACGCCCGCCCCGCGGCAGACGCGTCCATATCGCAGTGCTACACTGCGCGGACATCCACGTGGCGTATCCACAACAAGCCGGGCGGTACCGG
Organism: Paraburkholderia sp. BR10954; assembly: GCF_040965775.1. NCBI lineage: Bacteria > Pseudomonadati > Pseudomonadota > Betaproteobacteria > Burkholderiales > Burkholderiaceae > Paraburkholderia > Paraburkholderia sp. BR10954. The sequence goes on from NZ_JBFRCK010000006.1 coordinate 93,437, forward strand.
ATGGGCAGTTTAAAATAGCGGGCGTTTTTTCCGCCCAGGAACGGATTTCCTCGCGTCCATGACAGATAACAACCACGAACACAAACAGCCGCTTCCTTCCCTTGCGCTTGCCGCGATCGGAGTGGTGTTCGGCGACATCGGTACGAGTCCGTTGTACTCGCTGAAGGAAGCCTTCAGCCCGTCGCACGGTATCCCGTTGACCGATCAGTCGATCCTGGGCGTGATCTCGCTGCTGTTCTGGGCAATCATGATCGTGGTCGGCGTCAAGTACGTGCTGTTCGTGATGCGCGCCGACAACAACGGCGAGGGCGGCGTCCTCGCGCTGATGGCGCTGGCGTTGCGCTCGGTCGATCAGAAATCGAAAATGGCCGGCCTGCTGATGATGCTCGGCATCTTCGGCGCCTGCATGTTTTACGGCGACGCGGTGATCACGCCGGCGATCTCGGTGATCTCGGCGGTCGAAGGTCTGGAAATCGCCGCGCCGCATCTGTCGCATCTGGTGATTCCGCTGACCATCGTGATCCTGATCGTGCTGTTCTGGATCCAGCGGCACGGCACGGCCACGGTCGGCCGTCTGTTCGGGCCGATCATGACGCTGTGGTTCCTCGTGCTCGCCGCGCTCGGCCTGTGGCACATCATGCAGTCGCCGAACGTGATCCGCGCGCTCAATCCGTACTACGCGTACACCTTCATGGCCGCGCACGTGCTGCAGGCCTACGTGGTGCTCGGCTCGGTCGTGCTGGTGCTGACCGGCGCCGAAGCGCTGTATGCGGACATGGGCCACTTCGGCGCGAAGCCGATTCGCATGGCGTGGTACGTGCTGGTGATGCCGTCGCTGGTGCTGAACTACTTCGGCCAGGGCGCATTGCTGATGCACGACTCGAAGGCGATCGAAAATCCGTTCTTCCTGCTCGCGCCGGACTGGGCGCTGTTGCCGCTCGTCGTGCTGTCGACGGTTGCGACGGTGATCGCGTCGCAGGCGGTGATTTCGGGCGCGTACTCGCTGACGAGCCAGGCGATCCAGCTCGGCTACGTGCCGCGCATGAAGGTCCTGCACACGTCCGAACTCGCGATCGGGCAGATCTATGTGCCGGTCGTGAACTGGATGCTGCTGTTCATCATCCTTTGCATCGTGATCGCGTTCAAGAGCTCCGACAATCTGGCGGCCGCGTACGGTATCGCGGTGACGGCAACGATGGTGATCACGACGATCCTCGCGTGCGTCGTGATGGTGAAGGTGTGGAACTGGAACAAACTGCTCGTCGGACTCATCATCGGCGTGTTCCTGGTGGTCGACCTCGGCTTTTTCGGCGCGAATCTGCTGAAGGTCGAAGAGGGCGGCTGGTTGCCGCTGTGCATCGGCGGTTTGCTGTTCTTCCTGCTGATGACGTGGTTCAAGGGCAGGATGATCGTGAAGGAACGCACGGCCGCCGACGGTATTCCGCTGATGCCGTTCCTGCAAGGCCTGCTCGCGCATCCGCCGCATCGCGTGTCGGGCACCGCGATCTATCTGACCGGCAGCGATTCGCTGGTGCCGGTGAGCCTGCTGCATAACCTGAAGCACAACAAGGTGCTGCACGAGCGCACGATCTTCCTGACCTTCGTCACGCGCGACATTCCGTATGTGAAAGACTCCGATCGGGTGACCGTGAAGGACATGAACGGCGGCCTGTGGCTGGTGAAGGCAGCCTACGGTTTTAACGAAACGCCCGACGTGAAGGCGGTGCTGCTCGACGTCGGCCGCTCGCACGACATGACGTTCGAATTGATGGACACGTCGTTCTTCCTCGCGCGCGAAACGGTGGTGCCGACACAATTGCCGGGCATGTCGGTGTGGCGCGAGCGGGTGTTCGCGTGGATGCATCAGAACGCCGCCAAGCCGACCGACTTCTTCAGCATCCCGGCTAACCGGGTCGTGGAACTGGGGACGAAGATCGAGATTTGACGGCCCGTGCGTGACGTGCGGGAGCGCCAGCAAAAAGCCCACGCAATGCGTGGGCTTTTGATTCGTGCGCGCGTGCGTGAAAGCGGTTGAGCGCGCGACGCAGTCATGTAACGGACCGGAGCACGTCCAACGACGTGCACCGGTCCGATACGCTCACTTCTGCTTGAGCTTGGCAAACGCGGCCGCCATCGCGCCGCCCGGCTCCGGTTCGCGCGAGCGCTGCGGCGCGCCGCGTCCCGCTCCGCCGCGGTTGAGGCCGCCCGAGCCGCTGCGATCCTGCTGCGCACCGCCGCCGCTGCGCGCGGCCGCCGCGCCGGGTTCGTCATCGAGACGCATCGTCAGCGCGATGCGCTGGCGTTTCACGTCGACCTCCAGCACCTTGACCTTGACGATCTGACCGGCCTTCACGACCTCGTGCGGGTCCTTCACGAACTTCGTCGACATCGCCGACACGTGCACGAGACCGTCCTGATGCACGCCGACGTCGATGAATGCGCCGAACGCCGCGACGTTCGTCACGACGCCTTCGAGCACCATGCCCGGGATCAGGTCGCTGACCTTCTCGACACCTTCGCGGAACGTCGCGGTCTTGAACTCGGGACGCGGATCGCGGCCCGGCTTTTCGAGTTCGACCAGGATGTCGCGCACGGTTGGCAGACCGAAGCGTTCATCGACGAATTCAGTGGGTGACAGTCCGCGCAACGCGTCGCGATTACCGAGCACTTCACCAACCTGTTTGCTGATCTTCGCGAGAATGCGCTGGACGACCGGATACGCCTCGGGGTGCACGGACGAGCGGTCGAGCGGATTCTCGCCGTTGTTGATGCGCAGGAAGCCAGCGGCCTGCTCGAAGGTCTTGTCGCCGAGACGCGGCACCTTACGCAGATGCTCGCGCGACGGGAACGGCCCGTTCGCATCGCGATAGTCGACGATGTTGCGCGCGAGCGTCGCGTTCAAGCCCGAGACCCGCGCGAGCAGCGCGACCGACGCGGTATTCGCATCGACGCCGACCGCGTTCACGCAGTCTTCGACGACCGCGTCGAGCGAGCGCGCGAGTTCGCGCTGGTTCACGTCGTGCTGATACTGGCCGACGCCGATCGCCTTCGGCTCGATCTTTACGAGCTCGGCGAGCGGGTCCTGCAGACGTCGCGCGATCGACACCGCGCCGCGCAGCGACACGTCCATGTCGGGGAATTCCTTCGCCGCCAGTTCGGACGCCGAGTACACCGACGCGCCCGCTTCCGACACGACGATCTTCTGCAGCTTCAGCTCCGGGTGACGCGCGATCAGCTCGCTCGCGAGCTTGTCCGTCTCACGCGACGCGGTGCCGTTGCCGATGCTGATCAGCTCGGCCTGCGTTTGCGCGGCAAGGCGCGCGAGCTTCGCGAGCGAGCCGTCCCAGTCGCGGCGCGGCTCGTGCGGGTAGATCGTGTCGGTCGCGAGCACCTTGCCGGTGCGGTCGACCACCGCCACTTTCACGCCGGTGCGCAAGCCCGGATCGAGACCGATCACGGCCTTCGGCCCAGCGGGCGCCGCGAGCAGCAGGTCTTTCAGATTGCGTGCGAACACGCGGATCGCTTCGTGTTCGGCTTCGTCGCGCAGATTGGTCAGCAGCTCGTTTTCCAGGTGCGGCTGCACCTTCACGCGCCAGCACCAGCGGCACACATCGGAGAGCCACTTGTCGGCGGGGCGGTTCTGATTGGCGATGCCGAAGTGCCGCGCGATCAGCGCTTCACCCGGGTGCGGCACCTGCGCGTCGAGCTCTTCGCCGAGACCCAGCTTGATCATCAGCACGCCGGCATTGCGGCCGCGGAACAGCGCGAGCGCGCGATGCGACGGCACCGTGCGGATCGTTTCGGCGTAGTCGTAGTAGTCGCGGAACTTCTCTTCCTCCGCCGTTTCCTTGCCTTCCACGACCTTCGACGACACCACGCCCTGGTTGAACAGATAGTCGCGCAGCTTGCCGAGTAGTTCGGCGGTTTCGCCGAACTGCTCGGAGAGGATGTCGCGCGCGCCGTCGAGCGCGGCCTTCACATCGGCGACGCCTTTCTCGGCGTCCACGTACGCCGCGGCTTCGGTTTGCGGATCGAGCAGCGGATTGCCGAGCAGCGCGTCCGCGAGCGGCTGCAAACCGGCTTCACGCGCGATTTGCGCGCGCGTGCGGCGCTTCGGCTTGTACGGCAGATAGAGGTCTTCCAGCACCTGTTTGCTGTCGGCGCCTTCGATCGCGCTGCGCAGCTCGTCGGTGAGCTTGCCCTGTTCGTCGATGCTCGCGATGATCGCCGCGCGCCGGTCTTCCAGCTCGCGCAGATAGAGCAGGCGTTCCTCGAGATTACGCAGTTGCGTATCGTCGAGATTGCCGGTCACTTCCTTGCGGTAACGGGCAATGAACGGAACGGTCGCGCCTTCGTCGAGTAGTTCCACCGCGGCCGCGACCTGGCGCGGCTGGACGGACAGTTCGGTGGCGATGCGCTGGACGATCTTGAGTGCTACGGTTTCCGTCATAAGGTCTTGGTATTCCTGCGGACTCAGTGATGGGCCGCGCGCGGGCGGCAATTCGGGACAGGCCGGGCGTGCGCCGCGACCAGGTTGCTAGAGCGGGGCATTTTGCCATAAATGCCAAAGGGCTCAACCGCGGGGTGTTAGAATTTCGGGCATGTTCCGTTGACCCTCTACGACGTTGCCAATCTCCTTGTCCCTCAACCGCCTGGTCTCTTCGCTGGCGTCAGGTTCGCTGCCGGGTTCGTCTCGGGGTTCGTCTCAATTGCCGCTGGTTTCGTTGCGCTGGCTTAGTCCGTCGGTCGTAACGGCGGCCGCGTCGTGCGCGATCGCCGCAGCGCTTGCCGCGCCGGTGCCGGCCGCGGCGCAGAGCGCGACACCCGCGCAAGGTGCGGGTGTCGCGGCCTCGGGCCCGCGAGCCGCCGCAACGGCCGGCAGCCCTCAAAGCGCGAGTGATGCAGCCGCGCTCGACAAGTCGTTCGACGAACGGCAACAGGTGCTCAACCAGCGCACCGACGACAACAACTATCAATTCGCTGTCGCGCAACACAACTGCTACAGCCGCTTCTTCGTCAATCACTGTCTGAATCGTGCGCGCGACGCGATGCGCAGCGTGCAGGCGGACATCCGCAAGGAGCAGCTCGCGCTCGACGCCGAGCAGCGTGCGCAGCGCGCCCGCGAGCGCGACGAACGCACAGCGTTACGGCGCGCGCAAAACGAGGCGGAAGCGCCGCAACGCGCCGCCGAAGACGCGCGTAACGAGCAGGCGTATCAGGAAAAGCAGCGTCAGCACGCGCTCGATCAGGCGCAGCGCAACGCCGAGGCGCCGCAGCGCGAAGCCAACGCGCAGGCCTACGAAGAGAAGCAGCGTCAGCACGCGCTCGAGCAGGCGCAGCGCAACGCCGCGGCACCGCAGCGCGAGGCCAATGCGCAGGCCTACGAAGAGAAGCAGCGTCAGCACGCGCTCGACCAGGCGCAGCGTGGTGTCGCGCCGGCGCAGTCGGCGGCCAATCAGAAGTCCTACGACCAGAAGCAGAGCGACTACCAGCGCAAGCTCGAGGAAGCGCGTCGGCAGGGCGCGCAACAGGCCGTGGAGCGCCAGCAGAAACAGGAGAATTTCGAGCGGAAGCAGGCCGAGGCCGCGCAGCACAAGCTCGATGTCGAAGCGCGTCAAAAGCAGGCTGCCGAAAAGGCCGAGCAGAAGCGTCAGGACGAGTTGAAGCAGCAACAGCTCGAAGAGCAGCAAAAGCAGCAGCAACAGCAACAGCAACAGCAACAGCAACAGTAAGCGTGCTGTAGTGGCAGTGCCGTAGAGTGAGCCGTGGCGGTCGTGGCCACGGCCGCCGTAGTCGCCGTAATGCGTTTTGAGCCGGACAGCAACCTCAGGCATCGGACCGCGCGCACGCGGTTGGTGCCGCCGACCAGAGGAGGCGAGCATGCGCGATCGTCATCACGTCATCGACGCAAACACACTTCGCGACCGCATTCTGCAACTGGAATCGGAGCATAGTGGACTCGACCGGTTGATCGACCGGATGTCGGATGAACCCGGCATCGACGACTTCGAGTTGCAGCGCCTGAAAAAGCGCAAACTCAAAGTCAAGGACACCATCATCTTGCTGCAATTGCAGCTCGAACCGGACGCGCGCGCCTGAGTTCGCGGCCTGGCAGGTGCTGGGGCGCGCAGCGCGCGAGCCGGACTTAGCAGGAACGCTTGCCTTGAATTCATCGCATGACACTTCGTCCCGGGCCGCGCCGGACAACGCATCTGCTTCGGGCACGCCCTCGCCGCGCGCGGCAGCACCGGTGCCAGGCGTGTCGCTGAGTCGGCGCCGCGCGAGCGAGCTCGACGACATCTTCGCCGACAACGGTCTGCTCGCGCGGCAGATCGACGGTTATCGGCCCCGCGCGTCGCAGATCGAAATGGCGCGCGCGGTTGCCGCGGCGATGGAGGCGTCGGGTCGCGCGATGCCCGAGCCCGTGATGTTCGAGGCGCAGAAGCGCCCGGCACGGCGCCAGCAGCAGACGGGCGCTGAGGCCGCCTCTGAGTCGACCGACAGCAACGCCGAAGCCGACGGTGTCGAAGCGGGTGAGAACACGCTGATCGTCGAAGCCGGAACCGGCACCGGCAAGACCTATGCGTACCTCGTGCCGGCCATGCTGTGGGGCGGCAAGGTGATCGTCTCGACCGGCACCAAGCATCTGCAGGATCAGCTGTTCCAGCGCGACATTCCGACCGTGCGCGACGCGCTCGCGGTGCCGGTGTCGGTCGCGATGCTGAAGGGCCGCGCGAACTATCTGTGCCATTACTACCTGCAACGCACCGCGGACAACGGCCGTCTGCCGTCGCGCCAGGAAACCTCGTATCTGCAGGACATCGTGCGCTTCGCGAAGATCACGCGCACCGGCGACAAGGCCGAACTGGCGAGCGTGCCTGAGACCGCGCAAGTGTGGTCGATGGTCACCTCGACGCGCGACAACTGTCTCGGCCAGGAGTGTCCGCACTACAAGGACTGCTTCGTGATGCAGGCGCGCCGCGAAGCGCAGCAGGCCGATATCGTGGTGGTCAACCACCATCTGTTTTTCGCCGACATCATGCTGCGCGATACTGGCATGGCGGAGTTGCTGCCGACTGCGAACACGGTCATCTTCGACGAAGCGCACCAACTGCCCGAAACCGCCACGCTGTTTTTCGGCGAAACGCTATCGACCGCGCAGTTCCTCGAGCTCGCGCGCGATTCGGTGGCCGAAGGGCTCGGTCACGCACGCGATGCGGTTGACTGGGTCAAGCTCGGCGCGACGCTCGAGCGCGCCGCGCGCGACGTGCGGCTCGCATTCAAGGAAGACACGGTGCGTCTGTCGATCGGCCAGTTGCCCGACGATCATCCGCTATTCCCCGCGCTCGACACGCTCGAAGCCGAGCTCGACGCATTGGCCTCGGCGCTGGCGGGGCAGGCCGAGCGAGCCGAATCGCTGGGCGCGTGTCTGCGTCGCGCGCGCGAGCTGCAGGACGTGCTGAGTGGCTGGACCACGCCGCCCACGAGCGCGGAACGCGACGCGGTTGCGACACGCGAAGGCGACGCAGGTGCCGAGCGCACCGATCCGAACGAAAAGGTCCGCTGGATCGAGGTGTTCTCGCACACGGTGCAGTTGCACGAAACGCCGTTGTCGGTCGCGCCGATTTTCGCGAAGCAGCGCGCAGGGGTGCCGCGCGCGTGGATCTTCACATCGGCGACGCTGTCGGTGCGGGGCGACTTCACGCATTACGCGGCGCAGATGGGCTTGAACTCGAAGCGCTCGATGACCTTGCCGAGCCCGTTCGACTATCCGTCGCAAGGGCTTCTGTACGTGCCGCGCAATCTGCCGCAGCCGTCGTCGCCGATGTTCACCGATGCCGTGTTCGATGCGGCATTGCCCGCGATCGAAGCATCGGGTGGCGGCGTCTTCATGCTGTGCACGACGCTACGCGCGGTGGACCGTATCTCGGCGAAGCTGCGCGACGCGATCGAGTCGCGCGGCTGGGACTATCCGCTGCTGGTGCAGGGCGATGCGAGCCGCACCGAATTGCTCGATCGCTTTCGCGCGTACGGCAATGCGATTCTGGTCGGCAGTCAGAGCTTCTGGGAAGGCGTGGACGTGCGCGGCGACGCGCTGTCGCTGGTCGTGATCGACAAGCTGCCGTTTGCGCCGCCAGACGATCCCGTGCTGGCCGCGCGGCTCGACGCACTGACGAAGAAGGGCTTGAGTCCGTTCGCCGTGCATCAGCTGCCGCAAGCCGTGATCACGCTGAAGCAGGGCGCGGGCCGGCTGATTCGCGCGGAGACGGATCGTGGCGTGCTGATGATCTGCGATACGCGTCTCGTCGATAAACCGTATGGCCGCCGTATCTGGCAGAGTCTGCCGCCCTTCAAACGGACCCGCGAGATAGAGGTGGTCCGGGAGTTCTTCGAGGAACCGGTCGAACGCGGTTGAATGTCTTGATCGGTTGCTGCGCTCAGGTGACGCAGCGACCCAACGTCGTGTGCCGCGTGCGCGGTGCATCGCAAACAAAAAAGCCACGAATTTGCATTCGTGGCTTTTTTAATGCTGCTTGCCAGGGGCTGCTGGTTTGAGCAGCCTCCCGCATCGACGTTAGCTGCGACGGGAGCCGTCGCAACGTCGAGCAAACGCAGCTTACTGGCTTGCGCCTGCAGCCGGCGATGCTGCGACTGCCGGCGATGCTGCTTCAGCCGGGGATGCTGCTTCTGCGGGCGATGCTGCTTCTGCCGGGGATGCTGCGACTGCCGGCGATGCTGCTTCTGCCGGGGACGCGGCAGCAGGCGCGGACGCAGCATCTGACGGAGCAGCGGCTTGTTCGCTCTTATTGCATGCAGCGAGTGCCACAGCTGCCAACAGGGATGCTACGAGGAGGGATTTCTTCATGATCACGTCCTTTTATGGTTTAAAGGTAAGCAACAGCGCAAAATAAAACCGGTAATGTGCTCCAACACCGACCTGGGCCGCTGGTGGAGATGCTCTTTCGAGAGCTGGAATCTTCCCTACGGCTTGGGCGGAAATTATATGCACTTTCGTACTGACAGTCGATAAATCCGGGGTCAATACGTTGTCTTTCTCATACAAAATTTCACTGTACGGTATAGCACGTGGGCAGGGTTACGCAAGCTCGCCCACCTGTATCCAGCCCGCACGATACCACTCGTGTAGCAGTGATGTCACAGATGAATCGTGCGATAGTGTTACAAAGCGTTTCGCACTCATGGACCTGTGATTCGCGAGATCAAACAGCCATCTTTTCGCACCGTTCCACGTCATTTCTTCTCCATTTACGAAGAAAAAACGACGTTCATACAACAGATTGGTCTTGCGATCGAGCCGTAGACCGGATTTCGATGCGACGCCGATGAAACGGGCTTCGTTGAGCGGCCGTTGCGGCGGATCAAAGACGACACTCGGCTTCGGTTCGCTGAGATACGTACCGAGGAACGACGCAATGTCCTGCTCATTCCATCGCACTTTAGCAAGCATCGCGCCCACCCGTTCGACGAGCGCCGCGGGCAGTTCGGCCGGCCGCTCGACGGCGGCCTGCCGTGGATCGCGGTACAGAGCGCCGGCCTTGCGGGTGGCCACTCCACGCTCGGCCAGGTGGTACAGGAACTGCGCGGTCAGCTCGGTCTCGGACGGGGCGCGAAAACCGATCGAACAGGTCATGCATTCGCCCTCGGCGATGCCGTCGTGCGCGATGTGCGGCGGCAGATACAACATGTCGCCGGGCTCGAGCACCCACTCTTCATCGTGCTCGAAATGCTGTAAAACTTTCAACGGCAAGCCAGGCTGCAGCGTCAGGTCTTTTTGCGCGCTAATACGCCAGCGGCGCTTGCCTTTTACTTGCAAAAGAAACACATCGTAGGAATCGAAGTGCGGACCGACGCCGCCGCCATCGGTCGCATACGAAATCATCAGGTCGTCGAGACGCGCGTCCGGCACGAAGCGGAAACGGTCGAGCAACGCGCGGGCGCGATCGTCATGCAGGTCCACGCCCTGCACGAGCAGTGTCCACGCGCGCTGTTTGACGGACGGCAGTTCGTCGGGCGCAAACGGGCCGTGCTCCAGCTGCCATTTATTGCGGAAGTGCGTGATCAGCCGCGCTTCGACGTCGTCCTGATCGGCCAGCTCGAACAACTCGTCGCGCGACAGAGGCGCTTCGATTTCCGGAATCGCCTGACGGATCAGCAATGGCTTTTTCTGCCAATAGCGGCGCATGAATTGCGAGGGGCTCAGATGGCCGAGCAGTGCGGTCGGAATGTCGGGCGAGGGCGGAAGAATGGGCTGCGTGGCCGGCTTTGCAGCAGACGGCGAATTGCTTGCCGAACGTGCACCGGCCGGGAGGTGAGTGGGCCGCCTGGGCATCGTATAATGTGAGTTGTATTCTGGAGAATCGAATGAAAATCGCAAAGAACACCGTCGTGTCGGTCGCGTACAAGCTGTCGGATGCGCAAGGCAATCTGATCGAGGAAAGCGAAGAGCCGATGGTCTATCTTCACGGCGGCTATGATGGCACGTTCCCCAAGATCGAGGAAGAGCTCGACGGCCACGAGGCTGGCTTCGAAACCCAGATCCAGCTCGAACCGCAAGACGCGTTCGGCGAATACGATCCCGAGCTGGTGAAGATCGAGCCGCGCGATCGCTTCCCGGAACCTCTCGAAGTCGGCATGCAGTTCGAAGGCACCCCGGAAGATGGCGACGAGGAAATCGATGCGCTGGTCTACGTGGTGACCGACGTCGCGGAAGACAAGGTCGTGCTCGACGGCAACCATCCGCTCGCCGGAATGGCGCTGCGTTTCGCGTTGACCGTCAAGGACGTGCGTCCGGCAACTGAAGACGAAATCCAGCATGAACACGCGCATGGCGCGGACGGCCTCGAAGTCCTCGACGACGACGAAGACGAGGACGAAGAAGACAACTCAAAACCGACCCTGCACTGAGCTTGCGGGCGTGCGCGGTGTCGTCGCGGGGGCAGGCGGCACCGATGCCGGCAACGCCGGTGAGGCTGGCAGTATCGACCCCGGCGGCATCGAGATCGCGGGCCCGTAGTCGCCGCCGCCCTGGTCGGACGGGATGTGCGGCTGCTGGTCCTGCGACTTTCCAGGTGTCTGCAATACGGGCGGCAATTCCGACCCCGGCCCGAACCCTTCCACATTCGGCATCTCCGGCGCAGCCGGCATCGACGCGCCGGATTCGTCACGCGGCGATACGGGTGGCAAGACCGGCGGCGTGGTGGGCAGCGGCATCTGCTTCGGCACGTCGCGCACGCTGACTCTGAACGGCGGCTTCCCGGCGAAGTCCGCTTCTATCTGAATCCATTGGTTGAGACGATCACGCGGCGCGAGCGCAATGCGCGTGAGGTTCGTCACGACCATCCCCTTGTCGTTGCGTAGCGGCTGATCGATGACGAAAGCACCGGCCTGCCGTTCGTCGTCTGCATGCACGACGACCACGGGTCCGGGGAAAATCTGCGCGAGCTTGACCAGACTGCGCTTGAATTCGAGAAAGCCGTCGCGGCGCGGACTGTGCGCAAAGTGCAGCCAGGCGAACCGTTCGGGTCGCTCATAGCGCTCTGGGTCGAAATCACCCTGAATGAATACGACCATCGCGCGCGCGTCGCGGCGCTTCGCGTATTCGGCCGCGTGCTCGAGCCAGAATGCATTGGCGATCACGCGATCTTCGAACTCGCCGTTGCGGCCGCCCGCGCTCAGGTAGTGATTGTTCGGACCCGGCGCGTTCAAACCGATGAAGACCACGTCGCCGCCTTTGGTATTCGCTTTTTCGTTGACCACCCAGCGCACGTTTTCGCGAAATGGACGGAAGCGCGATACCTCGCTCTCGCGTGTCAACGAGATCGGGTTCTGTCCCATCGAGGTCGGATCGGCGAACAGCGTTTGACGCAACTGGTCGAGCCGTTCGACTGGATCGAAGCCACCGGCTTCCGCCGTGCCGCAATCGGCCCAGTCATGCTGGCCGGGGATAAAGAAGAGGGCAGTGCGCGAGCTGTCGAGCAAGGCCTGACGGCGCTCGAACAACGCGTCGCGACAAACTTCCTTCGGGCCCTTCAGATTGCCGTCGTAGACGATGAAGCGCACGTCGCGCTCGCGGCCGATCGCATCGAGCAACCGTTGCGTGGCGGCTTCGTCGGCGGGGCTGTGCATCGTGCCGGAAATCACCGCGAACCCGAAGCGCGAGGCCTCGGCGTGCGCCGACGCGCCCCATGCGCACACCATTGCGAGCACGACGATGCCGCCTGCCGGTGCGAGCACGTGACGCAGCGCCGCGCGAATCCCGCGCGGGCGCGGCGGGCGTCTGCGCATGTCAGTGGCCCGCATCCGGCGCGACGGCCAGTTCATGCAGTTCGTACAGCAGATCGAGCGCTTCGCGCGGCCGCAGATCGTTCGGATCGATGCCGCGCAGACGCTCGACGAGCGTCTGCATCGCGGGCGACGCAGGCGTTGCGTCGCTCGCCGCCTCGAGGTCGTCGTCCGCATCTTCGGCGAGCATGGCAGGCTGCGTCGCAAACAGATCGAGTTGCGGCGCGGGCTGCGCGGCCGATTGCTGCTCCAGATGCGCGAGATGCTTGCGCGCCGCGCGAATCACCGCGTTGGGGACGCCGGCGAGTTGCGCGACCTGCAGACCGTAGCTCTGATTGGCCGGTCCTTCGTTGACAGCATGCAGGAACACGATGCCGTGCCCATGCTCGACCGCCGACAGATGCACGTTGGCTGCGTGCGGAAACTCCGCGGGCAGTTGCGTCAGCTCGAAATAGTGCGTCGCAAACAGCGTGTAGCAGCCGTTGTGGGATAGCAGGTGACGCGCGATCGCCCACGCGAGCGCGAGGCCGTCGAACGTCGATGTGCCGCGGCCGATCTCGTCCATCAGCACGAGGCTTTGCGGCGTCGCGTCGTTGAGGATCGCGGCGGCTTCGGTCATCTCGACCATGAAGGTCGAGCGGCCGCCGGCGAGGTCGTCGGCCGCGCCGATGCGCGTGAAGATACGGTCGATCGGTCCGAAGGCCGCGCGCCGCGCCGGCACGTAGCTGCCAACATATGCGAGCAGCGCGATCAACGCGGTCTGGCGCATGAAAGTCGACTTACCGCCCATGTTCGGGCCGGTGATCAACAGCAGCTTGCGCTCGGTCGCGAGCGTGCAATCGTTGGCGATGAACTGCTCAACCTGCGCCTCGACCACCGGATGCCGCCCCTGCTCGATGTCGATGCCGGCGTTCGCTGAGAACGTCGGCGCAACCCAGTCGAGCGCGCGAGCGCGTTCGCCGAACGCGGCCAGCAGATCGAGTTCGGCAAGCGCGAGCGCGACGCGCTGACAGTCGGGAATGAACGGCAGCAACGCTTGCAGCAACGCGTCGTACAGCGCGCGTTCGCGCGCGAGCGCGCGTTCCTGAGCGGACAGCGCTTTGTCCTCGAAGGTCTTCAGCTCGGGCGTGATGTAGCGCTCGGCGTTCTTCAGCGTCTGCCGACGGCGATAGTCGTCGGGCACCTTGTCGGTCTGGCCGCGCGTGACTTCGATATAGAAGCCATGCACCTTGTTGTACTCGACGCGCAGATTGTTGATGCCGGTGCGTGCGCGTTCGCGTGTTTCGAGATCGATCAGGAACTGTCCGCAGTTCTCCGAAATATCGCGCAGTTCGTCGAGCTCGGCGTCATAGCCACGCGCGATGACGCCGCCATCGCGCACCATCGCGGCCGGCTCCTGCGCGACCGCGAGCTTCAGCAAATCGACGCACGCGTGCGGCGGTTCGAGCGCCGCGTCGATGCGCGCGAGTGAGTCCGCGTTCGCTGCCACCGCCGCGAGCTGCGCGCGCAAAGCAGGCAGCGCGATGAAGGTATCGCGCAGGCTCGACAGATCGCGCGGTCGCGCCGACAGCAACGCGAGACGTCCGGTGATCCGTTCGATGTCGGAAATCTGCCGCAATGCGCTGCGCAACGTATCGAGATCGGCGCTTGGCGGTGCGTCGAGCAACGCGCCGATCGCCTGCTGGCGTGTTTGCGCCACCGCCGAATCGCGCGGCGGATGATGCAGCCAGTGACGCAGCAGGCGGCTGCCCATTGTCGTGCAGCAGGTGTCGAGCAGCGAGCACAGCGTTGGCGATTCGGTGCCGCGCAGTGTCTCCGTGAGTTCGAGGTTGCGGCGCGTGGCCGGATCGAGGCCGATGTATTCGGATTCGGATTCGACCTTCAGGCTGCGCACGTGACGCAGTTGCTGGCCTTGCGTAGACGCCGCATACAGCAGCAATGCGCCGGCCGCGCCGCACGCGCAGCCGAGCGAATGCGCGCCGAAGCCGTCGAGGCTCGCGACTTCGAGCTGATCGCATAGGCGCTTCGTGCCCGACGTGATATCGAAGTGCCAGGCCGGCACGCGCTTGAGCGCGCTGGCGTTGACAGGCGGTGTCCAGCTGGTCGAATCGGCGGCGGCATCGGCGACCAGAATTTCCGCGGGACGGATGCGCTCCAGCGCGGCGGCGACCTGATCGGGAGCGACTTCGGCGAGGCGCAGCGCACCGCTCGCGAGATTGAGCCACGCGAGACCGACGCTCGTCGCGACGCCGCGGCGATTGTGCGCGACGCACAGCGCGAGCAGATAGACGTCGCTCTTGTCGGACAGCAGCGCGGCGTCGGTCAGCGTGCCGGGCGTAACCACGCGCATGACCTTGCGTTCGACCGGGCCTTTCGAGGTGGCCGGGTCGCCGATCTGTTCGCAGATCGCGACCGATTCGCCGAGCTTCACGAGCTTGGCCAGATATTGTTCGACCGAGTGATGCGGCACGCCGGCCATCTTGATCGGATTGCCTGCCGATGCGCCGCGCTGCGTGAGCGTCAGGTCGAGCAGACGCGCGGCTTTTTCCGCGTCGTCGAAAAAGAGTTCGTAGAAGTCGCCCATCCGGTAGAACACCAGCGTGCCCGGATGCTCCGCCTTGATGCGCAGGTACTGCTGCATCATGGGCGTGTGTTGTGCGACGTCGTTGGCCGCTGCGGTTTGAATGCCCATCCTTCGTGTCTTCTTGCGGTAGATGCTCAGGGCGTGAGTTTAACCCGCCGGCGCGACGAGCGGACCCTGGCCGAACGGACGATGCCCAACCCGGGAGCCGGATGCGTTCATTCCTCGATCATCGCCCGCATGTCCACTCTGCGTTCGTTCGTGGCGCTGCGGCGTTTCGCGAGCCACATCAGCAGCGTGATGAAGCTGCCGAACACGACGATGATCCACTGCGCGGGCATTTTTGCCGTGAGCAGCAGCGCGTACACGCCGAGCATCAGCAGCACCGCGAGGTTCTGGTTGAAATTCTGCACGGCGATCGAGTGACCGGCCGAAAGCAGCGTCGCGCCGCGATGCTGCAGGACCGCGTTCATCGGCACGATGAAAAAGCCCGACAGCCCGCCGAGCACGATCATCAGCGGATAGGCCAGCAGAATGTAGTAGGGCGCGACATGCGTGCCGAAGCGCAGGCCCGCGCCCGGCGGGAACAGGTTCTTGTTGTAGAAGGCCATCGCGATCGCCACCGCACCTGTGAGCACGCCGACCGGCAAAACCTTCAGCGAGTGTCGCAACGGAATCAGCGCGGCCGCACCCGCCGCGCCGATCGCGATGCCGACGCCGGTCACGCCCTGCATCACCGCGGCTTTCGACAACGACAGCCCGAGGTTCACGTTCGCCCATTTGAGCACCAGCAGCTGCATCGTCACCGCGGCGCCCCACATCAGCGTGGTCACCCACAGCGCGATCTGCGCGAGCTTGTCGGCCCACAGCACGCGGAAGCAGTGATGGAAATCGCCGAGCAGCTTGCTCGGCTCGGTCAGCCGGTTCGGATAGCGCGCGCCGGTATCCGGAATGAAGATATTGATCGCGGCGGCGATCGCGTAGGTAAGCATGACTGCGGCCATCGCGAGATCGGCGGCGGAGTGCATCAGCGGCAAATGCATGCGCGTGACGAAATGCTCGACGACGGTGCTGATTAGCGCACCGCCGAGCATCGTGCCGACGATCGTCGACAGCACCGTCGCCGATTCGAGCCACGCGTTCGCGCGCACGAGCTTTTCGGCGGGCAGCAGCTCGGTGAGGATGCCGTACTTGGCGGGCGAATACGCGGCCGCGCCGAAGCCGACCACGCCGTAGGCGATCATCGGATGAACGCCGAGGATCATCATCAGGCAACCGCTCGCCTTCAGCGCGTTGGAGATGAACATCACGTGGCGCTTTTGCATCGAATCGGCGAACGCGCCGACAAAGGGCGCGAGCAGCACGTACGAGATCGTGAAGAAGATCTGCAAGAGCGGCGTAACCCACGCGGCAGAGCGCATCACGGAAAGCAGCGCGATGGCTGCGATCAACAGCGCATTGTCGGCCAGCGACGAAATGAACTGCGCCGCGATGATCGTATGGAAGCCTTTTTTCATGGGGCCGGTTGGAGGCTGCGCCCGGGGTGAAAGTCGGACAGGGTCAAAGCGGTATGGAGCACAGAACGGTCCCGGCCGAGTCCCGTCCCGAGTCACCGCGGCTTTTTGGCGCGACGCCCCGGCACGCCGCAGCGCCGCCAACAAAAAAGCGGCCGAAGCCGCTTTTCCGCACAACCGTTATGCGTGGCCGCGGACGGGCCACGGCGGTGCGCCTTACGCCGACTGCTGACGCGTGCGGCTGTAGCGCGACAGGATCGGGATCATCTGCGCGTAGACCTTCGGGTTGCCCGCGACGACTTCGCCGACGTGCAGGAAATCCGAATCACCGGTGTAGTTGCCGACCAGACCGCCAGATTCGGTGATCAGCAGGCTGCCCGCCGCGACGTCCCATGCGTTCAGGCCCTGCTCGAAAAAGCCGTCCATGCGTCCGGCCGCGACGTTTGCCAGATCGAGCGCGGCGGCGCCCGGACGGCGCAAGCCCGCGCAGGCTTCGGTCATCTCGGCGAACTGGCGGCCGTACGATTCGAGGTTGTCCGACTGGCGGAACGGGAAGCCGGTGCCGATCAGGCAGTCGGCGAGGCGGTCACGCTTGGCGACGCGGATGCGGCGATCGTTGAGGAACGCGCCACGGCCACGCGATGCGGTGAACAGATCGTTGCGGGTCGGGTCATAGACGACGGCTTGCGTGACGATGCCCTTGTGCGCGAGCGCGATCGACACGCAGTAGTACGGGAAGCCGTGGATGAAGTTGGTGGTGCCGTCGAGCGGATCGATGATCCACTGGTATTCGGAATCGTCGTTTGACTTGCCTGATTCTTCGGCGAGGATGGCGTGATCGGGATAAGCGGTCTTGAGCGTTTCGATGATCGCCGCTTCGGACGCTTTGTCGACCTCCGTGACGAAATCGTTGTGCTGCTTTTTGCTGACCTGAATCAGGTCGAGATCGAGCGATGCGCGGTTGATGATCTGAGCTGCGCGGCGCGCGGCCTTCACAGCGATATTGAGCATGGGATGCATAAACTGATCCTTGTGCCGGGGCAGCACGGCTGCCGGCCGGTAAATAAGCGCGAAACCTGCGCTGACGGGCGCCGCAACGACGCAAAAACAGCACGGAACGGCAGCCGGCTATCCACCCGGAGCGCATTCCGTCGACGGAGACGAATTGAATAAGAACGGTGCGGCCGGTTCGACGGAAGACTTCAGCAAACGTCGGCGCCGGACGCGAAAAGCGGTATTTTACCTGAGTCCGGTCGCCCTCGCGCAGGTGCTCGCTAACGTGGAGCGGATGTGCCGCACGGGCGCCCGTTGGCGCTACCATACGCGTCTTGAGTTCTAGCCAGCCGAGTTTCATCGTGGATCACACCCACCATTCCTCCGACCCCGCCGTGGCCGATTTGCGCGGCGGCTTCACGTCGACGCGTTTCGTGCTGGTCGAGCCCAGCCATCCGGGCAATGTCGGCGCCGCGGCGCGCGCGCTGAAAACCATGGGCTTTTCGCGGCTCGTGCTCGTGTCGCCGCGCGTGCCGAACGTGCAGAACGATCCCGAAGCGATCGCGATGGCGAGCGGCGCGGACGACGTGCTCGCCTCCGTGCACGTGGTGCCGTCGCTTGCCGATGCGCTGACCGGCGTGCACTGGTCGATCGCGCTCACCGCGCGGCTGCGCGAATATGGACCGCCGCAATGGACGCCGCGTGCGGCTGCCGCCGCCGCGCACGCAGAGGCGATGCACGGCGAGATCGCGCTGGTGTTCGGCAACGAGCGCACGGGCTTGTCGAACGAGGACGTCGAGCGATGCAGCGCCATCGCGCATATTCCGGCCAATCCGGCCTACAGCTCGCTCAATCTCGCGCAGGCGGTGCAGGTGCTCGCCTACGAGCTGCGCACCGCGTATCTCGGCGCCGAGGAAGTGACCGACGGTGCGCCCGCCGCAGGGGCACGCGTAGCGCCGGCCGAATCCGCCGGTACGCGCGCGCAGATGGCAGCGAGCGACGAGATCGAGAGCATGTTCGCGCATCTGGAAAGCGCGCTGATCGCGCTCGAGTTTCTCGATCCAGCCAATCCGAAGAAGCTGATGTCACGGCTGCGGCGGCTCTTCGCGCGCTCGGGCCTCGAGCGCGAAGAGGTCAACATCGTGCGCGGCATCGCCAAGCACATTCTGCTCAAGACCGGGCGGACCGGCTGACGCTCGTCAGCGAGCCCGTCGCGGCGCACCTGTTGCGCCGCGTTCATCTGACGACAACCTTGCAGGTGACGGGGACTTCCGGCAGGTTTCGCGCAATCGCCCTACAATCCACGAAACGTTAGAAGCAAAGCTGCCGCCGTGCTAAGCGGCAGGCATGCCGTCACGCGTGGCGCGAAATGCACAGGCCCGCGCGAGCGCTAAGCGCGCGGACCCGCTCACGCAGACGGTTTTTCTTTTCCCCCAAAACAACACAGTCCCAGCCATGTTTACGAGACTTCGCGAAGACATCGCCACGATCCGCGAGCGCGATCCCGCCGCCCGCAGCGCATGGGAAGTGCTCACGTGTTATCCGGGGCTGCACGCGCTCGTGCTGCATCGGATCGCGCACGCGTGCTGGCGCGCGAAGCGCCGTTGGCTCGCGCGTTTCGTGTCGCAGATGGCGCGCTTCATGACCGGGATCGAGATCCATCCGGGCGCGACCGTCGGGCGGCGCGTGTTCATCGATCACGGCATGGGCGTCGTGATCGGCGAGACCGCGCAGATCGGCGACGACTGCACGATCTACCAGGGCGTGACGCTCGGTGGCACGTCGCTCACGCGCGGCGCGAAGCGGCATCCGACGCTCGAGCGTGGTGTGATCGTCGGTGCGGGCGCGAAAGTGCTCGGCGGTTTCACGATCGGCGCGGACGCGAAGATCGGCTCGAACGCGGTGGTGACGAAGCCGGTACCCGCGCGTGGCACGGCGGTCGGCAATCCGGCGCGGATCATCGTGCCGGCGTCGGTCGCCGCGGACGCGAACGGCGCCAACGGTGCGAACACGAATGCGAACGACGCCTCGCGCGACGCGAAGCGTGGCAGCGAAATCAGCGCGTTCTGCGCCTACGGCATCACGCCCAATGCCGACGATCCGGTGTCGCTCGCGATTCACGGTCTGATCGATCATGCGGCTACCCAGGCGCGGCGCATCGATGAAATCGTCGATGCGCTCGAGCGGCTCGGCACGAGCCTCGAAGGGCTGCAAGGCGCGGATGCGGCGTTGCTCGATCTGCGGCGCCTATCGGCGGCGATCGCGGGGAAGGTGGAAGGGGTGGCGGCGGAGCGCTAGGTAGCGGCGCTTCGACAGCGCGAAGCGCACCCGGTACTTACCAGGTCAATCCAGCGGCAACGCCCGAATCCCGTCGGCATCGATCTTCAGATAGCCGCCACGGTGCTCGCCGTGATCGAGATCCCAGTCCGGCAGAACCCAACGCGTGCCGCCCGGTTCGCGATGCCGCGCGGGCAGATGTGTATGCCCGTGAATGATCGTCGCGCTCTTCGATTTCCTGAACAGCGCGGCGACGCCTCGCGGGGTCACGTCATACTTGACCGACATCGGCCGCGTGCGGCCGTGCTCGCTCTTCGAGCGCATATTCTCGGCGAGCTTGCGACGCCACCGAAACGGCCACGCCAAAAACAGACTCTGCGCGAGTCGATTGCGCGCGAAACACCTGAACAACTGATAGCCGCGATCCGCGGTGCACAGACCATCGCCGTGGGCGAGCGCAATGCGCGTGCCGAACGCGGTGATCACGAATGGATCGGGCAGCCAGATCGCGCCGGCCGCTTTCATGAAGCGCTTGCCAAGCAGAAAGTCGCGATTGCCGTGCATGATGTAGAGCGCGATGCCGCGCTCGGACAGCGTATGCAGCAATGCGGCAATACGGGCGACGAACGGCTCGCTCAGCATGTCGTCGCCGACCCAGTATTCGAACAGGTCGCCGAGGATGAAAACCGAGTCGGCCGCTTCCGCGTTCACGCGGATGAAGTGCTCGAACGCGGCGACCGTGCGCGGAATCGCCTCGCTCAGATGTAGATCGGAGAGGAAGAAAAAAGGGCGCGCGGCGTGCGGGCGTGGGCCCTCGCCTGGCACGCCCGCGGCGATGCTTCGCAGCGGCGTCTCTTGCAGCATTGAAGGTGCCTGATTTCAGTTCAAACGAGTCGACGCCCGCATGGGGCGCGACTCACTCACGGCTTAGCCGACGACGACAGCCTTTTCGATCACGACGTCGTCGACCGGCACGTCCTGATGGAAGCCCTTCGAGCCGGTCTTGACCTTCTTGATCTTCTCGACCACGTCCATGCCTTCGACGACCTTGCCGAACACCGCATAGCCCCAGCCTTGCGGCGTCGGCGACGAGTGGTTCAGGAAGTCGTTGTCGTTCACGTTGATGAAGAATTGCGCGGTCGCCGAATGCGGGTCGTTGGTGCGCGCCATCGCGATCGAGCCGTTCTCGTTCTTCAGACCGTTGTTTGCCTCGTTGGTGATCGGCTCGGCCGTCGGCTTCTGCTTCATGCCGGGTTCGAAGCCGCCGCCCTGGATCATGAAGCCGTCGATCACGCGGTGAAACACCGTGTTGTCGTAGTGGCCGGCCTTCACGTAGTTCAGGAAGTTCTCGACCGACTTCGGCGCCTTTTCGGCGTTCAGCTCGAGTTTGATGACGCCGTGGTTCGTATGCAGTTCAACCATGATGGAATCCTTTGATGAACAGGTGGATAAAAGGCGCGTCGCGTCGTCATGCGCTGACGACAGGCCGCGCCGGGGCGTTGGTTGGGGCCGGGCTTCGGCCGCGCGGATTCGCTTGCTGGTGCGCCCGCTGGTTCGTCGTTACTTGCTCACCACCGTCGCCGACTGGATCACGACCGGTTTCTGCGGCACATCGCTCATCGGGCCGCGCGTGGTGGTGGGCGTGGCTTCGATGCGCTTCACGACGTCCATGCCGCTCGTGACCTTGCCGAACACCGCGTAGCCGTTGCCGTCCGGATTCGGGTAGTCGAGATTGGCATTGTCCACCGTGTTGATGAAGAACTGCGCGGTGGCGGAATTCGGGTCGCCGGTGCGTGCCATTGCGATCGTGCCCGCGGTGTTCTTCAGACCGTTGCGGCTCTCGAGCGGGATCGGCGCGCGCGTCGGCTTCTCGGCGAAGCTCTGCGTATAGCCGCCGCCCTGAATCATGAAGCCCGGAATCACGCGATGAAAGATCGTGCCGCTATATTGGCCGGCCTTCACGTAGTCGAGAAAATTCGCGACCGTCTTTGGCGCCTTCTCGGGGTACAGCTCGACGCGGATGTCGCCCTCCGACGTCTTCAACAGCACGGAAGGATGAGCGGCCTGCGAACCGGACTGTGCAAAGGCGGGTGCGTTTGCGATCAGGGCGGCGCTGCCGAGCGCCAACATCAACCATTTCATGAAAATCCTCGGGGTTGGAGAAAACGTGCGGCAAGCAACGAGCCCGGCGCTCAGCGCGACGGCGCCATGTACGGCGGCATGGCGAGCGAGCCGTTCGGGCCGCCGAACTGGAAGCTCGGGCTCTCAGTGATGTTCGACGTGGGGTGCGCGGCGGGCCCGGTGGTCTGTTCGGCGGCGGGCTGCGACGCCGCGGCAGCGGGCGCAGCCGGCGACACGACCTTCTGGATGTCCGCGAGACGCTGCGCGGTCCTCGGGCTAGCCTTGCCGAGGCTTTCCGCGCGACGGTACGCGGCATCGGCGAGGCGCAGATAGAGGTCGCCGAGGTTCTCGAACGCGAGCCCGTAGTTCGGATTGACCTGGGTGGCCATTTCGAGCGCGGCGCGCGCTTCGGTCAGGCGGCCTTGTCTTGCGAAGAGCGTGGCGAGGTTGTTGTACGGCTCGGGCAATTCGGGATACAACTGCGTGAGTTCGGTGAACGCGGTGATCGCTTCGTCGTCGCGATTCAGATGCACGAGCACGTTTGCGCGTTTGAATTTAGCTTGTGCGTCGCGCGGGTTTGCGGCGACGCGTGCATCGAGTTGGGTCAGCGCGGCTTGCCAGTTTTTCTGCGCGATCGACGCGTCGATTTCCGGGGTGTTGTCGCGCACGGCGGGACCTTGCGGCATCACCGCCGCCTTCTGCGCAAAAGCGCTCGCAGCCGGCACCGCGGCTAGCGCGGCAACGACGGTGATACGCCACGCGAGGGCGCGCGCCGCTTCGAAAGTAACGCCACCAACAACGTCGCCAAACGCAGTCGCGGCGAGGGTCGCAGCGCTGCGCGCGCGGCCGCTGGAGTGTTTCATAGGCTCAGGTCAGGATGTTATACTCCGAGCCATTCTAACAAAAGGTCTGCGCGTTCCGTCGAACCGCCGACTGTCTTTTCGCCACTCGTGGCCGTCTCCGCCCGGTTCGCAGTATCGTCTGCAGCCTGATCGCCGCACGAGGTGCGCCGGTTTAAGCTGTATGCGACGCACCCGTTGTCCTGTTGGTTTCGCGGGTCGCGGCGCGCATGAAGCACAATGCGGACTTCTTTCGGCCCACGCACCGCTCTCTATGGAATCTCTGCGCATCTACAACACGCTCGCGCGTGACAAACAGACTTTCGTGCCGCTGCGCGAAGGTGTCGTGCGGATGTACGTCTGCGGGATGACCGTGTACGACTATTGTCACGTCGGTCATGCGCGGGTGATGGTCGTGTTCGACATCGTGCAGCGCTGGTTGCGCGCGCTTGGGTACAACGTGACCTACGTGCGCAACATTACCGATATCGACGACAAGATCATCAAGCGTGCAGTCGAGAACGGTGAAACTATCAAATCGCTCACTGATCGCTTCATCGCCGCGCTGCATGAAGACGCGGACGCGCTCGGCATCGAGCGTCCGGACATCGAGCCGCGCGCGACCGACTTCATTCCGCAGATGCTCGGCATGATCGAGGCGCTCGAGAAAAACGGCTACGCCTACCAGGCGAGCGACGGGGACGTCAACTACGCGGTACGCAAATTCGCAGGCTACGGCAAGCTGTCGGGCAAGTCGCTCGAAGACCTGCGCGCGGGCGAACGCGTCGCGGCCAACGACGCGAAACAGGACCCGCTCGACTTCGTGCTGTGGAAGCAGGCGAAACCCGATGAACCGGCCGACACCGGCTGGGATTCGAAGTACGGGCGCGGTCGTCCCGGCTGGCACATCGAGTGCTCGGCAATGGGCTGCACGCTGCTCGGCGAACAGTTCGACATTCACGGTGGCGGCCAGGATCTGCAGTTTCCGCACCACGAAAACGAGATCGCGCAAAGCGAGGCCGCGACCGGACAAACATTCGTCAATTATTGGATGCACAACGGCTACGTACAGATCGACAATGAGAAGATGTCGAAGTCGTTGAACAATTTTTTTACGATTCGCGAAGTGCTCGCGCAGTACGATGCAGAGGTGGTGCGTTTCTTCATCGCGCGCGCGCATTACCGCTCGCCGCTTAACTACAGCGACGTGCATATCGACGACGCGCGCAATGCACTCGCGCGTTTGTACACGGCGTTGAAAGACGTGTCACCCGATAGTGCCGCGCTCGACTGGAACGAAGCGTACGCGCAGCGTTTCCAGTCAGCGATGAACGACGACTTCAACACGCCGGTGGCCGTGTCGGTGCTGTTCGAACTGGCCACTGAAGTGAATCGCACGCGCGAGCCCGCGCTGGCCCGTCAATTGCGCGCGCTTGGCGCGGTGCTCGGGTTGCTCGGACGCGAACCGCGTGCATACCTGCAGCAGGCAGCGGGTGCTGCAGCCGAAGGCGCGCTCGAGCCCGCCGCGATCGAAGCGAAGATTGCCGCGCGCGTCGCCGCCAAGCAGGCAAAAGACTATGCGGCAGCAGACCGGATCCGGGCTGAATTGCTCGAGGCCGGCGTTGCCCTCGAAGACAAACCCGGCGGGTTGACCGAGTGGCGGCGCGTGTGAGCGCACCTCGTACTTCCCTCTGAACGACTCGCCAGGCAGGAGGCAGGATGGCAACGGCCACGAAGACGCCGGCTAAACGCGCGGCGTCTCAAACCAGTGCGGCTGCCGCAGCATCGGCTGCCGCAGCCAAGTCGACGCGTGCGTCGACTCGCGCGGGCGATGGCGCGGTAGACAAAGCGTCATCGATAGCGGGCGGGGCGGCGAAAGCCGGCTCGGCCCCGGCAAAGAAGAGCGCGGCCAAACGCTCGCTCAATGGTGCGGGCGGCGCGGGCACTGAAGCCGCGCACGCGCCGGTTGCGAAGCGCGCGAAAACGGCGTCGCGGGCGAAGGGCAATGGTGCGGTGCCGGCCGAGCTCGCCGGCGACGTGCAGGAACTCGCACGCGATACGAACGCAGGCGAAGTCGTGCGCAAGACACGTGTGTCGGCCGCCTCGGCGAGCACGGTCAGCGCCGGCGGCGAAGCGGCCGGTGTCGCATCGCTCGCGAACGAAGTCGCGGTGCCGGTGCAGATCGGTGGCCTCGCGCCTGAAGTCACGCGTCCCGCGTATTGGGATAAGGCGTGTGCGGACCTCGTCAAGCGCGATCGCATTCTGAAAAAGCTGATTCCGAAGTTCGGCCCCGTGCATCTTCTGAGTCGTGGCGATCCGTTCGTCACGCTTGCGCGCTCGGTGGTCGGCCAGCAGATTTCGGTCGCGTCGGCGCAGGCGGTGTGGGCTAAGGTCGAAGCCGCGTGTCCGAAGCTCGTGCCGCAGCAGTTCATCAAGCTCGGTCTCGAGAAGCTGACCGCGTGCGGTCTGTCGAAACGCAAGGCCGAGTACGTGCTCGATCTCGCGCGGCATTTCGTGTCGGGCGCATTGCACGTCGGCAAATGGACGTCGATGGACGACGAGTCGGTGATCGCCGAACTCACGCAGATTCGCGGCATCGGCCGCTGGACCGCGGAGATGTTCCTGATCTTCAACCTGTCGCGTCCCGACGTGCTGCCGCTCGATGACCTGGGCCTGATCCGCGCGATCAGCGTCAACTATTTCAGCGGCGAACCCGTCACGCGCAGTGAAGCGCGCGAGGTTGCCGCGAACTGGGAGCCGTGGCGCACCGTGGCGACCTGGTACATGTGGCGTAGTCTCGATCCGTTGCCGGTCGACTACTGAAGAAGAACAGGAGGCGAAGCCGTTTCAAAGACTATCGTGTATATCATGTCGATAGTTGAGAAATGGTTTTGACATCGGCTCGCGCGGTTAGAATACGCGCTGCCCGGTAAGTCCAAGGATTACAACCAATGAAGACCACGTTTCTGGATTTCGAACAGCCGATCGCTGAACTCGAAGCGAAGATCGAAGAATTGCGCTTCGTGCAGGACGACTCGGCCGTCGATATTTCGGAAGAGATCGAGCGGCTGTCCAAGAAGAGCCAGCAGCTCACCAAAGATCTGTATGCGAACCTCACACCTTGGCAGGTTTCGCAAATCGCCCGTCATCCGCAGCGTCCGTACACGTTCGACTACGTGAGCGAACTGTTCACCGACTTCCATGAACTGCATGGCGACCGCAATTTCGCGGACGATCTGTCGATCGTCGGCGGTCTCGCGCGGTTCAACGGCCAGGCGTGCATGGTGATCGGTCATCAGAAGGGCCGCGACACCAAGGAGCGCGCACTGCGCAACTTCGGCATGCCGCGTCCGGAAGGCTATCGTAAGGCCGAGCGTCTGATGCGCCTCGCCGAGAAGTTTGGCCTGCCGATCTTCACGTTCATCGACACGCCGGGCGCGTACCCCGGCATCGGCGCGGAAGAGCGCGGCCAGTCCGAAGCGATCGGCCGCAATTTGTACGTGATGGCCGAGCTGAAGACGCCGCTGATCGCGACGATTATCGGCGAGGGCGGCTCGGGCGGCGCGCTCGCGATCGCAGTGGGCGATAGCGTGCTGATGCTGCAGTTCTCGACCTACTCGGTGATTTCGCCGGAGGGTTGCGCGTCGATTCTGTGGAAGAGCGCCGCGAAGGCGCCGGAAGCAGCGGAAGCGCTCGGCTTGACCGCGCATCGTCTGAAGGCGCTCGGTCTGATCGACAAGATCGTCAACGAGCCGCTCGGTGGTGCGCACCGCGATCCGAAGGGCATGGCCGCGATGCTGCGCCGCGCGCTCGCCGATTCGCTGCGCCAGTTCCAGGGCATGAGCACCAACGACCTGCGCGAACGCCGTTTCGAACGGCTGATGGCGTACGGCAAATTCAAGGAAACGACGCCGGGCGCATAAGCCCGCGCGTTGACCTGTCTTCATCGTCCACCGGCGCTTGCCGCGCTAACGACGTGACCACCACCGCCGACTCATCCGCCGAGCGCCTCGTGATCGAGGCGCTCGGCGCGGCGCTGTCCGGGCTCGATCCGAACGCGCGGATTGCGCTCGCATTCAGCGGCGGCGTCGATTCGAGCGTGCTGCTCGATGCGGCGGTGCGCGTCGCCGGCGCATCGCGTTGTGTCGCGCTGCATGTGCATCACGGTTTGAGTCCAAATGCCGATGCGTGGCTCGCGCATTGCGAGGCATTCGCGCGCGATCGTGGCGTGGAATTCGACGCGCGACGCGTGGACGTTTCGCGCGCGCCGGGCGTGAGCACCGAGGCTGTAGCACGCGACGCGCGTTATCGCGCGCTCGACGCGATGTGCGCAACGCACGGAATCAGCACGCTATGGCTCGCGCAGCATGCGGACGATCAGGCCGAGACCGTGCTGCTGCAACTGCTGCGCGGCGCGGGTCTCGCGGGGCTCGCGGCGATGGCGCCCGGCTCGCTGCCGACGGGTGCGTCGACGACACGTATGCGGCCGCTTTTGCATTTGCTGCGCGCGCAACTCGAACATTATGCGAGCGCGCGCAAGCTGCGCTGGATCGACGACGAATCGAACACGGACACGCGTTACGCGCGCAACGCATTGCGTCAGCAGGTGATGCCGGTGCTCGCGGTGCACTTTCCGGGCTTTCGCGATGCGCTCGCGCGCACGGCCGCGCATGCGGCATCCGCGCAGCGCTTGCTCGATACGCTCGCGCGCGCGGACATGAAGAGCGCGGCGCGCGATGAAGGACGCGCGCTCGCGCACGACGCGCTGCTCGCTCTCGACGACGATCGCGCGCTGAATCTGCTGCGCTACTGGATGCGCACGCTCGGCTTCGTCGCGGCATCGAGCGCACGTGTCGCGGATGCGCTGCGGCAGTTGCGCGAAGTCGGTGCGGGACAGGACGGACATCGTCTGCGTATCGATCATGCGGGGCATGCGTTGCGCAGTTATCGCGGCCTCGTCTACTGGGAGGCCGGCGACAGCAGCGAGCCCGCCGACGAAACCGCGCTCGTCGAGCGCGAGATCAGCGAACTCGCGTGGCAGGGGCAAGAGGTCTGGCATCTGCCGCAATGGCGCGGCACGTTCGTGTTCGCGGTGGTGGATGCAGCCGCTGCCTCCGACGTCGCCGACGCATTGCACGAAGCGCCACGCGGCGAAGCATTGGATACCGTTCCCGTCAGCGTCCTGCAACGTGCTTCTCTAAGCGTGCGGGCGCGCCGCGGCGGCGAGCGCATGCGCGTCGGTGCGTCGAACACGTCGAGCCGCACGCTGAAGAACCTGTTTCAGGAGCGCGGCATTCCCGCATGGAAGCGCGACGTGCCATTGCTTTACGTCGGCGATGAACTGCTGTTCGTGCCGCTGATCGGCGTGAATCGTCGGACGGTGCACGACGCATCCGAGCGCGAAACGCGCGTGAAAATCGCCTGGCGAGAAGATCTGCTGATCGCGTGAGTGCCGGTCGGGCAGTCGCGCATGCCGCGCGGGCGCATGTCGTAAAAGTGAAATAGGGTGCAAATCAACGATAAAACAGGCCTTTGCGGGCCTGATTTGACGCATTTGAAGGCTCTGTGCGTCTTGTCTTTTTGCGCCTAATCAGGTACTTTAGCTTGTTTGCCCGACCCGATTTCGCCGTCGCTTTTGTCGCGATCGGTCGTTAGTGCCGGCAGGCGTGCGTGATCCGTCGTCGCCGTTCAAATCCGATCAGCCATTTGCGATTTCATCCCGGGCAAATCCGCGCGTGCTGCACGCGTGCTGCATCTACGCCGCCACACACTTTGCCGCCGTTCACGAGACGTTGCGCCCCTGTGCTTTCTGTGCGGTCGTCTCCAGCGCGCCAGCGCGGTTTATCTTCCAGTTCAGAACGACAATGGCACTCATCGTACACAAATACGGCGGCACCTCGATGGGCTCGGTCGAGCGCATCAAGAACGTCGCCAAGCGCGTCGCGAAATGGCACAAGGCCG
Source organism: Paraburkholderia sp. BR10954 (assembly GCF_040965775.1). Lineage (NCBI taxonomy): Bacteria > Pseudomonadati > Pseudomonadota > Betaproteobacteria > Burkholderiales > Burkholderiaceae > Paraburkholderia > Paraburkholderia sp. BR10954. The sequence continues at coordinate 122,026 of NZ_JBFRCK010000006.1, forward strand.
GCCACCAGATGGTCGTCGTGCCCTCGGCAATGTCCGGCGAAACCAATCGCCTGCTTGGCCTCGCGAAAGAAATCACGACTCAACCGAGCCCGCGTGAACTCGACATGATCGCCGCCACCGGCGAGCAGGTCAGCTCGGGTCTGCTCGCGATCGCGCTGCAGGAAGCCGGCGTCGAAGCGGTCAGCTACGCAGGCTGGCAGGTGCCGGTCAAAACCGATAGCGCGTTCACGAAAGCGCGCATCAGCGACATCGACGGCGAGCGCGTCAAGCAAGATCTCGCGGCCGGTAGGGTGGTCGTGATCACCGGCTTCCAGGGTATCGACCCCGACGGCCACATCACGACGCTCGGCCGCGGCGGCTCGGACACCTCGGCGGTCGCGGTCGCGGCCGCGCTGAAGGCCGACGAGTGCCTGATCTACACGGACGTCGACGGTGTGTACACGACGGACCCGCGCGTCGTTGAAGAAGCGCGCCGGCTCGACCGCGTGACGTTCGAAGAAATGCTGGAAATGGCCAGCCTGGGTTCGAAGGTGCTGCAGATCCGCTCGGTGGAATTCGCCGGCAAATATCAGGTGAAGACGCGCGTGCTGTCGAGCCTGACCGATCCGCTGATGCCGCTCGACGACGAAATGAAGTCGGGCACCCTGATTACTTTTGAAGAAGACGAGACCATGGAAAAAGCAGTCATCTCGGGCATCGCGTTCCAGCGCGACGAAGCTCGTATCGCCGTGATGGGCGTGCCCGACAAGCCGGGCATCGCGTATCAGATTCTCGGCCCGGTGGCGGACGCGAATATCGACGTCGACATGATCATTCAGAACCAGAGCGTCGAGGGCAAGACGGCTTTCACGTTCACGGTTGGCCGCGGCGACTATGCGCGCGCAATGGAGATCCTCACCGGCACGGTCAAGGCGCACGTGCAGGCCGAGCAGGTGCTGGGCGACCCGAAGGTGTCGAAGGTGTCGGTGGTCGGCGTTGGGATGCGCTCGCACGTCGGCATCGCGAGCAAGATGTTCCGCACGCTGTCGGAAGAGGGCATCAACATTCAGATGATCTCGACTTCCGAAATCAAGATTTCGGTATTGATCGACGAAAAGTACATGGAGCTCGCAGTGCGCGCGCTGCATAAGGCCTTTGAACTCGATCAGGCATAAATCGTGTGAAAAACGGGGCGCTCTAGAGCGCTCCGTTTGTTTTGTGGCGTTCATGTGAACGATTTGCGTCGTGAGACACCTCGTTGGCACAAAAAATGTTCGCGAGACATTGACCTTATCGGCCCGGCCCGCTATTATCTTGGCTTCGTCGCACTGACTCCCTGTGCGACAGAAAGTTTGGGAGACGTGGCCGAGAGGTCGAAGGCACTCCCCTGCTAAGGGAGCATCTGGGCCAAAACCTGGATCGAGGGTTCGAATCCCTCCGTCTCCGCCAGCAATGGTGGCGAAACCCCGCAGAGTCTAGGCTCTGCGGGGTTTTTGTTTTTCGGCGACCGCTGTTTCGTTTCCTCTCACTGCCAGTTATGCAGGGATCCTGATCACTGCATGGCGCTCTGAACCCGCGTCGCTTAGAACGCGTGCCGCAACCCCACCATGCCGACGAACTGAGACGGGCCCGACGACGGCGTCGTGTTCTGCGAGTCGCCGACCACCGCGATCGCATCGGCGATGGTCACGCCGCTGCCCGACGCGATCAGCGACTTGGCGCCCGCATGCTGATAGGCCTCGAGCGCGTACAGCGTGGTGCGCGTCGACAGGCTATAGGTCTGTTCGAGCGAGATCTGATGATAGTGCGCCGGGTCGGTGATGCCATTCGCCTGGCTTGCCTGCGTGAAGCTATAGCCGCCGCCGACGGTCACGCTCGGTGTGATCCGGTACGTCGCGATCGCGCCGTACGTGTTGAACACGGCCTTGTCGAAGAACAGCGAGCCGTGGCCCGGCGCGTACTGCACATTCGAGTAGTTGGCGCCCACCATCAGATCGTGCCACGTGTAGCGGCCCGCCGCGGCGAACAGCTGCGCGCTGCGCGCGCTCGCATAACCGTTGTTGACCGGCGAGTTGATCGCGAAGCTGCCGAGCGCCGCGCTCGTCGCGATGTCCTTCAGCTTCACGTAGCCGGCTGCGAGCGATACCGGCTGGAAGTCATAGCGCAGTGCCGCGCTGAACAGGCTGCCGTTCGCGACGCTGCCGGGCACGCCACCCAGACCGTACTGCGCACTTGCCTGCAGGCCCGCGATCGTCGGTGATAGATAGGTAACCGAATTGTTGAAGCGCAGCGTCGTGTCGAGGGCGTCGAGATCGCCCGGGTGCGCGCCGGTCGCGCCGGTCAGCACGCCGGTCGGTCCGAGCGCGCCGACCATCTGGAAGTAGGGCGTGTACTGGCGACCAAGCGTCACGGTGCCGTACCAGTCGTTCGCGAGGCCGACGTAGGCCAGGCGGTTGAACAGGTAACCCGCGGTGCTTTGCGCGCCGGTCAGCGAATTGAAGCCGCTTTCGAGCCGGAAGATCGCCTTCGTGCCACTGCCGAGATCTTCCGAGCCGAGGAAGCCGAACTTGCTCGCCTGCACATCGCCCTGGCTCATGTAGAAGTTCGAATGCCCCTTCTGGTTGCTGGCATAGGCGAACGCATTGTCGACGACGCCGTACAACGCGACGCTGCTTTGCGCAGACGCGCTGGTCGATAACGCTGCGCCCGCGAACGGCAGGCAGCAGAGGACGAACGCGCGGGTGCGCGCGCGCTGGCTGATTTTCATGATTGGGATGTCTCCAGACTGAAGGGACGGCCTGATCCCTCAGGCCGGTGCGTGTGTCGTTCAGTGCCTGGTAGCGCGAGTCGGTGCTTTTGTGTGTCAGTGCGGCAGCGAAATCGTCAGGCAGCGCCAGCCGTTTGCGGTGTGGTCGGCGTCGAGCGTGCCGTTCGTGCAGGCGATCGCGCGTGTCTCATGCATCGGCACGAACACACGCACTTGCAGCTGCGTGCGATGCTTCCATTGCGGACGCTCAAGCGTCACGCGCAACGTGTTTGCGTCACCCGTCAGGGTGACGTTCCAGCGGCCCTGCTCGCCATTGCGCCAGGCTTCGGTCTCGCCGTCGTCCTCGATCGAGCCGCCTTGCGCGGTGCCCGCGCCGGCATGTGGCACCGCGAGGAATGCGCGCTCGTCGGCGGGGCGGCCGAAATGCTGCTCGGCGATGTTGAGCGGAATCACGCTGCCTTCGCGCAGCAGGAACACCGGCCGCTCGATAGGCGCGGGCAGTGTGACGGTCTGGCCGCCGTCGAATGCTTCGCCGCTCCAGTACGACACCCAGCGCGAACCGGCGGGCAGATACACGTCGCGCGTGCTCCGGCCCGGATCGACCACCGGCGCGACCAGCATCGACGAGCCGAGCATCATGTCGTCGCCGTCGACGAAGCAGTGCGGATCGCGCGGAAACTCCGCGAACAGCGGCCGCAGCACCGGTTCGTACGCGCTATGCGATTGCCACAGCAGCTCGTACAGGTAAGGGATCAGCCGATAGCGCAGCTTGATCAGGTCCGCCACGTGCCGCGTGACTTCCGGATGCATCCACGGCTCGTTGACGGTGCCGTCGTCGTTCCACGAGTGAATCGAAAAGCGCGGCAGGAAAATGCCGAACGCGACCCAGCGCGCGAACAGCTCCGGCTGCGGCGCCGGACCCGAGAAGCCGCCGATGTCATGGCCGCTATTCGACACGCCCGACATCGCGAGCCCGAGGCCCATCTTCAGATTGAAGCGCAGCGTTTCCCACGACGTGTAGTTGTCGCCCGACCACGTCTGTACATAACGATGCATGCCCACGCCGCCCGAGCGCGATACGAGGAACGGACGCTTATCGGGCGCATGCTCGCGCTGTGCGTCGTGCGACGCGCGCATCATCAGTTGCGTTTGCAGCACCTTAGCCTGATGTGCCGGATACGGCTTGCCGAAGCCGCGCGCAATTGCATGCGGCGACCAGATCTCGAACTCGTTGTTGTCGTTCCAGGTGGCCGCGATGCCGTATTCGAGCAGCGCGTCCTTCACGCGCGCCTTCCACCAGTCGATCGTCGCGGGATTCGTGAAGTCGAGATACGCGCCGACTTCGTCCCAGAACTGCACCCATGCGGGCCCGCCATCGGGCGCTTCGATCAACAGGCCGGCCTGCGCGACGTCGTCGAACGCGGGGTGATCCTGCAGCAGACACGGCTTGATGTTCGCGCACAGACGCACGCCGTGATCGAGATAGCTCTGTACGAAGCCTTCGATGTCCGGAAACTTCTCGTGGTTCCAGTTGAACACATAGCGCTTCGGCCCGATCGACGTATAGCCCGAGGACAGATGGAACGAGTCGCACAGCACGTCGTGCTCGCGGCAGCGCTCGATGAATTCGCCCATCTGCTGTTGTGCGTCCGGTGCGTCGGTGTAGCTCATCGTCGAGCCCGAGTAGGCGAGGCCCCATTTCGGCATCCACGCGGGACGTCCGGTGAGCCACGTGAAGCGGCGCACCGCGTCGAGCGGCGAGCCGGGCGACGCGATGAAGTAGTAGTCGAGATCGCCATGCTCGGCGATGAAGTGCCGATAGTGACCGTGATAGTTGTCGAGCTCACGGCCCATGTCGAAGCGGCAATCGGCCAGCGTGTCGTAGAACAGGCCAAAGCCGGTCGACGTCTGCGGCTGCCACGTCACGTAGAACGGGATGTGTTTGTAAAGCGGGTCCGTGGTGCGTGCGCTGTAGCCCATTGCGTCGATGTTGCGCATCTCGTAGCTTTGCTGCGCGCGATCGAGCGAGCCGGCACGCTCGCCGAGGCCCACGTACATTTCGTCGCGGCGCCGCTCGACGTAGTGATAGACGCGCGAGTCCCACCAGCCGAAGTTGTACGCCTGGGTCTTGCGATCGCTCATCACGCGATGCCACGTGCCTTCGTGCAGGATGTCCCATGCGCAGGCGCCGCCTTCGAGCGCGACGCTCACGCGTACGCGCGCCGTTTCGATCGCCACGTGGCCGGCTGCTTCGTTCACCGTGAACGGCGGCGGCGTAAAGCCGCTCAGGTCGCGGCGTTCGCGGCCTTCGAGCGGCACGTCGTCCGCGCCGGGCGCGATCGCCCACGTGCGCGGACCGTGCGTTTCGCCGTCCGGCAGCACGAGCACGCGGATGATGTCCTCGGCGAGCACGAATAGCTCGATGCGGCAATTCGGCTGCGCGCTCAGCACGACCGGGTTGGCCGCGGGGTTGCGAGCGTTGGAGGCGAGTGCGAAGCGCGGCGGATGTTTGAGATTGATCTGTGAACGCATGACGAGTCTTCGAGGGAGGTCAGGCAGCGGTGTTGACGCTCAGGTCGGCGCGGCGCGCGCGGCCGTGGCGCGGCACACCGCGCATCAGGATGATCAGCAGCGCCGCGCCGATGATGTCGAACGCGCCGAGCGCGCCGAACAGCGGCGTGTAGCCGATCGAATCGGCGAGCGCGCCGACCATCAGCGAGAAGCCGAGGCCGCCGATCCACGCGGCCATGCCCGCGAAGCCGGCGACGGTGCCGACCTCGCTGGGATCGAACACGTCGGCGGCGAGCGTGTTGACGAGTGCCGAGATCATCTGGTGCGCGAAGCCGCCGACGCAGAAGAGGGCGATCGCCTGGTACGGCGACGCGACGAGACCGATCGACGCCGGGCCGAGCATCATCAGCGCGCCGAGCACCACGCCCGAGATGCGCGACCAGATCAGCGGCGCGCGAAAATGCTTCATCAGGAACGGCGACAGATAGCCGCCGAACAGGCCGCCGAGGTCCGCGGCGAGAAACGGCAGCCACGCGAACAGAGCGATTTGCTTCAGATCCATATGACGCTGCGTGGCGAGATAGAGCGGAATCCAGAAGCTGAACGTTTGCCACGCGGGTTCGGCGAAAAAGCGTGCCTGCGCGATCGCCCAGAAACGGCGCGTGCGCAGTACTTCACGCACGCTCGCGCGGCGTGCCGCGGGCGGTGCCTGGCCTTCGACGATCGCCGTGCGCTCGGCGTTACTCACGCGCTTGTGCTCGGTGGGCGAGCGGTACAGTACGAACCATGCGGCGGCCCAGAAGAAGCCGAGCGCGCCGGTCACTGCAAACGCGCTCTGCCAGCCGTAGCGCAGCGACAGGAACACGACGAGGGGCGGCGCGAGCAGCGAGCCGAACGAGGTGCCCGCGTTGAAATAGCCGACCGCGACGGATTTCTCGCGATCGGGAAACCATTCGGCGACGACCTTCATGCCGGCCGGAATCGCGACCGCTTCGGACAGGCCCATGAAACCGCGCAACGCGGCGAGCGAAAGCCAGCTGCCCGCGAAGCTATGGAACACGCCGGTCAGCGACCACAGGCACGCGAACAATGCGAAACCGAGGCGCAGGCCGATCAGATCGATGATCAGCCCGCAGACGGGCTGCATCACCGTATAGCCGACCTGGAACGCGCCGACCACGTACGAGTACTGCCGCGTGTTCATGTGCAGCAGCTTCATCAGCTCGGGCGCCATCACGCCGAGCGCGTTGCGCGACAGATAGTTGACGATCGTCCCAACGCAAACGAGGGCGATGATCCACCAGCGCAATCCCTTGATCGTTTTCAAAATCAGTCTCCATGGCGCATTGAGCGGTTGCCTCCGAGGCGGCGCTCGGAAATGCGCGAATTCGAACATTTATTGGTCTTCAATGAAGTCATCCTACCACTTGGAACCCGGCTCGATATTCGGGAAAACCATAGCGCAAGCGACATTTTTCCTTGATTTTCCGGGATAATTTGGTAATCTTTGTCCGAATTTTTGAGAGGTGATCGGATGACTGCGATCCGAAACGCGAGCGTGAATGTTCTTTCGAACATGGAATGTTCGTTTGCGGTAAGCGTGCCAGACCTCGGCCGCCGGCCCCGCCGGAAGCGTTTGTTTCACCGCCGTATGGCGGATGTAACCAGACATTACGCAGCAGCCGGTCAGGCGATTTTCAGCATCAGTTATTACAAAGTTGAAATACGCGTGTTGCTGCCTTGCGTTATATTTCCGCCAACAAAACATGTTCGTACAAAGGTGATCAATGAAGTCCGTTCGTCTTGTTCCGCTGATGCTCGGGGTGTTGACGTTGGCTGCATCGGGTGCCGCGATGGCCGCGGGGCTCAACGTCGGAGTCAATATCGGCATTCCCGCGCCGATCTACGTCGCACCGGCTCCGGTCTACGCACCGCCGCCGCCTCCGCCTCCTCCCGTCGTCTATCAGCCGGCTCCCGTGTACTACGGCGGTCCGCAGATCGTGATCGGCTGGCATGGCGATCGTTACTGGGATGGCAGTCGCTACTGGGCGCGCGACGACTGGTATCGCCATCATCCGCCGGGCCACGGCGACTATTGGCGCGGTCACTACGACCAGCATCGCGGCTGGCACTGAGCCGGCACCGCGGCGCGCTAGCTGGCTGCTGCGACATCAGAACCGCCCTTCGAGGGCGGTTTTTGTTTTCTGCGCTGAAACATCGATAACTGATGCGTTTCGTCGCAGTCCCCCGCCGGATCTCGCAAGCTAATTGGGTAGAATCCCCCACATCGCCACTGCCCACTTACCAGCACGACTCCATGACAAACGGCTCGCGACGGGTTCAAACGCCTGAGGGACTTCGACACAGCGTGCTCCACGGACCCTTGCGCGCCGCGTTCGCCGTCGCGCTGCTGTGCGCGAGTCTGCTCGCCGCGCCGCATGCGCATGCCGCCCATGCGATCGCGCAATACGGCGAGCCGAAATATCCGGCCGGCTTTAAACACTTCGACTACGTCAATCCCGATGCGCCGAAAGGCGGCACGCTGGTGCTCGCGAACCCGAGCCGTCTGACGAGCTTCGACAAGTTCAATCCGTTCACGCTGCGCGGCAATGCGGCGCCGGGCCTCGAATTGATGTTCGAGAGCCTGACGATCGGCAGCAGCGACGAAGTCGCGTCGGCTTATGGGCTGCTCGCCGACGACATCGTCGTCGCGCCCGACGGCCTGTCGGTCACGTTCCACATCAATTCGCGCGCGCGCTTTTCGAACGGCGAGCCCGTGACCGCCGACGACGTCAAGTTCTCGCTCGATACGCTGAAGAGCCCGCAGGCCGCGCCGCAGTTCGCATCGCTTTTCAGCGAGATCAAGGGTGCGGTCGTCGTCGACCCGGCCACGGTGCGCTTCGAGTTTCGCGAGCGCAATCGCGAGTTGCCGCTGCTCGCGGGCAGCATGCCGGTGTTCTCGCGCAAGTGGGGGTTGAAGCCCGACGGCAGCCGCATTCCGTTCGATCAGCTTGCGTTCGAAAAGCCGATCGGCAGCGGGCCGTATCTGATCGACAGCTTCGACAACGGCCGCACGATCACGTTTAAGCGCGACCCGAACTACTGGGGCGCCGATCTGCCGGTGCGCGTCGGCATGTACAACTTCGATCACATCGTCTACAAGCTGTATGCGGATAGCACCGCGCGGCTGGAGGCGTTCAAGGCGGGCGAGTACGACGCGCTGGTCGAATACATCGCGCGCAACTGGGTGCGGCGTGACGTCGGCAAGAGGTTCGACAGCGGCGAGTTGATCAAGCGCGAGTTTGCGCAGCACAACGGCACCGGCATGCAGGGCTTCTTCCTGAACACGCGCCGGCCGCTGTTCCAGGACGTGCGGGTGCGCAAGGCGCTCGATCTCGCGCTCGACTTTCAATGGCTGAACCGCCAGCTGTTTTTCAGCCAGTACACGCGCATCGATAGCTATTTCGCCAATACCGAATGGCAGGCGAAGGGACTGCCGTCGCCCGGCGAGCTCGCGCTGCTCGAGCCGTTTCGCGCCCAGCTCGACCCGGCGGTATTCGGGCCGCTGCCGAAGCAGCCGGATACCGATCCGCCCGGCACGCTGCGCGCGAATCTGCTAGAGGCACGCGATCTGCTGCAGCAGGCCGGCTGGACCTATCGCGACGGCGCGCTGCGCAACGCCGAGGGCGAGCCGTTCCAGTTCGAGATACTCGACGACGCGGGTTCGGCCTCGTCGATGGAGCCGATCATCGCGACTTTCACGCGCAATCTGCAGAAGCTCGGCATTACCGTGAACTTCCGCACTACCGACTTCGCGGTCTATCAGAAGCGGCTCGACGCATTCGATTTCGACGTGACGACGATTCGGATGCCCGACGTGCAGGTGCCGGGCTCCGAGCAGATCACCCGCTTCGGCAGCAAGGCCGCCGATACCCCCGGCTCGGACAACGCGATCGGCCTGAAGTCGCCGGCCGTCGACGCGGTGTTGAACGCGCTCGTACACGCGCAAACGCGCGAGCAGCTGACCGACGCTGCGCACGCGCTCGACCGTCTGCTGATGCATGGCTACTATGTGGTGCCGCACTGGTACAGCGGCACGCATCGCGTCGCCTACAAGCGCGGACTCGCGTGGCCGAAGACTTTGCCGCTGTACTATGGCGCGGAGGGCTGGATCACGACGATGTGGTGGTACGAAGATCCGCAGGCGCATGCGCACACGGCCAGCGCCGACTGATCCGCAGACCCATCGCCCCCACCAACGCGTTCGCACTGGAATACCGCCTATGTGGAGCTACATCCTCAAACGCCTGCTGCTGATGATCCCGACGCTGCTCGGCGTGCTGACGCTGACCTTCGTCGTGATCCAGTTCGTGCCGGGCGGTCCCGTCGAGCAGATGCAGCACGAGCTGCGCAAGGGCGCGGAGGGCGCCTCGCCGTTCGGTTTGCGGTCGCATAGCGGCGTCGATGCGCAGCAGATCGCACAACTGAAGCAGCTATACGGCTTCGACAAGCCGCCGCTCGAACGCTACGGGCTGATGCTCAAGCGCTTCGCGACCTTCGATCTCGGCCAGAGCTATTTCCGGCACCAGAGCGTGTGGTCGCTGATCGTGTCGAAGCTGCCGGTGTCGATCAGCATCGGCCTGTGGACGTTCTTTCTGACCTATCTGATATCGGTGCCGCTCGGCATCGCGAAGGCGGTGCGCAACGGCTCGCACTTCGATATCGCGACGAGCCTCGTCGTGCTGGTCGGCTACGCGATTCCGGGCTTCGTGCTGGGCGTGCTGCTGCTCGTGCTGTTCGGCGGCGGCACGTTCCTGCAGCTGTTTCCGCTGCGCAACCTCACGTCCGACAACTGGGACCAGCTGAGCCTCATCGGCAAAATCCTCGACTATCTGTGGCATATCACGTTGCCGATCACGGCGTCGGTAGTGGGGAGCTTCGCGGTCGTCACGATGCTGACGAAAAACGCGTTCCTCGACGAAATCCGCAAGCAGTACGTGCTGACCGCGCGCGCGAAAGGTTTGTCCGAGCGGCGCGTGTTGTGGAAGCACGTGTTTCGCAATGCGCTACTGCCGCTGATCGTCAATTTCCCGGGTGCTTTCATCGGCGCGTTCTTCACCGGCAGCCTGCTGATCGAAACGCTGTTCTCTCTCGACGGGCTCGGCTTGCTGTCGTATGAATCGGTGATGCGGCGCGACTATCCGGTCGTGCTCGGCACGCTGTATCTGTTCACGCTGATCGGCCTCGTCACGCGACTGATCTCCGACCTGTGTTACGTGTGGGTCGATCCCCGCATCCAATTCGAACAACTGGAGCGCTGATGAATCGAGCCCGCCTTTCCGCGGATGCGGCGGCACGCACCGAACCCGCGCGCGCACTGATGTCGCCGTCGCCGGCGCGTCGCGTGTGGCAGCGGTTTCGCCAGCAGCGTCTCGGCTACTGGAGCCTGATCATCTTCGTCGTCGCGTTCGCGGCGAGCCTCGTGGGGCCGCTGTGGTCGAACGACAAGCCGGTCGTCGTGCGCTATGACGGTCATCTGTATTTTCCGCTCGTGAAGACCTATGCCGAGACCACCTTCGGTGGCGACTTCCCGACGCCGACCGATTACCTCGATCCGTACATTCGTCACCGCTTCGACGCGCCGGGCAACTTCGCGCTGTATCCGCCGAATCATTACTACTACGACACGCTCAACTACTTCTCGAAGGCGCCCAACCCGGCGCCGCCGTCGCGGGAAAACTGGCTCGGTACCGACGACCGCGGCCGCGATCTGTTCGCGCGTCTGCTGTACGGCTTTGGCGTGTCGGTCGTGTTCGGCCTCGTGCTCACCGTGATCAGCACGATAGTCGGCATCGTCGCGGGGGCGGTGCAAGGTTACTTCGGGGGGCGAACGGATATCGTCGGGCAGCGGTTGATCGAAGTCTGGAACGCGATGCCTCAGCTTTATCTGCTGATCATCTTTTCGTCGATCTTCGAGCGCAGCTTCGCGCTGCTGATCGTGCTGCTGTCGCTGTTCAACTGGATAGGACTGTCCGATTACGTGCGCGCCGAATTCCTGCGCAATCGCCAGCAGGATTATGTGCGCGCCGCGCGCGCGATGGGCCTGTCGCATTGGCAGATCATGTGGCGTCATGTGTTGCCCAACAGTCTGACGCCGGTCATCACGTTCCTGCCGTTCAGCATGAGCAGCGCGATTCTCGCGCTGACGAGTCTCGACTTCCTCGGCCTCGGCGTGCCGCCGCCGACGCCGAGCTTGGGCGAGTTGCTCGCTCAGGGCAAGGCGAATCTCGACGCATGGTGGATCTCCATGTCGACCTTCGGCGTGCTGGTGGCGATGCTGTTGCTATTGACCTTCATGGGCGACGCGCTGCGCAACGCGCTCGACACGCGTATCTCCGATGCGATACACGCCGGAGGTGGCCAATGAGCGCGCTGCCGCAAATCGATCCGCCATCGACGGATATGCCGCTGCTCGAACTCGACCATCTGCGCGTCGCGTTCGGCGACACGGTGGCCGTCGACGACGTCACGCTCGCGATCGCGCGCGGCGAGCGCGTCGCGCTCGTCGGCGAGTCGGGTTCGGGCAAGAGCGTGACCGCGCTGTCGGTGCTGCGCCTGCTGAACGACGCGCAGGTGAGCGGCGCGATCCGCTTCGATGGTGAAGATCTGCTCGCGAAGAGCGAGCGCTCGATGCGCGGCCTGCGCGGCTCGGACATCGCGATGATCTTCCAGGAGCCGATGACCGCGCTCAACCCGCTGTACACGATCGGCGACCAGATTGCCGAGACGATCGTCGTGCATGACGGCGTCAGCGTGGCCGAGGCGTGCCGGCGTGCCGTCGCGTTGCTTGCGCGCACCGGCATCACCGAACCGGAGAAGCGCGTCAACAGCTATCCGCATCAGCTGTCGGGCGGCCAGCGGCAGCGCGCGATGATCGCGATGGCGCTCGCCTGCCGGCCGCGCCTGTTGCTCGCCGACGAGCCGACCACTGCGCTCGACGTGACGATTCGCGCGCAGATCGTCGAACTGCTACTGGAGTTGCAGCGCGACGAAGCGCAAAAGCGCGGCATGGCCGTGCTGCTGATCACGCACGACCTGAACCTGGTGCGTCACTTCGCGCAGCGCGTCGCGGTGATGGAGCGGGGCGTGCTGGTCGAAACCGGTACGGTCGAGCAGGTCTTCGAGGCGCCGCGCCATCCGTATACCCAGCGGCTGCTCGCCAGCCGGCCGGAGCGCGAGGTCGCGCCGGTGCTGCCGATCTCGCCGGTGCTGCTCGAAGCTCGCGACGTGTCGGTCGACTTCAAAACGAAGCTGCCGGGCCTGCGCGGCTGGTTCGGCGCGGGGCGGTTTCGTGCGGTCGACTCGGCGAACATGTCGGTACGCCAAGGCGAGACGCTCGGGATCGTCGGCGAATCAGGGTCGGGCAAGTCGACACTCGCGATGGCGCTGCTCGGTCTGCAGCGCACCGCGCACGGCGAGATCCAGTTTCAGGGCAGGGCGCTCGCGAGCTATCGCGGCGCCGAAAAGACCGCGCTGCGCTCAAATATGCAGGTTGTCTTTCAAGACCCTTTTAGTTCGCTTTCGCCGCGGCAGACGATCGAGCGGATCGTCGGCGAGGGGCTCGCGCTGCATCGGCCGCAGATGACGCCGCAGGCGCGGCGCGACAAGGTGCTCGCGGTGCTGCGTGAAGTCGGCATCGACCGCACTGCGCTGTATCGCTATCCGCATGAGTTTTCGGGCGGGCAGCGGCAACGCATCGCGATCGCGCGCGCGCTGGTACTCGAGCCGCGCTTGCTGATCCTCGACGAACCGACCAGCGCGCTCGACGTCTCGATTCAGCAGCAGGTGCTCAAGCTGCTCACCGGTTTGCAGCACAAGTACAACCTCGGCTTCGTGTTCATCAGTCACGATCTGGAGGTGATCGGGGCGATGGCGCACCGCGTCGTGGTGATGCAAAACGGATCGATCGTCGAGACCGGCGAAGTCGAGAAAATTTTTGCGGCACCCGCGCATCCTTACACTAGAAAGCTGCTGAAAGCGGCGCTTGATCGTTGATTTTTCACCGTTTCACCAATTGAGTGCGCGTCTCGATTGATTTTTTCTATTCCTTTTGACACGCAAATACTTACTGGCTAGTATCGACCAAACTTTTTCGTAGACGTCTGATTTTTTGGCAAAAACTACCGACCAATGCAGCACAGAAACTTCACCCAGGCTTGCACGCGCGTCGTCGCCGGGATGTTCATTGGCGTCTTGATGGCAGCAGCTCCCGGCGCATTCGCCGATGAAGTAAGCGGTTTTAATCAGAATGCCTCGTATCCGACCACCAACGGCTCGGATCCTCTCTCCCTCCTCACTCCCCAACCCAAGGCTGCTAGCACCGAGAGCAGCGGCGCCAGATCATTCCTTTCCGGTATGGCCGGCAAAGCGGGTGACGTGGTGGTCGGCGCGCTGAACATGATCGGCGTTCGCTACCGTTGGGGCGGCAATACACCAGATTCAGGGCTTGATTGCAGCGGTTTCGTGCGCTACGTGTTCCAGGACACGCTCGGCCTCGCGCTGCCGCGTCGTGCCGAGGAAATGAGCCGGATGGGCGAGAAGGTGCGCGTCAGCGACCTCAAGCCTGGCGATCTGGTGTTCTTCAATACGATGCGCCGCACGTTCTCGCACGTCGGCATCTATATCGGCGACAACAAGTTCGTGCACTCGCCGTCCACCGGCAGCACGATCCGCGTCGACGACATGGATGACGGCTATTGGGAAAAGCGCTTCACGGGTGCGCGTCGGATCGAGACCTCGTATCAGGCCGACGACCTGCGCAAGCGCGTGACCGCGACGATCAGCGGAAATAACTGATTCCGCGCTGAGTCCGGCGATAAAAAAGCCTGCTTCGTTGGAAGCAGGCTTTTTGCATTTGATGCGCGAATTTTGCCCTGGTGGCGCACGGCGACTGTGCGCCACCAGGTTTTCAGGCGCCCATGCGCCGCGCGGCGAGCTTGCTCTGCAATTCCGGCATCATCTTCGCGACCGCTTCCTCGCCGGCGAGGATCGCCGCGTTGCGCTGTGAGAAATCACTGCCGCTCATTGCCGCGAGATTCGGCCGGATCACCACGTCGGCGTACTTGTCGAGCTCGTAGGCCTTGATCGTCTGGCCCATGATCGTGAAGGTCTGCATCAGCACGTAGAACGAGCTCGTGGTGAGCCCGGTCTCCGGCCGCTGCGAGATATCGACGGCGATGACGAAATCCCCGCCCATCTTGCGCGCGAACGACGCCGGTACGGGGCTCACGAGACCCCCATCCACATACTCGTGACCGCCGATCTTCACCGGCTCGAAAATCGACGGCACGCTGCACGACGCGCGCACCGCGGTGCCGGTGTTGCCGCGCTGGAACAGGATCGGCTGGCCGGTTTGCAGATCGGTTGCGACTACGCCGAGGGGCCTCGCCATCTTCTCGATCGGGCGGTTGTTCAGCGTCGTGTTCAGGTAGTTCTGCAGCGCGACGCCCTGCAGGAAGCCGCGCGTACGAAACGGCATCGCCCAGTCGCTGATCGACGCTTCGTCCATCGACAGCGCGAGCTTGTTCAGCGCGAAACCGTTCATGCCCGACGCGTACAGCGCGCCGACCACGGAGCCGGCGCTCGTGCCGGCGATCAGGTCGATCTGGATATTGCGCGCCTCGAGCGCCTTGATCACGCCGATGTGCGCAAAGCCGCGCGCGGCGCCGCCGCCGAGAGCGAGCGCGACGCGAACCGGTTTCTGTTGCGCTTTTTCAGGCGGCGCAACGGCGGGCGTCGCGGTGATGGGCGTGCCATTGAGTTTGCCGTTGGTCGTGGTGCAGGCGGCAAGCACCGCGGATGCGGCCGCCAGCGAAAAGCTGCGGCGGCTCAAACTTGGGGATGAGGGTTTCAACGAGTTCTCCAGCAACGGCGCGGGCGACGCAGGCGGCGTCGCGCGTACCGCGATCAGGCTGAGGTCAGGCCGGGCGTATCGCCGGCGGCGATTCCGCGCGCTGGAGAGTGTCCCGTTCCTATCGGATCGATGTGCGGGGCAAGCCCTTATATCAGCGCGCGCACATCTTAATGCAAACGATCGGCGCGCGCGGTCCGCTGTAATGAAACGTTGCAGAGGAAGTATTCGGAACTGGGGCCGCGTCTTTTCAAGATGAGTTCGGTGAGCGGAGGGAAGGTGCCTGCGCAGGTGTCCGGACGCCGTTCGCCCATGCGCCTTAGGCCGTTCGGACGAGGGCGGCAACCCGCGGGCGGAAGGTATAATTCGCCTCTTGCATCTATTTCCCTCGTGGCCGTGCGCGACATCGCGCGCAGCATGGGCACGCTTCGCTGCCGCGCTTCGCAGCCATGTTCGCTCGAGCGCCGGCGCCTGTTTTCCGAGTAACCGCTAATGACCACCTCCGTTCGTACCCGTTTCGCACCGAGTCCCACCGGCTTCATCCACCTGGGCAACATCCGCTCCGCGCTGTATCCGTGGGCGTTCGCGCGCAAGATGAAAGGGACCTTCGTGCTGCGGGTCGAGGACACCGACGTCGAGCGCTCCACCACCGAATCCGTCGACGCGATTCTCGAGGGCATGGCATGGCTTGGTCTCGATTTCGACGAAGGCCCGTTCTACCAGATGCAGCGCATGGACCGTTACCGCGAAGTGCTGAAGCAGATGCAGGACGCCGGGCTCGTCTACCCGTGCTACATGTCGACCGAAGAGCTCGACGCGCTGCGCGAGCGTCAGCGCGAAGCGGGCGAAAAGCCGCGCTACGATGGCACGTGGCGCCCGGAGCCGGGCAAGGTCCTGCCGGAGCCGCCCGCGGGCGTGACGCCGGTGCTGCGCTTTCGTAATCCGCTGACCGGCGTGGTCGCGTGGGACGACGCGGTGAAAGGCCGCATCGAAATCTCGAACGAAGAACTCGACGACCTCGTGATCGCCCGTCCGGACGGCACGCCGACGTATAACTTCTGCGTCGTCGTCGACGATCTCGACATGCGCATCACTCATGTGATCCGCGGCGACGACCACGTCAACAACACGCCGCGGCAGATCAACATTCTGCGCGCGCTCGGCGGCGAGCCGCCGGTGTATGCACATCTGCCGACCGTTCTGAACGAGCAGGGCGAGAAGATGAGCAAGCGCCACGGCGCGATGAGCGTGATGGGTTATCGCGATGCAGGGTATCTGCCGGAAGCGGTCGTCAACTATCTGGCGCGCCTCGGCTGGTCGCATGGCGACGCGGAGATTTTCACGCGCGAGCAGTTCGTCGAGTGGTTCGATCTCGAGCACCTCGGCAAGTCGCCGGCGCAGTACGACCATGACAAGCTGAACTGGCTCAACGCGCACTACATCAAGGAAGCCGACAACGCACGCCTCGCCGAACTGGCGATACCGTTCTTCGCGGAGCTCGGCATCGACGAAGCCACACTCGCGCAAGGTCCGGATTTGACGGGCGTGGTGGGCCTGATGAAGGATCGTGCGTCGACAGTGAAGGAAATTGCGCAGAACTCCGCGATGTTCTATCGCACGCCGGCACCCGATGCGGAGTCGCTTGCACAGCACGTGACCGACGCGGTTCGTCCGGCGCTCGCTGATCTGGCCGCTGCATTGAAGACGGTCGAATGGACCAAGGAGGCGATCGCCGCCGCGCTGAAGGCTACGCTCGGCGCGCACAAGCTGAAGATGCCGCAGCTCGCGATGCCGGTGCGTTTGCTGGTGGCGGGTACGACGCATACTCCGTCGATCGATAGCGTGCTGATGCTGTTCGGTCGCGACGTCGTCGTTGGCCGTATCGAAACAGCGCTTGGCTGATCAGCTGCGGGCGTGCGTGACAGGGTTTCGCACGCCTTCGGAAAAATCGCATGTAATTGCTCAAAGGGTATTTACAAACCGCAGATCGCCCTCTAGAATCTCGTTTCTCTGATGTGCGCGGGGGTATAGCTCAGCTGGGAGAGCGCTTGCATGGCATGCAAGAGGTCAGCGGTTCGATCCCGCTTACCTCCACCAACACAGCAGAGAGAAGTTAAAGTGGTTAAGAAGTCTGAAAGTTGTAGAAAAAAAGACTTCACATATCGCTGAAACGTAGTTAAAATAGCGGTCTTCGCAGTTGACGTTAAAAAGCTCAGCGAATTAACTGAAAAGTTAGGGCGAGCTGAATAAGTCGAAAGCGAATTAAGACGGATCTGAAAAGATTTTGTCCCCTTCGTCTAGAGGCCTAGGACATCACCCTTTCACGGTGAGTACAGGGGTTCGAATCCCCTAGGGGACGCCAAACATCAGCGTCGCTTTAGTATTCGAGTAGTAGTAAAGCAGCGCAGCTTGCAGAGAATTAACCGACGCTCGCAAGCAGGGTGTAAAGACTGGAGTGGTAGTTCAGTCGGTTAGAATACCGGCCTGTCACGCCGGGGGTCGCGGGTTCGAGTCCCGTCCACTCCGCCAGACAAAGCCCGTTCACACATACCTGAACGGGCTTTTTCATTAAAGGTGTAAGCAGTACGTTGTCCCCTTCGTCTAGAGGCCTAGGACATCACCCTTTCACGGTGAGTACAGGGGTTCGAATCCCCTAGGGGACGCCAGAACATCGGCGTCGTTCGGTTGGAAGTTTGAACGGTGCAGCAGGCTGTGAGCATGGCTCGCAGACTGCGATGCAAAATCTGGAGCGGTAGTTCAGTTGGTTAGAATACCGGCCTGTCACGCCGGGGGTCGCGGGTTCGAGCCCCGTCCGCTCCGCCAGATTTGAGAAAGCCCACTTCACAAGAAGTGGGCTTTTTTTATTTCGGCTGCCCGTGGCCGGCCGCCTCGCGGAAAGCTCGGGACAAACAGCCATTGCCAGCGCGCGCGGCCTGTTTTACCGTTGATCCGACTCATCCTCGCGGTCCTGCCATGTTCGATCCAACCGAAGCCCCGTCACCGTTTCATCTGCGCACGGCAAGCATGGACGATTTCGAGTTTGCCGAGGCGCTGACCCGCAACAACATGGGCGGCTACTATCGCCGGCATCATCTGGTCTGGCGCAGCGATCTGTTTCTCGGCAGTTGGCGGGAATCGGAGAATTTCATTCTCGAAGTGGATAGGGTGCCGATGGGCGTGCTGCGTATCACCGAGGAGGGTGATTCGCTGCATATCCGCGACGTGCAGATTGCCGAAGGATATCGGCGGCTTGGCGCCGGTACGTTTCTTCTCGACATCTCGCATCAATGGGCGCGCGAGCGGGGGCTGCGCGAGTTGCAGTTGCGCGTGTTCGTCGATAATCCGGCTGCGCGGCTCTATCAGCGCAAGGGCTATAAGCTCGCCGGGCCGCGGCTCGCGCAGCTAGGCGCAATCCGTCATCTGGCGCGGCGGGTTTGAGGCCGGGTCTGCGTGGATCGCCGACGCGCACCGCCAGGCATCGACATTCACCGCTCGGCAACATCGGCCGAACCGGCTTGATCCTGTGCCGTTTCATCATCCGCTTGCGCATCATCATCATGCTCGCCGTTGCTTTCGCGATGCTCGGCGCCTCGGTCGATAAACGCGCGTGGACTCGCGCCGAACGCGCGCCGGAACATCGCGGAGAAGGCGCTTTGGCTCTGATAGCCCAGTTCCTGCGCGACATGCGACAGCGGCCGCCCCTGGCTCAACAAGGGAATGGCGCGCGCGAGGATCGCCTGCTGACGCCACTGCGAAAAACTCACCCCCAGCTCCTGACGAAACAGCCGCGCGATCGTCCGCGTGCTCGCGCCAACCGTCGACGCCCACTGTTCGAGCGGCTCGCCGTGCATCGGGTCGGCGATCACGGCCTCGCACAGCGCGCGCAGGCGCTTTTCGCTGGGCATTGGCACGGACAGCGGCAACGGCTCGGAGCGCGTCAGTTCATCGAGAGCGAGCGCGCCGAGCAGTTGCTCGCGTGCGGCGGACAGGCCAGGCGTATCGAGCGCGGCAATCACCTCGCGCAACAGGTTCGATACTTCGACGACGCGCGGCGTATCGAGCCCGGCCGGCACCGTACCCTCGGTGATGTACAGCGTGCGCAGGAACGCATCCTCGACGGCGACCACTTCGTGCGTGACATGCGGCGGCAACCAGATCGCGCGCGATGGCGGCACCATCCACGTCGTGCCCGTTGTCGCGACGCGCAGCACGCCGCGCGACGCATAGGCGACCTGCGCCCATGCGTGCGTATGACGCGCGATATGCCAGCCCGCCGGCATCGGCCGCGAGCGCACACGGATCGGATGCGTGTCGTTCGGCGCGAACTCGGGCGGTATGTCGGCGAAACGCACGCGGCTCAACGGGTTGGACTCGGCGGACGAGGGCATGGCAAATTCGGTTCGGATAACGGAGCCGGCAAGGGCGAGGCGCGGTTGAGGCCATTCACCGGCGCGGGTTCCAAGCATTGTAGATCGTGCCTGGCTGCGGATGCCGTCGGGCCACCGTTGCATAATGTCCCGATGGCCCCCGAGCCACCAACCTCACCTCTGACCACGGAGACTCAACGACGATGCAGACCGTCTTTGTCTATGGCACGCTGCGTGCCGGTGAAACCAACGACATCAGCGAAGCCGCCGCGCGCAACGACCTCCCCGCGCCAAACCTGCTCGGCAGCACCACGGTGCGCGGCCATCTGTTCGATTTTGGCGACTATCCGGGTCTCGTCGTCGACGAAGCGGGCGTCGACGTGGTCGGCGACGTCTATGAAATCGACGATGCGCTCGTCGCCGTGCTCGACGAAATCGAAGCCGTATATCCGGGTGTCGACGAGCGTTTTCTGGCCCGCGAGGTGATGGTCAAAGTAGACGGAAACGTCGTGAATTGCCGCTTCTATCCGGTTGTGCCGAACGCGGTAAAAGGGCTGCCCGAAATCCGTTCGGGAGATTGGGTCAAACATCGGCGCACGCGCTGAGCCGGTGCGCGCAAGCGGCCAATAGAGCAGCGCGCCACGTATGTCCGCGGCGCGCCGTCATTCAAGCTGATGCGATCGCCTGGCTCGAGCAGGCACGAGGCGCCCGAGCCGAGCCCGCCTCATCGACACCATCAAATCTCTTCGTAAAGCGGCAGCGTCAGAAAATCGGTGAACTGCTCCGCGGTCGACATCTGCTCGAAGATCTGCGCGGCGCGCTGATACGGCTTCGTATCTCCGCCCACCGTCTGTTTGACCTTGTCGAGTTCCTGCCCCGCGAGCTCGCGCACCAGTTCGACCGTCACCTTGCGGCCGTCATCGAGCTTGCCCTTCGGCGAGCGGATCCACTGCCACACCTGCGAGCGCGAAATCTCGGCGGTGGCCGCGTCTTCCATCAGGTTGTGAATCGGCACGCAGCCATTGCCCGCGAGCCACGAACCGAGGTAGTGGATGCCGACGTTGATGTTGTTGCGCAAGCCCGCTTCGGTGATCGGCGTTTCCGGGCGGAAGTCGAGCAGATCGGTCGCGGTCACGAGCACGTCGACGCGCTGCTTGTCGATCTGGTTCGGCCGGTCGCCGAGCACCTTGACGAACTCTTCCATCGCGACCGGCACGAGACCCGGATGCGCGACCCAGCCGCCGTCGTAGCCATCGCCGGCGTCGCGCGCCTTGTCCGAGCGCACGCCGGCCATCGCCTTGTCGTTCGCGGCCGCATCGTTCTTGATCGGAATCAGCGCGCTCATGCCGCCGATCGCCGGCGCGTTGCGGCGATGGCAGGTCTTCAGCAACAGCAGCGCGTACGCGCGCATGAACGGCGAGGTCATCGTGATCTGCGAGCGATCGGCGAGGCAGAAGTCGCGGTCGCTCTTGAACTTCTTGATCGCCGAGAAGATGTAGTCCCAGCGGCCCGCGTTCAGGCCCGAGCTATGTTCGCGCAGCTCGTACAGGATTTCGTCCATTTCGAACGCGGCGACGATCGTCTCGATCAGCACCGTCGCGCGAATCGTGCCACGCGGCACGCCAACGGCTTCCTGCGCGGCGACGAAGATGTCGTTCCACAGGCGCGCTTCGAGATGGCTCTCCATCTTCGGCAGATAGAAGTACGGGCCCGAGCCGCGCGCGATCAGTTCCTTCGCGTTGTGCACCATGTACAGCGCGAAATCGAAGATGCCACCCGACACGCGCTTGCCATCGACCTTCACGTGCTTCTCGTCGAGATGCCAGCCGCGCGGACGCACGATCAGCGTCGCGGTCTTGTCGTTGAGCCGGTACGACTTGCCGTTCTGTTCGAGCGAGATCGTGCGGCGCACTGCGTCCTTCAGATTGATATGACCGGTGATCTGGTTGTCCCAGCTCGGCGCATTCGAATCCTCGAAGTCGGTCATGTAGGAGTCCGCGCCCGAATTGAGCGCGTTGATGATCATCTTGCGCTCGACAGGTCCGGTGATCTCGACGCGCCGGCACTGCAGATCCTGCGGCAGCGGCGCGATCTTCCAGTCGCCTTCGCGCACGCTCTTCGTGGCGGCGAGGAAGTCGGGCCGCTCGCCCGCGTCGAGCCGCTTCGTACGTTCGACGCGCGTCTGCAGCAACTGCTGACGACGCGGCTCGAACGTGCGGTGCAAGGCCGCGACGAGTTCCAGCGCTTCGCGGGTGAGGATCGCTTCAAAGCCGGGCTTGATGTCGCCGGTGATTTCCATGCCTTGCGGCAACGACAGCGGATTAGCCATGTTTTCTCCTTGGTCGGTCAGATTGCAAAAGTGCGAAGGTTGAAGATGGGAGACGGTTCCCGAAAGCGAGCGGGCCGTCATACGCGCGGGCTGGCGCGCTTGCGGCCGCCACTGCCATGAGTTTTGGTTTGACGGCCGCCGCTCGAGCGCGACGACGTCGAGAGCGTCCGCAGAAAGCCCAGCAGATCGTTCATGCCGCCGCCGGTGCCATGCGGGCTCACTCCAAGCTCTTCGACGGGCAGGTTCTGCCGGTTCAGCCAGAACGTCGTGAAGCCGAACCACGTCGCGCCCGCGACGTCCCAGCCGTTCGACGACACGAACACGATCTCGCGCGCGGCCACGCCGAACGCATCGGGGCCGAGCGCATACGCGGCGGGCGCGGGTTTGTAGGCGCGCACCGCATCGACCGACAGCACATGATCGAAGAGGGCGCTCATGCCGGCGCTCTTGACCGCGATGTCGAGCATTTGCGGATTGCCGTTGGACAGAATCGCGAGCCCGAGTCTGAGCCCGCCACGCGGCGCGGCAGCGGGCTCGCGCAACGTGCGCAGCACCGGCACCGCGTCGGGAAACGCCGACAGGCACGCGTATTCGTCCATCAGACGCTTTTCGGCCGAGCGGCCGAGCGTGAGCTGCAGTCTTTTCGCGGCGAAGCGCAGTGCGTCGAGCGTGATGTCCCAGAACGGGCGGTAGTGTTCGCCGGGGGCGTCGCTGCGCGCGGCGAGCGTGCGCAGTTGCGTGTACTCGATCTGCTTCTGGCGCCAAAGCTGCGACAGCAGGTCGCCGTGTCCGGGGAATAGTTGCTCCGCTGCGGCGATCACCGAATGCACGTCGAACAACGTGCCGTAGGCGTCGAAAATCACAGCTCGCGGTGAGGGTGTCGTTGTGGCCGACATTGCCATGCGCTCCTGTCAGAGGTCGGGATCGATTGTATTGGTGACTTTAGGTGCTAAAAAATACGCTAAAGATCACTTGATCTTTTACTTTCATAAACCTAATCTCGCACACAACCCTCACTCTTGCGCCGATTTCATTGGTTCGCACGGCGCGCATCGTTCATGGACCGTTTCAAGCAGATGGAGACCTTCGCCACCGTCGCGGCCAAAGGCAGCCTGTCTGCGGCGGCGCTCGCGGAGGGCGTCGCTCCCGCGATCATCGGCCGGCGCATCGACGCGCTCGAGGAGCGCCTCGGCGTCAAGCTGCTGGTTCGCACGACGCGCAAGATCACGCTGACCTTCGAAGGCTCGGCCTTTCTCGAAGACTGCCAGCGCATCCTTCACGACATGCAGAACGCCGAGGCGAGCGTGTCGGCGGGCGGCGTCAAGGCGAGCGGCCATCTGCGGCTGTCGGCGCCGGCCGGTTTCGGGCGCCGGCACGTGGCGCCACTGGTGCCCGCATTCACTGTCGCGCATCCGGACGTGTCGATCACGCTCGATCTGTCCGATCGTCTCGTCGATCTCGTCAACGAGGGCTTCGATTGCGCTGTGCGGCTCGGCGAGTTGCCCGATTCGTCGCTGGTGTCGCTGAAGCTCGCCGAAAACCGCCGCGTGTGCGTCGCGTCGCCCGCGTATCTGAACCGGCGCGGCGCGCCGCACAGCCTCGCCGAGCTGGCGCGCCACAACTGCCTCGCGCTCGGCGCGAGCGCGAACCAGCAGCGCGGCTGGATGTTCCAGTACGACGGCAAGGTCGTGTCGATCAAGGTGTCCGGCACGATGGAATGCTCGGACGGCGCGGTGCTGCACGAATGGTGTCTCGCCGGACACGGACTGGCGTGGCGCTCCTGGTGGGAAGTCGGCGCGGACCTCGCGGCGGGACGCCTCGTCACGGTGCTCGACGAATTCGCCGCGCCGCCGATCGGCATCCACGCGGTGTTCCCGCAGCGCCGTCATCTGCCGCTGCGGGTGCGGCTGTTTCTGGACTTTCTCAAGCATACGTACGGCGAACCCGGTTACTGGGACTGACGCGCCAATCTCCAGACGGACGCAATTACCCGCATTCATACGCATTACAATCGTTCCGGGCAGCCTGCACCCTGGGCTTTGTTGGACGCTGACGCCGTGCTGCGCGCAGCCGGCGACGGAGGGCATCATGTTCCGGCACATCCTGGTTCCGACCGATGGTTCAGATCTTTCACGCAAGGCGATAGCGGGCGCGATCGATCTCGCGCAGGCCGTGGGCGCCCGCGTGACCGCGTACGCATGTCTGCCGCAATATCCGTACTCGCCGTTCTCCGATGTCGCGGTCGAACCACCCGGCGAGTTCCTGCAACGCAGCGAGCGCGAAGCGCGCGTGCATCTGCGCGAAGTCGAGCATGCGGCCCACCGCGTCGGCGTCCACGTCGAGAGCCGCACGAGCGTGCATCCGGCGCCGTATCTCGGCATCATCGAAGCGGCCGAGCAGGGCGGCTGCGACGTGATCTTCATGGCGTCGCATGGGCGGCGTGGGCTCGGCAGCCTGTTGATCGGCAGTGAAACGCAGCGCGTGCTCACGCATACGAAAATTCCTGTGATCGTCTATCGCTGAATCGCTTTGCGCCGCCGCCGGCGGCGTACCGGCATCCGCGGCCTTCAAAAAAAACGCACCGGCGGTGAAGCCGGCGCGTTCAGGTTCGCCGCACGCTTGCCGCGTGCTGGCTTCTCTCAGACCCCGGCCGCTGGCATGCGCACTAATGCTCCTGCCAATCCGGTACGGCGCGGTCCCCCCTGTGTCGGCGGCACTCTGAAGGTGCCGCTCGACATTTGCCAATCGTTGCTGCGTTCAGGCCACGGGATTGCGTGACCCGACCGGCTGGTCTCAGGCGACCTTCTTGTCGAAGAACTGCTCGTTTTCCGTCGAACCATGCAGCGCGGTCGTCGATGCTTCGCGCTCGACCGTCTGCGTGACGGCGTCGAAGTAGCCGGTGCCAACTTCGCGCTGGTGCTTGACCGCGGTGAAGCCCTTTTCGGCCGCCGCGAATTCCGCCTGCTGCATTTCGACGAATGCGGTCATCTGGTTGCGCGCATAGCCGTACGCGAGGTTGAACATCGAGTAGTTCAGCGCGTGGAAGCCGGCCAGCGTGATGAACTGGAACTTGTAGCCCATTGCGCCGAGCTCGCGCTGGAACTTCGCGATCGTCGCGTCGTCGAGGTTCTTCTTCCAGTTGAACGACGGCGAGCAGTTGTACGACAGCAGCTGGTCCGGGTACTCCTTGTGGATCGCGTCGGCGAATTTCTTCGCGAACTCGAGGTCCGGCTTGCCGGTTTCGCACCAGATCATGTCGGCGTAAGGCGCGTACGCGAGGCCACGCGAGATCGCCTGTTCGAGGCCCGGCTTCGTGCGATAGAAGCCCTCGACGGTGCGCTCACCGGTCAGGAAGGGGCGGTCGTTGTCGTCGATGTCCGAGGTCACGAGGTCGGCGGCTTCCGCGTCGGTGCGGGCGAGCAGCACGGTCGGCACGCCCGACACGTCGGCGGCCAGACGCGCGGCGGTCAGCTTCGCGACGGCTTCGCGGGTCGGCACGAGCACCTTGCCGCCCATGTGGCCGCACTTCTTGACCGAGGCGAGCTGGTCTTCGAAGTGCACGCCCGACGCGCCCGCTTCGATCATCGCCTTCATCAGTTCGAACGCGTTCAGCACGCCGCCGAAACCGGCTTCCGCGTCGGCCACGATCGGGGCGAAGTAATCGACGTAGCCTTCATCGCCCGGGTTCTTGCCTTCCGACCACTGGATCTGGTCGGCGCGCGTCAGGGTGTTGTTGATGCGCTTGACGACGAGCGGCACCGAGTTGGCCGGATACAGCGATTGGTCCGGGTACATTTCACCGGCGACGTTGGCATCGCCCGCGACCTGCCAGCCTGACAGATAGATTGCCTTCAGACCGGCCTTCACTTGCTGCATCGCCTGGTTGCCGGTGAGCGCGCCGAGCGAGTTGACGAACGGCTCGCTGTTCACCGCGGCCCACAGCTTTTCGGCGCCGCGCTTTGCGAGCGTGTGCTCGGGTTGCACCGAGCCGCGCAGACGCACCACGTCCTCGGCCGAGTAGGTGCGCTTGACACCCTTCCAACGCGGGTCCGTTTCCCATTGTTGCTTGAGTTGCTGCACTTGCTGTTCGCGGGTCATTGTCATGATGTGCTCCTTCGATGCCAGTTATGGAGGATGGGTGACTCTGTCTTCTCGAAGCGTAGGGCCAGCAGAGGCGTTCTGGTTCGTGAACTCTTATATAAGAGTCTAGGCAAATCGATGGACGCACAGTAGACGCCGCAAAGCGTTTTTCCAATATTTATTTTTTCATGAAATCAACAGGTTAAATCCTGCGTTTCGCGATGAGAAACGATATTTTCCCTGCTGCAATCGCTGTTCTTGTGCTTTGCAGCATCATTTTTTACGACGCAAAAAATTTTTTTATATCGTGAAATTTGGGGCGGGCAGCCGATAGGCGAAAAAAAACCGGCGCCTGAGCGCCGGTTTCTTCTGTTGCCACGGACGGCGCGAAGCCGCCCGTGGGTCTGATGGCTAGCGATTAGCTGCCGCGACGTGCCGAACGGGGACCGTCGTTGCGGCGCGCGCCGTAACCGTCGCGCGAACCGTAACCGTCGCGCGAACCATAGCCGTCACGCGAACCGCCGTGGCTTTCGCGCGAGCCGTAGCCGTCACGCGAACCGCCGGCCGACTTGTTGCCCCAGCCGCCGCCGTTGCTGTTGCCGTTGCCGTTGCGCGAGCCACCGTAGCCGCCCGGCTTGCCCGAGCCGCTGCCGAAGCGGCGGCCGTTACCGCCCGGACGACCGCGGCCACCGAATCCAGGACGGCCGTTGCCCGAAGGCGGCGCCTTGCGCGGCTCGAAGCCTTCGACGACGTTGACCGGCAGCGGCGTGCGCACGAAGCGCTCGATGCGCTTCAACGCGCCCTGTTCGGCGTGATGCACGAGGCTCACCGCGATACCCGAGCGGCCCGCGCGGCCGGTACGGCCGATACGGTGCACGTAGTCTTCGGCGAACTTCGGCAGGTCGTAGTTGAACACGTGCGTGATGCCCGGGATGTCGATACCGCGAGCGGCGACGTCGGTTGCAACCAGCACGCGCACGCGGCGCTCGCGCAGCGCGCGGATCGTGCGGTTACGCGCGCCTTGCGGCAGATCGCCGTGCAGCGCGGCCGATTCGAAACCGGCGTCGGCCAGACGGCCTGCCAGCTGGTCGGCGTCCATCTTGGTTGCCGTGAAGACGATGGCCTGGTCGAGGCCGGAGTCGCGCAGCAGATGGTCGAGCAGACGGTCCTTGTGATCGCGGTCGTCGACGTAGTGGACGGTTTGCGCGATGTTGGTGCGCTGCTCCATGCGCTGGACGATCTCGATACGCTCCGGGTCCTTCAACAGACGGCCGGTCAGCGAGCCGATCTTGCCGTCGAGCGTGGCCGAGAACAGCATGGTCTGACGCGTAGCCGGCGTCTCGGCGACGATCGTGTCGATGTCGTCGATGAAGCCCATGTCGAGCATGCGGTCGGCTTCGTCGAGCACGAGGATCTGCAGTTGCGACAGATCGATGCGGCCGCGCTCGAGGTGGTCGATCAGACGGCCCGGCGTCGCAACGAGGATTTCAGGGTTCTTCGCGAGCAGCATCAGCTGCTGGCCGTAAGCGACGCCGCCGAGAATGCTGACGGTGCGCAGGCGCTTGAGGTGCTTGCCGTACGTCGCGGCGGCGGTCGTGACCTGCATCGCGAGTTCGCGGGTCGGCGTCAGCACCAGCATGGTCGGACGTGCGACAGGCTGCGGACGGCGGCCGCGGCCACCGTCGGCCGGGCGCGGTTCGCGCGGCTGGCTCGCTTGGGCCTTTTGCAGCTGCGCGAAACGCTCGATGGCGGGCAGCATGAAGGCGGCGGTCTTGCCCGAACCGGTCGGGCTCGAAACCAGCAGATCGCGGCCGGCGATACCAGCCGGCACAGCGCGTTGCTGCACCGGGGTGGGGTGCTCGTAGCCAGCGGCGGTCAGCGCGGAGACGACTTCCGCGGACAGGCCGAGCGACGCGAAGCTCGGCTTGGCGTCAGCTTGTGCGACGGCTGCGGGAGTGGCGGGCGCGAGACCAAGTGCTTCGTCGGCGATGGCGTTCAACGGGCTGCTGGGTGTGTTGCTCAAAGTCATGTGAATCCTTGAAAACGATCCTGGGTGGTTCATCGGATGAAAAACGTCAACGCCAATCGGCATACCCAAGTCGTCGGATTCAGCGAGCAAAAAAGCAGCGAGCAAATCGAAAAACGGGGGCAACTCGCGACAATGAAGGCGAGTTTTTCGTTAGAAGCTGTATCGGATGCGACATGCCAACATGGCGAGTCGCCAGCCTGGGACTTGAGCCCGTAGTGGGCTAGGCAGAAGGGGACAGGTTCTAAACTGGATTGGAGCAAACGCTATGGGACGCTGCGCCGCGAGGACCGTTGGAAAAAACGGGCGAAGCAGTGAAGCGCAGGCGGCATTATAGCGACCTTTGCTGCACTGCGCCACCATTCAGGCAATTCCGACAGAAAAAAGCGCCGGAATGCAGTAGGGAAGTGAGATTGGCGCGCCGGAGACTCAGGCCGCGGCGCCGCTCTTCAGCGATTCGACGAGTTCGACGTATTGCTGCTTGGCAGCGTCCTGCGCGGTGCCCTTGAGCGCCGCCCAAGCTTCATACTTGTATTTGCCAACGATGTCGGTGAAGCCCGGCTTGTCGCCGTGCACGTCGCCTTCGCTCGCCTGCTTGAAGAGCGCATACAGACGCAGCAGCGTCAGATTGCCCGGACGCTCGGGCAACTGCTTCACGTCCTGCTGGGCTTGTTCGAACCGGGAGTTGATATCGGTCATGGTGGTTTGGCCCGCGTGGCGGGGTAGATGAGATCGGCTGAAAATCATAACAATTGACCGCCGTCGCGGGGCCGAGGGCTTATTCCAAACCGGGCTGCCGCGAAGGGGGGCAGCGTGGTCGCGCAAACCACCATTCACGCGCACCGCGCCGATTACAATACGGTCCATGACTCAAACAGTGCTCCTTGCAATCGATACTTCGACCGAATTCTGTTCGGCGGCGCTCGTGTCCGCGTCCGTCGATGCCGCCGGTCAGCCCAACGCCGAACCGCGCGTCTGGGTTCGTCACGAACAAACCGGCGCGGTGTCCAGTACCCGCCTGCTGCCGGCGATCCGCGAACTGTTCGACGAAGCCGGCCTCACGTTGGCGGACTGCGACGCGATCGCGTTCGGCTCGGGTCCGGGTTCGTTCACCGGACTGCGTACGGCGACCGGTGTCGCCCAAGGCCTCGCGTTCGGCCTGAACCTGCCCGTCGTACCGATCGGCACGCTGCTCGCGTGCGCGGAGAGCGCCCGCCTGCGCGATCCGTCGACGACGCGCGTGCTCGCCGCGCTCGACGCGCGCATGGACGAAATCTACTGGGCCGACTATGCGTGGGACGACGCGCAACACGAATGGCGCACCGTTCAGACGGCGTCGCTCGATGCGCCCGAGCGGATCGTGTTGCCCGACGTACCGTTCACACTCGCCGGCAACGCGGCCGCCGCGTTCGGCGAGCGGTTGCCGGTGGTCGCGGCCGCGCGAAGCGTCGATGGCGAGGCGTTGCCGCATGCGTTGCCGCTCGCGTACGCGGCGCTGCGCGCGTTTCATACGGGTCGCACGGTACCAGCCGATCAGGCCGCGCCCGAGTACGTCCGCGACAAGGTCGCGCAGACGACCGCCGAGCGCATGGCCGACAAAGCGGCGAAATCAGCCAAAGCGGCTCATAGCGCCGGGCAGTCCGCACAGAGTGCGCCCAACGGCGCGGCTGGCCAGCCGTCCCACGACGAGGCGCGCCCATGAGCGGCGTGTTGCTCACGGACCGCTACATGTCGCCGATGACCGAAAGCGACCTGGACGAAGTCGCCGCGATCGAGAAGCTGGCGTATGAGTTTCCGTGGAGTCGCGGCAACTTCGGCGACTCGCTGCGCAACGGCTATTTCGGCGTCTGTCTGCGTCACGTGACGGGCACTTTGATCGGCTATTGCGTGCTGATGCCGGTCGTCGATGAAATGCATCTGCTGAATCTTTGCGTCGCACCGCAAGCGCAAGGCGCCGGCGCGGGCCTCGCGCTGCTGCGCGAGGCGGTGCGCATCACGCACGCGGAGAAGCTCGAGGGGCTGCTGCTCGAAGTGCGGCCGTCGAATCATCGGGCGATCCGTTTATACGAGCGCTTTGGCTTCGCATCGATCGGCCGGCGCAAAAATTATTATCCGGCGCGGCATCGCGCCCGGGAGGACGCGATCGTGATGCGTCTGTCGTTTGGCACGGAGGGCGAAGATGGCGCTGCATGAATCGGTGCTCGAAGAATTTGGACTCGCGCCGTTGTGGGTGCGTCGCGGACTCACCGCGCGGGAGGCGGAGGCCGGGCAGGGTGATGCGTCGCAGTCGCTGCGGGAACACGCAAACGACGAGCGTCGCGCGGAACCGGCGCCGCAGATCGCGCACGAACCGCTGCGCGCATCCGCCGACGCGCAGCCGCAGCAAGCGACGCGTGAATCCGCACCGCGCTTCGACGAAACCGCCGCACGCCACGAGCCATCGCAACCGCAACCCGACTTTTCAGTCCCGCCGACTTTCGACGCCCCACCCGACGACGACTTCGCGTGGTTCGACGATCCAACCGCATCGGCCCCCGCACCCGCCGAAGCACGCCGCGACGCGCCCGCTCTGCCGGCTATCCACACGCTCGATTGGGACGCGCTCGCCGAGCGCGTCGCCGGATGCGAGGCCTGCCGGCTGTGCGAGAAGCGCACGAACACGGTGTTCGGCGTCGGCAATCGCGAGGCCGACTGGATGCTGATCGGTGAAGCGCCCGGCGAGAACGAGGACCGTCAAGGCGAACCGTTCGTCGGCCAGGCCGGCAAACTGCTCGACAACATGCTGCATTCGCTCGCGCTCGCGCGCGGCACCAACGTCTATATCGCGAACGTGATCAAGTGCCGGCCGCCTGGCAACCGCAATCCGCAGCCAGATGAGGTCGCGCGTTGTGAACCTTATCTGCAACGCCAGGTGTCGCTCGTGAAGCCGAAGCTGATCGTCGCGCTCGGCCGGTTCGCCGCGCAAAGTCTGCTGAAGACCGAGGCGAGCATTTCGTCGTTGCGCGGCCGCGTGCATGCGTACGAGGGTGTACCGGTGGTCGTCACCTATCATCCGGCCTATCTGCTGCGTAGCCTGCCCGACAAGGCCAAGGCATGGACGGACCTGTGCCTTGCGCGCGCCACGTGGCTCGCGAACGGCGGCGCGCCGTCGAACGAATCAAAGTGACGATCCCCGAGGGACCGGCGGCGCGCATGCCCGCCGCGTCTGTCAGCCGCGCGGCGCTTCTCGATACGTTGCTGGGTTTGCGTGACGATGCTTCAGTCGATGCGCTGCGCGATCCCGCCGTCCGCGATCTCGCCTGGCTGCTGCTGAGTCCCGATCTGTTACGCCCTCAGCCTCCCGCGGGCGCGCTCGCCGATCCATTCGACACACCGCAGGAATTGCAGGCCACGCTCGACTGGCTGCACGCGCTCGATGCCACTCCGGAACCTCTGCATCAGGATCTCGCGGCAACGCGCATCACGCGTCTTGGCCGCTACGCCGAACGCCTGCTGGGCTTTTTCCTTCGTCATGGGCCGGGCACGCAACTTATCGCAGCGGGTGTGCCGCTACGGCACGCGGGCGGCACGCTCGGTGAATGCGATTTCCTCGTGCGCACACGCGAGGGCGCGCGACTGCATTGGGAACTCGCGGTGAAGTGCTATCTGCATGCGGGCGATCCGAATGGGGCAGAGGCGGCGGGTCTCGCCGATTATGTCGGCCCCAATCTGAAGGACCGCTTCGATCTGAAGCTCGCGCATCTTCTCGATCATCAGTTGCCGCTCAGCGCACGCGACGAATTTGCATCGACGGGCTATACGGGCGCGTGGACGCCGCAGATGTTCGTCAAAGGCTGGCTGTTTTACCGGCATGGCGCCACGTCCGCCGATCCTGCCGAACTCGATCCCGCGCATGGCCGCGGCTGGTGGGTTACGCATCGCGACTGGCCGGCTTTCGAGTGCGCGCACAGGCACAAGTGGCGGCTGTTGCCGCGGCTCGAATGGCTCGCGCCGCAGTATCGAATGCGAGCCGGCGCGGACGACTCGAGCTATGTCGACGCAACCGCGCTCGCCGCTCGAATCTCACCGCAATACGGCCCGACGATGGTTGCCGGATTCATCGAAGACAACACGGGACGTCTGCTCGAGCGCTCGCGCGGCTTTATCGTGCCCGACGACTGGCCCGAGCACGCGCGGCGTTACGCGAAGCAATAGCGTCGCTCACCACCAGCGATGAAAGTGATGCACCGGCCCCACGCCGTGGCCGACGTCGAGCCGCTCGCTCGCCTGCAGCGCACCGGTTAGATAAACCTTCGCATCGGCCACGGCGCTAGCGAGATCGTCGCGCTGCGGAATCAACGCCGCGATCGCCGACGACAACGTGCAGCCAGTTCCATGCGTGTTCTTCACCGGCACGCGCGGACCGCCGAGACGCAACGTGCCGCTTTCCTGCACGAGCCAGTCGGGGCTATCGGTCGCGCTCAGATGGCCGCCCTTCATCAGCACCGCGCGCGCGCCGAGCCCACGCAGCGCTTCGCCTTGCTCGACCATGCCGGCTTCGCCGGTGGCGGGCTGCGTGCCGAGCAGCGCGGCCGCTTCCGGCAAATTCGGCGTCAGCAGATCGGCGAGCGGCAGAAGTTCGTCGCGTACCACCGCGACCGCATCCGGCAGCAATAGCGCGTGATTGCTCTTCGAGATCATCACCGTGTCGAGCACGATGTGTTTGGGCCGGTGACGGCGCAGCGCGTCGGCGACCGCGCGCGCGATCGGCGCGTTCGCGAGCATGCCGATCTTCACCGCGTCGATGCGGATGTCGTCGAACACCGCGTCGAGCTGCGCGGTGATGAACCCCGGGTCCGGCGCGTGGATCGCGGTCACGCTGCGCGTGTTCTGCGCGGTCAGCGCGGTGATCACGCTCGCGCCATAGGCGCCGAGCGCGGAGAAGGCCTTCAGATCGGCCTGGATGCCGGCGCCGCCGCCGGAATCGGAACCGGCGATCGTCAGCACATTGGGAATCGTTTGAGTCATGGTCGAGCGAGGAAGAAGAAGGGCGCGCTCGTGCGTGTCGCGGCCGGCCCGGCGCGGTCGATCAGTGCTTGGCTTCGCCGATCAGCGCGACCGAATCGAACGCGCGCTGGTTCGCCTGGTGGCGCCGCATCACGAGCCACATCATCACGCACACGAAGGTGCCGAACAGCACGATCACGACGGTAACCGGCACGTCGAGCCACACGAGCACCGCGTACAGGCACAGCATCACGAGCACGGACAGATTCTCGTTGAAGTTCTGCACGGCGATCGAATGGCCTGCCGACAGCAGCACGTGCCCGCGATGCTGCAGCAGCGCATTCATCGGCACGACGAAAAAGCCCGACAGGCCGCCCACGAACATCAGGAAGATGTACGCGAAGATCAGATAGCCCGACACGTGCATGCGGCCGAAATAAATGCCCCAGTGCGGGGGAAACAGATCGCGCGTGTAGAACGCCATCAGCATCACGGAGATACCCATCATGATGCCGACCGGCAAGACCGACAGCGACTTCTTCAACGGCACACGCGAAGCCGCAAAAATCGCGCCGCCCGCGACGCCCACCGCGACCACCGCCTGCAGGATCGCTGCCTCTGACAGCGACATGCCCAACGACACCTCGGCCCATTTCAGCACGATGAATTGCAGCGTCGCGCCCGCGCCCCAGAACAGCGTCGTCACGGCGAGCGAAATCTGTCCGAGCTTGTCACGCCACAGCACGAGAAAGCAATCGGCGAAATCGGTGATCAGACGGATCGGACCGTGTTCCTGGCGCGGATAGCGCGCGCCGGTGTCGGGAATGCGCAGATTGAATAGCGCGGCGACCACGTAAATGCCCATGATCACGAGCATCGCGGCTTCCGCAGGCGTGTTCACGGTGGGGACGTGCCATTTGAGAATCGGCGCGGCGATGTGCGGGCTGATCAGCGCGCCGCCGAGGACCGTGCCGAGAATGATCGAGCCGACCGTGGTGCCTTCGATCCAGCCGTTCGCGGCGACCAGCCGGTCAGGCGGCAACAGTTCGGTGAGAATGCCGTATTTGGCGGGCGAGTAGGCCGCCGCGCCGAAACCGACGATGCCGTACGCAATCAGCGGATGTGCGCCGACCAGCATCGTGATGCAGCCGACCACCTTGATCGTATTGGTGATGAACATCACGCGTCCTTTCGGACGGGAGTCGGCGAATGCGCCGACGAAGGCGGCAAGGACGACGTACGACAGCACAAAAAACAGCTTGAGCAGCGGCGTCATCCAGTTCGGAGCGTGAAGATCTTTCAGCAGTGCGATAGCGGCGATCAGAAGCGCATTGTCGGCCAGCGACGAAAAAAACTGCGCGGCCATGATGGTGTAAAAGCCTTTTTTCATCTGATGCGATGCTGTCCTCGCTGCGGTCCGTCCGCCCCGGCCGTTTGTTATGCGTCCGGGCTTATGCCGATCGAAATGGGTTGTGCGCACGGCTTTATATCATGAAAATAGATGCATTCAGACTAGCAGAATCCTTGATCGCACCGCCCAGCGGGCCGCAGAGCGCTGAAAACGCCTTGTAAGCCGCTGATTCGCAAGTGTCTTTTCGAAAAAATCCCATGCCGCGCCCCCTTTCCGCCACGATTCATACCGCTGCTCTCGCCAATAACCTCGCTGTCGCGCGGCGCTATGCGCCGAAATCGAAAATCTGGGCTGTCGTCAAGGCTAATGCCTACGGGCATGGCCTCGCGCGCGTGTTTCCCGGATTGCGCGCGACGGACGGCTTTGGGTTGCTGGACCTCGAAGAAGCGGTGAAGTTGCGTGAATTGGGCTGGGCAGGCCCAATTCTTCTGCTGGAAGGCTTTTTTCGGCCGACCGACATCGACGTAATCGACCGCTACAGCTTGACCACGGCGCTGCATTCTGACGAGCAGCTGCGCATGCTCGAAATGGCGCGCCTGTCGAAACCGGTCAATATCCAGTTGAAGATGAACACCGGCATGAACCGGCTCGGCTATACGGTCGAAAAATTCCGTGCCGCATGGGAGCGCGCGCGCGCCTGCCCAGGGGTCGGCCAGATCACGTTGATGACGCATTTTTCCGATGCCGATGGCAAGCGCGGCATTGCTCATCAGATGGAGGCGTTCGAGCGCGGCGCGCAGGGCATCGCCGGTGCGCGCAGCCTGTCGAATTCGGCCGCGACGCTGTGGCATCCAGAAGCGCATTTCGACTGGGTGCGTCCCGGCATCATCCTGTACGGCGCGTCGCCGTCCGGCGTGACGGCCGCGATCGACGGCACCGGCCTGCAGCCCGCGATGACGCTCGCGTCGGAACTGATCGCCGTGCAAACGCTCCGCGAAGGCAGTTCGGTCGGCTATGGGTCGACGTTCACCGCGCGCGGGCCGATGCGCATCGGCGTGGTCGCGTGCGGTTACGCGGATGGCTATCCGCGCGTCGCGCCCGAAGGCACGCCGGTGATCGTCGATGGCGTGCGCACGCGAATCGTTGGACGTGTGTCGATGGACATGCTGACCGTCGACCTGACCCCGGTGCCGACCGCCAACGTCGGCTCGCGCGTGGAACTGTGGGGTACCGCGCTGCCCATCGACGACGTCGCGCAGGCCTGCGGCACGATCGGCTACGAGCTGATGTGCGCGGTCGCGCCGCGTGTGCCGGTTCGGGCGGAGTAACGCGTGGCGAAAGCGAAGACGTTGTACATCTGCGGCGAATGCGGCGGACAGTCGCCGAAGTGGTCCGGTCAATGCCCGTCCTGCCAGGCGTGGAACACGCTCGTCGAATCGGTCGCCGAGGCGCCGTCCGGTCACCGTTTCCAGTCGCTTGCGAAGAGCACACCAGTGCGGCGCCTCGCCGACATCGACGCGTCGGACGTGCCACGCTTTTCCACCGGCGTCAGCGAATTCGACCGCGTGCTCGGCGGCGGCCTCGTGCCGGGCGGCGTGGTGTTGATCGGCGGCGATCCGGGCATCGGTAAATCGACGCTACTGTTGCAGTCGCTCGCGGAAATCGCCGCGGACAAGCGCGCGCTCTATATCAGCGGCGAAGAATCGGGCGCGCAGATCGCGTTGCGCGCGCAACGGCTCGCGCTGCTCGAACCCGGCTCGAAGGCGAGCGAACTGCAATTGCTCGCGGAAATTCAGCTCGAGAAAATTCAGGCGACGATCACCGAGCAACGGCCCGAAGTCGCCGTGATCGATTCGATCCAGACCGTCTATTCGGATGCTTTGACATCGGCACCGGGCTCGGTTGCGCAAGTACGCGAGTGCGCCGCGCAACTCACGCGCATCGCCAAGCAGTCGGGCACCACGATCATCATGGTCGGGCACGTGACGAAAGAGGGCGCGCTTGCGGGGCCGCGCGTGCTCGAACATATCGTCGATACGGTGCTGTATTTCGAGGGGGATACGCACTCGTCGTACCGTCTCGTGCGCGCGATCAAGAACCGCTTCGGCGCGGTCAACGAGCTCGGCGTGTTCGCGATGACCGAGCGTGGTTTGCGCGGCGTCGCGAATCCGTCGGCATTGTTTTTGTCGCAGCACGAGCAGTCGGTGCCGGGTTCGTGCGTGCTCGTCACGCAGGAGGGCACGCGGCCGTTGCTCGTCGAAGTGCAGGCGCTCGTCGATTCGGCCAACGCGCCGAATCCGCGCCGCCTCGCGGTCGGCCTCGAACAGAACCGGCTCGCGATGCTGCTCGCGGTGCTGCATCGGCACGCGGGCATCGCCTGTTTCGATCAGGACGTGTTCCTCAACGCGGTGGGCGGCGTGAAGATCTCCGAGCCCGCCGCAGACCTCTCGGTACTGCTCGCGATTCATTCGTCGATGCGCAACAAGCCGCTGCCGAAAGGGCTCGTCGTGTTCGGCGAAGTCGGCCTCGCCGGCGAAATCCGGCCATCGCCGCGCGGTCAGGAACGCCTGAAGGAAGCGGCCAAGCTCGGCTTCTCGGTGGCGGTGATTCCGAAGGCCAATGCACCGAAACAGCCGATCGAAGGCTTACAGGTCGTTGCGGTCGAACGGATCGAACAGGCCATCGACCGCGTCCGCTCGCTCGAATAGACGGAGCCGGGACGGCTCGCCGGCACTTTGTGCGCTTGCGGTCCCGTAATGCCCTGTAAATATCGCCATATTGGCTGTAACCTGGCCGCCATACCTATTTCCTAAGCTGTAACGATATGCATCCCTTCTGATGCTCGAAAAAGGATCGCGCCTTGAAACAGTCACATGAAACCGCTGCCGACCAGCACATCCAGGTGCGCGGCTGCCGCGTCTCCGCACCGATTCATCAGCCTTGGGGCGGCGCTTGCCGAATCGTCGAGTGGATCGACACCGCCGGGCAGATCTCGCGGCGGGTGGTGGCCGAAGACGTGACAGCCGCCGAAGTGCGCGCCACGATCAGCCGCCATGTGGAAGGTCGCAAGCACTTGCTGTACGACGACGAGAAATCGCCGCGTCAAACGTTGCCGCGACAGACGGCGACGCGGCGTTGACGGTGGCGGTTCAGGCCCCGTCGTCGTCTGAGTCGGCGGCGCTCGCGGCCACCGCCGCATACGCGTGCGGATTGAACAGCGGATGCTGCGCCGCTTCAGCGGGCGTGAGCACCGGCGACACGCAGCAATCGAGCGATTCCAACGATTCCACCCATTCGCCGAGCGTGCGCGTCGCGATCACCTCAGCGAGTTCCCGGATGAGCGCCAAGGCATCGGGACCGCCGATCGCCTGCCCCAGGCTCCAGTGACGCGTCGCCCATTCGGGCCGGTCGAGCGCCATGCACAGCGTTTCCCAGAACTTCAATTCGAGCGCGCCGACCGCGAGCCAGCGCTCATCGCTCGTGCGGTAAAGGTTGTAGCAGGGCACGCCGCCATTCAACAGACCACTGCCCGCGGCGGGCGCCGCCCCTTCGTTGAGCAGCGAGACCTGCGCGACGAAGTTGTGCGCATAGCTCGTGTGTGTCATCGATACATCGACGAAGCGGCCCGCGCCGCCTCGCGCGACATGCCAGAGCGCGGCGAGAATCTGCGTGACCGCGCTCAAGGCGCCACCGAGCAGATCGGCGATCTGGAAGTTCGGCAGGATCGGCGCACCGTCGCGGCTTGCCAGTTGATCGAGCACGCCCGCATAGCCGATGTAGTTCAGGTCGTGACCGGCATGGTCCGCGAATGGACCGCTTGCGCCATATCCGCTGATCGCGCAATAGACGAGCCGCGGATTGGCTGCGCTGAGCGTCGCGTAACCCAGGCCGAGTCGCTCCATCACGCCGGGCCGGAAGCTCTCGATCAGCACGTCCGCCTCGGCCGCGAGCGCGCGCAGCACGTTGCGTCCCGCTTCCGATTTGAGGTCGAGGCGCGTCTCGCGCTTGCCGCGATTGACCATCCGGTAGAACGCACCGGGCCGGCCCGCGACACGATCGCTCGACGATTGCATCATCGTGCGGGTCGGGTCGCCCGCGCCGGGCGCCTCGATCTTCAGCACATCGGCGCCGAGCTCGGCGAGACGCAGCGCGGCCGCCGGCCCCGGCAAGAGGCGCGTGAGGTCG
This sequence comes from Paraburkholderia sp. BR10954, assembly GCF_040965775.1. Taxonomy (NCBI): domain Bacteria; kingdom Pseudomonadati; phylum Pseudomonadota; class Betaproteobacteria; order Burkholderiales; family Burkholderiaceae; genus Paraburkholderia; species Paraburkholderia sp. BR10954. The sequence continues at coordinate 160,517 of NZ_JBFRCK010000006.1, forward strand.
AGCACGCGGAGTCCTTGCAACGGTGGCGGCACCTCGGTTGCCGTTGCAGCTGCGGGTCCAGACACCGATGACGCGGACGACGAGTTCGCGAGTGACAAAGCCAAGCTCCCGTGGATGCCGGCGCGGCCCGGCCGTTGCGTGCCGCTAGCCGATCTGTTCGAGTTCCTCGTGCGTCTCGAGCCATTCGGCTTCGAGCGTATCGAGGCGCGCGTTCACGTCTGCCTGACGGCGGATCGCCTCCGTCAGTTTGCTCTTCTGTTCCGGCTCGTAACTTGCGGGATCGACGACGAACGCATCGAGCGTCGTCTTCTCCGCGTTGAGCGCGTCCATTTCCTTTTCGATCTTCGCGATACGGCTTTGCAGCGGCTTCTTCAGATGCGCGAGCTTCTGCCGCGTTTCCGCTTCGAGGCGGCGCTGCTCCTTGCGATTGACGTTGCCGTCGCCATTTGCCGCGCCGCTGGACGCCGCGTCCGACGCACCGGAAGCATTCGCCTTCAACGCCGCGCGCTGCTCGGCCGCATGCTGCAGCAGCCAGTCGCGATAGTCGTCGAGATCGCCGTCGAATTCCTGCAGACGATGCTTCGCGACCAGCATGAACTGATCGGTCGTCGCGCGCAGCAGATGGCGGTCGTGCGACACCAGAATCAGCGTGCCTTCGAATTGCGCGAGCGCCATCGTCAGCGCGTGGCGCGTTTCGAGATCGAGGTGGTTGGTCGGCTCGTCGAGCAGCAGCAGGTTCGGCTTCTGCCAGATGATCAGCGCAAGCGCGAGGCGTGCCTTCTCGCCGCCCGAGAACGGCGCGATCTTCGCGGTCGCCATGTCGCCGGAAAAGTTGAAGCTGCCGAGGAAGTCGCGCAGTTCCTGCTCGCGGGTGTCGGGTGCGAGGCGCGCGAGGTGCTGCAACGGCGTGTCGTCCGGGCGCAGCGTTTCGAGCTGATGCTGCGCGAAGTAGCCGATGCGCAAACCCTTGCCTTCGCGCACGTGGCCGGAGAGCGGTTCGAGCGTGCCCGCGAGCGTCTTGATCAGCGTCGACTTGCCTTGGCCGTTCGCACCGAGCAGGCCGATGCGCTGACCGTTCTGGATCGACAGCATCACGCGCTCGACGATCGGAATCTCGCTGCCGTCTTCGGCGTGATAGCCACAGCGCACGTCTTCCATCACCATCATCGGATTCGGCGCGGAGTCGGGCGTACGGAACTCGAACGTGAACGGCGACGCGACGTGCGCGGGCGCGATCAGCTCCATCTTCTCGAGCGCCTTCACCCGGCTTTGCGCCTGACGCGCCTTGGTGGCCTGCGCCTTGAAGCGGTTGATGTAGCTCTGCAGATGCGCGACCGTGCGCTGCTGCTTTTCGTACGCGCTCTGTTGCAGCGCGATCTGCTGCGCGCGCAGCACTTCGAATTGCGAGTAGTTGCCGCCGTAGCGCTTGATCTGCTGGTTCTCGAGATGCAGCGTGACATTGCAGACGGAATCGAGAAACTCGCGGTCGTGCGAGATCACGATCAGCGTGCCGGCATAGCGATTGAGCCAGTCTTCGAGCCAGACGATCGCGTCGAGGTCGAGGTGGTTGGTCGGTTCGTCGAGCAGCAGCAGGTCGGAGCGGCACATCAGCGCCTGCGCGAGATTCAGCCGCATGCGCCAGCCGCCCGAGAAGCTCGTGACCGGCTCACGGGTCTGGTCGAGCGTGAAGCCGAGGCCGAGCAGCAACGCTTCGGCGCGAGCCGGCGCGGTGTAGCCGTCGGCGTCGGCGAACGCGGCGTGCGCTTCGGCTTCGGCCGCGCCGTCGTGCGCCGCGGAGGCCGAAGCGATGCGCGCCTCGATGTCGCGCAGCGCGGCGTCGCCGTCGAGCGTGTAGGCGAGGGCGGTTTTGTCGACGGCGGGGGTTTCCTGCGCGACGTGGGCGATGCGCCAGGTCGGCGGGATCGAGAAATCGCCGCCGTCCGCATGCAGCTCGCCGCGCAGCACGGCGAACAGCGTCGACTTGCCCGCGCCGTTCGCCCCGACGAGGCCGGCTTTTTCACCGGGGTTCAACGTGAACGTGGTGTTGTCGAAAAGCGGCTTGGTGCCGCGCGCGAGGCTGAACTGATTGAAGCGGATCACGACGTGGCCGGCTGAAGAAAACCGCTATTTTAGACTGCCCGGCGGGTTGCCGGGCGCGCGGCTGTCACATCGAGCGCAGCCGCCATCGGCCATTCGGCTGACTGTATCGGCAGCGCTTTTGGCATAGACTGACGGCTTTCACGGGAGGGCACATGACATCGATCTATTCGTTTTCGGCACGCACGCTCGGCGGCGAGGAAGCGAGTCTCGCGAAGTACCAAGGCAAGGTGATGCTGATCGTCAATACCGCGAGCGAATGCGGGTTCACGCCGCAGTACGCGGGCTTGCAGAAGCTGTACGACGCCTATGCGGCGCGCGGGCTCGCGGTGCTCGGCTTTCCGTGCAACCAGTTCGGCAAGCAGGAGCCGGGCGACGCCGCGCAGATCGGCAGCTTCTGCGAGAAGAACTACGGCGTGACGTTCCCGATGTTCGACAAGATCGACGTGAACGGCCCGAACGCGCACCCGCTGTTCCGTTACCTGACGATCGAAGCGCCGGGGCTGCTCGGCCTCGAGGCGATCAAGTGGAATTTCACGAAGTTTCTGATTGGCCGCGACGGCAACGTGGTCAAGCGCTATGCGCCGCTGACGAAGCCCGAGGCGATCACCGAGGATATCGAAGCGCTGCTGTAACAGGAGCGCTTTTACAGGATCGGCGAAAAGAGCCGCGCGACGTGCATCAGCATGCGTCGCAGCGCGTTCGCCTTGCGGTACTCGTCGCGATCGATTTCACGCGACTCGGCGAAGTCGTCGAGCAGCATCGTTTCGACTTCGAGCGCGAAGCCGCGGTCGACGGTCAGCACCATGATCTCGAAGTTCAGACGGAACGAACGGTTGTCGAGATTGGCGCTGCCGATCGCGGCCGCGCTGCTGTCGATCAGCACTACCTTCTGGTGCAGGAAACCCGGCTGATAGCGGAAGATGCGAATGCCTGCGCGCAGCGAGTCGTATGCGTATAGCTTCGACGCCTCGAACACCACGCGGTGATCGCGCCGGCTCGGAATCAGGATGCGCACGTCGACGCCGCGCAGCGCCGCGAGCCGCAGCGCGGCGAACACCGCCTCGTCGGGCACGAGGTAGGGCGTCGTGATCCAGATCCGTTCGCGCGCCGCGTTGATCGCTTCGACGAAAAACAGCGAGCAGGTCTCCTGTTTGTCGGCCGGGCCGCTCGGCAGCACGATGCAGTGCATGTTGTTCGCTGGGCGTTCGATGGTGTCGCGGGCGTCGTGCTGTTCGACGGATGGGACGGCTGATTCGGCGGCCGGCAGGTCGAACTCGGGCAACTGCTGCGTGGCCCAGTACCAGTCCTCGATAAAAACGAACTGGATGCTGGCGACCACCGGGCCGCGCACCTCGATGTGCGTATCGCGCCACGGCGACAGCGGCGGCTTCGCGCCCAGATATTCGACGCCTACGTTGTGACCGCCAACAAACGCGCGCTCGCCGTCGACCGCCACGATCTTGCGGTGATTGCGGAAGTTCAGTTGCAGACGGTTGACGAAGCGGCGGTTCGTCGCGAACGGCTGCATCTCGATGCCGGCCGCGCGCAGTGCCGCGACGTAGCGGTGCGGCAGATCGAAGCTGCCGATGCTGTCATACAGAAAGTACACGCGCACGCCTTGTTGCGCTTTCGCGATCAGCGCGTCTTTCAGCATGTCGCCGAGCGCGTCGGCGCGCACGATGAAGAACTGCACGATTACATAGCGGCGCGCGTTCTGGATCGCGTCGAAGATCGCCTCGAAAGTCGCCGTGCCGTTGATCAGTGTGCGCACGGTATTGCCGGGCAGGAACGGCATGCCGCCGAGGCGCGTCAGCGACTGCACGAGCCGCGAGCCGAGCTGCTGCGTCGGCAGCCCGGCCGACGACGCGTGCGTGTCCCACACCTGCGGATGCGCGCGTGTGCGCAGCAGCTCGTTCTCGACGCGGCGCGCGTCCGCGTAGCCGGCGAACTTGCTGCGGCCAAGGAACAGGTAGGGCACGAGCGTCAGATAAGGCATCGCGACGAGCGACACGGCCCACGCGATCGCCCCTTGCGAGGTGCGGGTATGGAGGATCGCGTGAGCAGCCGCGATGATGCCGAGAATGTGGGCAAGGAGAACCAGCGGGCCGACGTGAAGCAGGTCGAATGTCATAAGCTCGCGAACAGTTGGCGAAGCGCCGTGATTCAGGAAACGGAGGCGGGCACGGGCTCGCTTCGTGGTCTGCGGCGAACGCGTCGGGCAACGAATTCAGACTGCGGCTGCGGCGCCTGGGAAAGCGCCAAAAACGGGCTAAAAACCCGCGCTAAAAAATAGCGCAAAAACTCGTACGAAGAAACCGTGTGTGCTGCGGCGCGCGGCGCGGGCGTCACTTGCGAAATCCGCTGCAAGCGGCGCCGCGCACGTCGCGCGATCAAACGGACAGCACGCCGCACTCAGACCGGCAAGTCGCTGGCCTGAATCAGGAACACGTTGTCGTCGCCGGCGCTGGTGGACAGCCACACGAGGTCCAGACCGCCGAACGCCGCTTCGACGTGCTCGCGTTCGTTGCCGATCTCGATGACGAGCACGCCGTCTTCGGTCAGCCAGTTGCGCGCGTCGGCAATGATCCGGCGCACGATGTCCATGCCGTCCGCGCCACCCGCGAGTGCCATCTCCGGCTCGTGCTTGTATTCGGCCGGCAACTCCTGCATCGACTTCGCGTTCACGTACGGCGGGTTGCTGATGATCACGTCATAGCGGCGCTCGGCGAGCGGCGCGTACAGATCGCCTTCGAACAGCGCGATGCGGTCGTCGAGGTGGTAGTCGAGCACGTTGCGCGTCGCGACTTCGAGTGCGGGCGCGGACAGATCGACCGCGTCGACGTCGGCGTTCGGGAACGCGTGGGCGGCGAGGATCGCGAGACAACCGGAGCCGGTGCACAGCTCGAGCACCGCGCCGACCTGCTCGGGGTCCTCGACGTACGGCTGCAGGCCGTCCTGCAGCAGCTCGCCGATGAACGAGCGCGGCACGATCACGCGCTCGTCGACGTAAAAGCGATAGCCGTGCATCCACGCTTCCTGCGTGATGTACGCGGCCGGCACGCGTTCGGCCGCGCGTCGCTCGATCACGTTCAGCACCGCCTCGATTTCGGCCGTGGTCAGGCGCGCATCGAGAAACGGCTCGAGCAGGTCGAGCGGCAGGTGCAGCGTGTGCAGGATCAGATAGGCGGCTTCGTCGTAGGCATTGGCCGAGCCGTGGCCGAAAGACAGCTTGGCCTCGCTAAAACGCGACACTGCATAACGCAGCAGGTCGCGGACGGTGCAAAAAGGAAGCGTCATCGCAAGGTTCCTGGTTATGCGATCAGTTGTTCGAGCACGCGGCGATACACGTTCTTCAGCGGCTCGATATGGGCGACTTCGATATGTTCGTCGATCTTGTGGATGCTCGCGTTAAGCGGACCGAACTCGATCACCTGCTTGCAGATGCGCGCGATGAAGCGGCCGTCCGACGTGCCGCCGGTGGTCGACAGCTCGGTGTCGACGCCGGTCTCGTCCTTGATCGCTTGTGCGAGCGCGCTCGACAGCTCGCCGCGCGGGGTGAGAAACGGCAGGCCGCTCACGGTCCAATGCAGTTCGTATTCGAGGCCGTGTTTGTCGAGAATCGCATGCACGCGCTTTTGCAGTCCTTCGACGGTGCTCGCGGTCGAGAAGCGGAAGTTGAACATCACGTCCGCATGGCCGGGGATCACGTTGGTCGCGCCGGCGCCGCTGTGGATGTTCGACACCTGCCAGGTGGTCGGCGGGAAATATTCGTTGCCATCGTCCCAGCGCTCGGCGACGAGCTCGGCGAGCGCGGGCGCGAGCAGGTGCACCGGATTCTTCGCCAGATGCGGATAAGCGATATGGCCTTGCACGCCCTTGACGACCAGCTTGCCCGACATCGACCCGCGCCGGCCGTTCTTGACCATGTCGCCGAACCGCTCGCTCGAGGTCGGCTCGCCCACGATGCAGTAGTCCATGCGCTCACCGCGCTCCTGCAATGCTTCGACGACCTTGACGGTGCCGTCGGTGGCGGGACCTTCCTCGTCGCTCGTGATCAGGAACGCGATCGAGCCGCGGTGCCGAGGGTTGGCCGCGACGAACTCCTCGCTCGCGACGACGAAGCCGGCGATCGATGCCTTCATGTCCGCCGCGCCGCGGCCGTACAGCTTGCCGTCGCGCTGGGTCGGCTCGAACGGCGCCGAGCGCCATTGTTCGAGCGGGCCGGTCGGCACCACGTCGGTGTGACCGGCGAACGCGAGCAGCTTGCCCGCGGTGCCGTCGACGCCGCGCTTGACGGCCCACAGGTTGGTCACGCCGTTGGATTCGATCGTCTCGTGCTCGAAGCCGAGCGCGGCCAGGCGCTCGATCAGCAGACGCTGGCAATGCTGGTCGTCGGGCGTCACGGACGCGCGCGCGATCAGTTGTTCGGTAAGGGCGAGGGTGCCGGACATGGATTCAGTACAAGCCACTTTGAAATGAAAAAATGCCGGCTCGCGGTGAGCCACCGCAGCCGGCAACAGCCTTTGAACGACGCAACGCGAGGCCGCGCGTCTCACTGCCTTGTGCCTGAGTCTGGCGCTCAGGCAAACAGCGCCGCGTACTCGTCGGCGGAAAAACCGAGCGACTTCACGCGCCCGTTCACGACCAGCACCGGCCGCTTGATCACCGACGGCTTGTGGATCATCAGTGCGATCGCGCCCGGCTGCGTTTCAGCGGCCGCCTTCATGTCGTCGGACAGCGCGCGCCACGTCGTGCCGCGGCGGTTCAGCAGCGCGTCGAGCTTGACGTCCTTGAGCCAGTCCTGCACGAGCGGCTCGGTCACGCCGGCCTTCTTGAAGTCGTGAAACTCGAACTCGACGCCGTGCTCTTCGAGCCACACACGGGCCTTCTTCACGGTGTCGCAGTTCGGAATGCCGTAGACGACGGTTTTGGTGCCGCGCGCCATCAGTCGCCCCGCAGCAACTCGTTCAGGCCGACCTTCGCGCGCGTTTTCGCGTCGACCTTCTTGACGATGACCGCGCAGTACAGGCTGTGCGTGCCGTCCTTCGACGGCAGGTTGCCCGCTACCACGACCGAGCCCGCCGGAATGCGGCCGTACGTGACTTCGCCGGTTTCGCGGTCGTAAATCCTGGTGCTCTGGCCGAGGTACACGCCCATCGAGATCACCGAGTTTTCCTCGACGATCACGCCTTCGACGACTTCCGAGCGCGCGCCGATGAAGCAGTTGTCTTCGATGATGACGGGGTTCGCCTGCAGCGGCTCCAGCACGCCGCCGATGCCGACGCCGCCCGACAGGTGCACGTTCTTGCCGATCTGCGCGCACGAGCCGACGGTGGCCCACGTGTCGACCATCGTGCCTTCGTCGACGTATGCGCCGATGTTGGTGTACGACGGCATCAGCACGACATTCTTCGCGATGAACGAGCCGCGGCGCGCGATCGCGGGCGGCACCACGCGGAAGCCGCCGGCGGCGAAGTCTTCAGCGGTGTAGTTGGCGAACTTCGACGGCACCTTGTCGTAGAACTGGCTGTAGCCGCCGGCCGGCATCGGCGCGTTGTCTTCCAGACGGAACGACAGCAGCACGGCCTTCTTCAGCCACTGGTTGACGACCCAGTCGCCGTCCTTCTTTTCGGCGACGCGCAGCGCGCCCTTATCGAGTTGCTCGATCGCGTGGGCGACGGCTTCGCGCACTTCGGCCGGCGCGGCCTTCGGCGACAGCTCGGCGCGGTTGTCCCAGGCGGTATCGATGATGCTCTGAAGTTGTTGCGACATATGCGTGATTTTATGAAGGGTTGAAGTCTGGAGACGGGGATGCGGTGCGGCTCGGGTGCGGCTCAAGCCGCAGCGAGAGACCGGCAGAATTCGACGATCCGCTGCGCGCCTGCCGTGCATTCGTCGACATCGGCGACGAGCGCGAGGCGCACGAAATTGCGGCCGGGGTTCACGCCGTGCGCGGTGCGCGCGAGGAACGAGCCCGGCAGAACCGTCACATTATAGTCGGCGTAGAGGCGCTGGGCGAACTCGGTGTCCGTGAGGCCGGTGCGCTCGACATTGGCCCACAGGTAGAACGCGGCGTCGGGCAGGCGCACGTCGAGCACGTCGGCGAGCATCGGCGTGACGGTGGTGAACTTCAGCAGGTACTTCGCGCGGTTCTCGCGCACGTGGGTCTCGTCGCTCCACGCGACCACGCTCGCGCTCTGGTACACGGTGGAGAGCGCCGCGCCGTGGTACGTGCGGTACAGCAGGAACGACTTCAGGATCGACGCGTCGCCGGCGACGAAGCCCGAGCGCATGCCCGGCACGTTCGAGCGCTTCGACAGGCTCGATAGCATCACGAGGCGCTCGAAGCCGCGGCCGAGCTGGTGGGCCGCTTCGAGACCGCCGAGCGGCGGCTTCGACTCGTCGAAATAGATTTCCGAGTAGCACTCGTCCGACGCGATCACGAAGCCGTAGCGGTCCGACAGCGCGAACAGTTCGCGCCAATCGTCGAGCGTGAGCACGGCGCCGGTCGGGTTGCCCGGCGAGCAGACGTACAGCAGTTGCGTGCGCGCCCAGACGTCGGCGGGCACCGCCGAGTAGTCGCACGCGAAGTTGCGCGCCGGGTCGCTGTTGACGAAGTACGGCTGGGCGCCGCCGAGCAGCGCCGCGCCTTCGTAGATTTGGTAGAACGGGTTCGGACAGAGTACGATCGCAGGCTCTCCGTCGGCATCCCGGCGCGGGTTCAGCACCGTCTGCGCGAGCGCGAACAGCGCCTCGCGCGAACCGGACACCGGCAACACCTCGATCAGCGGATCGAGCGGCGGCAGGTTGTAGCGTTGCGTGACCCACTGCGCGATCGACTCACGCAGCGGCGCCGAGCCGAGCGTGGCCGGATAGGCGGCGAGGCCGCCGAGCGAAGCGATGACGGCGTCGCGGATCAGTGGCGGCGTCGGATGTTTCGGCTCGCCGATGCCGAAGCTGATATGCGCGAGGCCGGCCGGCGGCGTGACGTCCTTGAAAAGCAGGCGCAGCTTTTCGAACGGATAGGGCTGAAGGGAGTCGAGTAGCGGATTCACGGACGAGTTGGCCTGATCGGAATGGACGCGGATGAAAGTCGGGACGACCGGGCACGCGCGCCGGCGGGCGTCGGTGCATCAAACATGAATCGGCGTCCCTGCGCGCGATGGACTGGCCGGCGGCGAGCCGGCCACCAGCGGCGGCGAACGGACGATTATAGCGTGGCGCGCCCGCGGGCCAAGCGGGAGGTTGCCGCGCGGCGCGGCAGCAATCCGCGAGGCGGCGCACCGGCGCGCCGCGGCGGGAACGGCGCGAATCCCCTACGGTTCGCGTAAATGAATTTGCAGGAGCAGCAATGTACGCAGCAGAGCAGCAGACGGCCGGCTGGACCCTCATCCGACCCGCCCACGGCGCCCGTCGGAGTCCGGCCCCATGACCAACTGGCTTCGCAACGGCTGGCCGACGCTCGCGATCATGCTGGGCGCATCGGTCTGGGGGATGGTCTGGTACCCGCTGCGCATGCTCGCCGCGCTCGGCGTGACCGGCACCGCAGCGAGCGCGCTGACGAGCGGCACCGGCTGCCTGTTCGTGCTGCTCGTGCGGCATCGCGCGCTGAAGACCGTGCGATGGCACTGGCTGCTGCCGGCGCTTGCGCTGGCCGCGGGCGTGACGAATCTCGGCTTCGTGTGGGGCGCGATCCACGGTCAGGTGATGCGCGTGCTGCTGCTGTTCTATCTGACGCCCGCGTGGACCGCGCTGTTCGCACATTTCATCCTGCATGAGAGGCTCACGTGGTCGGGCGCGGCGCTGGCCGCGCTGTCGCTCGCGGGCGCGATGACGATGCTGTGGTCGCCGCGGCTCGGCATTCCGGTGCCCGGCAGTCCCGCCGAATGCGCCGGGCTCGCCGGCGGCATGGGCTTCGCGATGAGCAATGTGCTGATCCTGAAGACGAGCCGCGTGCTGCCGGACATGAAGCCCGAAATGCGCACCGCGGTGGTCTTCGGCGGCGCGGCGCTGTTCGGCGCGCTCGCGTCGCTAATCGAGCCGATGCCCGCGCCGCCCACCGGCGCGCATCTCGATACCGCGGCGCTGCTGGTGCTCGGTCTCGGTCTGCTGCTCGCGTCGAACAATATGCTGGTGCAGTACGGGCTCTCGCGCGTGCCGGCCAATCGCGCTTCGATCATCATGCTGTTCGAGCTCGTCGTGACGGCGCTGTCGGCGTGGCTGTTCGCCGGCGAAGTACCGGGGCCGCGCGAATGGGCCGGCGGCGCGTGCATCGTGCTCGCATCGGCGTTGTCGAGCTGGGTGCATCGGACGAGGACGGCGCCCCCCGATCCGGCCATCGGCGACACGGACGGGCCGAGCGGCGACGATGGACGCGGTGGCCCGTGCGGTGACCCGCGCGGTGACGGACACGGCCGTGACGGCGACAGCGACGACCACCGAAAGGGCGGTAAGAATCGTCCACGCGCGATGGTATGATTCCCCCTCATTAGCCGGCGCATGCGCACCTGTGCCTCCGATGTGCATGGGCGCACGCAGCCGGCAACAAATTGCGAAGGCTCGCGAGGTTGCGTGGGGCCGTCCCGCCGCGGCGGTGAACGACTGGCGCAACCTCGCGAGCCACCTATCACACTCTCTTTTCAAACAGCGAAATCGCCGTGCGGCTCACCTCGATCAAACTCGCTGGCTTCAAATCCTTCGTCGATCCCACGCATTTCCAGGTCCCAGGCCAGCTGGTTGGCGTGGTCGGTCCGAACGGTTGCGGCAAATCCAACATCATCGACGCCGTGCGCTGGGTGCTCGGCGAATCGCGCGCCTCTGAATTGCGCGGCGAGTCGATGCAGGACGTGATCTTCAACGGCTCGACCGCCCGCAAGCCCGGCAGCCGCGCGAGCGTCGAACTCGTGTTCGACAACGCGGACGGCCGCGCCGCCGGCCAGTGGGGCCAGTATGCGGAGATCGCCGTGAAGCGCGTACTGACGCGTGACGGCACGTCGAGCTACTACATCAACAACCTGCCGGCGCGGCGCCGCGACATTCAGGACATCTTCCTCGGCACCGGCCTCGGGCCGCGCGCGTACGCGATCATCGGGCAGGGCATGATCGCGCGGCTGATCGAGGCGAAGCCCGAAGAACTGCGCGTGTTCCTCGAAGAAGCCGCCGGCGTGTCGAAGTACAAGGAACGCCGCCGCGAGACCGAGAACCGTCTGCACGACACGCGCGAGAACCTGACGCGCGTCGAGGACATCATTCGCGAGCTGGGCACGAATCTCGAGAAGCTGGAGGGGCAGGCGGTCGTCGCGACGCGTTATCGCGAGCTGCAAAGCGATGGCGAGGAAAAGCAGCGTCTCTTGTGGCTATTGCGCAAGAACGAGGCGGCTGGCGAGCAGCAGCGTCAGCAACGCGCGATCGAACAGGCGCAGATCGACCTCGAGGCGCAAACCGCGAAGCTGCGCGAAGTCGAGGCGGAACTCGAAACGCTGCGCGTCGCGCATTACTCGGCGAGCGACGCGATGCAGGGCGCGCAGGGCGCGCTGTACGAGGCGAACGCGGAAGTGAGCCGGCTGGAAGCCGAGATCCGCTTCATCGTCGAATCGCGCAACCGCGTGCAGGCGCAGATCGCCGCGCTAACCGCGCAGCGCGAACAGTGGCAATCGCAGGCTGACAAGGCGCAGAATGATATCGCCGACGCCGAAGAGCAACTGGCCGTCGCCGAAGAAAAAGCCGTGCTGGCCGAAGAGAACGCCGCCGCTAAGCACGACGCGCTGCCCGCGCTCGAAGCGCGCTGGCGCGACGCGCAGGCGGAGCTGAACACCGAGCGCGCCGGCATCGCGCAGACCGAGCAGGCGCTGAAGCTCGAAGCCGCGCATCAGCGCAATGCCGATCAGCAGTTGCAGCAGTTGCAGCAGCGCCACGAGCGGCTGAAATCGGAAGAGGGCGGCCTCGACGCGCCCGACGAAGCGCAGCTCGAGGAGTTGCGCATGCAGCTCGCCGAGCACGAGGAAATCCTGCACGACGCGCAGGGACGCCTCGCCGACGCGCAGGAAACCCTGCCGCGGCTCGACGGCGAACGGCGTGCCGCGCAGGAGCGCGTGCAGGCCGAAAGCGCGCAGATTCATCAGCTCGATGCGCGCCTTGCCGCGCTCAAGCAGCTGCAGGAAAACGTGCAGACCGAAGGCAAGATCCAGCCGTGGCTCGACAAGCACGAATTGGGCAGCCTGCCGCGTCTATGGAAGAAGCTGCATGTCGAGGCCGGTTGGGAAACCGCGCTCGAAGCAGTGCTGCGCGAGCGCCTCGCCGCGCTCGAAGTGTCGAATCTCGACTGGGTCAAGGCGTTCGCAACCGACGCGCCCCCCGCCAAGCTCGCGTTCTACGCACCGCCCGCGGCCGGTCAGCCGGCCCCGTCCGCCGGCGCGCTGCGCTCGCTTTTGTCGCTCGTGCGCATCGAGGACGCAGGTATCCGCGCGGTGCTGACCGACTGGCTCGGCCTTGCGTTCGTCGCCGACGATCTGCAGCAGGCGCTTTCGATGCGCGCGCAGCTGCCCGAGGGCGGCGCATTCGTGGTGAAGGCGGGGCACGTGGTCACGCGCGTCGGCGTGCAACTGTACGCGGCCGATTCCGAACAGGCCGGCATGCTCGCCCGTCAGCAGGAAATCGAAAACCTCGGCCGCCAGGTGCGTGCGCAGGCCTTGCTCGCCGATGAGGCGAAGGCCGCTGCGATCCGCGCCGAAGCCGCGCACACGCAAGCCGCGCAGGCGCTCGCCGAAATGCGTCAGCAAGCCGAACGCGCGACGCAGCGGGTCCACGCGTTGCAGATGGACGTGCTGAAGCTCACCCAGGCGCACGAGCGCTACACACAGCGCAGCACGCAGATTCGCGAGGAACTCGAAGAGATCGCCGCCCAGGTCGACGAGCAGCGTGCGCTGCGCGCGGAATCGGAAGCGAACTTCGAGCGTCACGACGGCGAGCTTGCCGAACTGCAGGCGCGCTTCGAAGACCATCAGCTCGCCTTGGAAGCACTCGACGAAGAACTGACGACCGCCCGCGGCGAAGCACGCGACCTCGACCGCGCCGCCACCGACGCGCGCTTTGCCGCGCGCAACATGGCGAACCGCATCGACGAATTGAAGCGCAGCATTCAGGTCGCGCACGAGCAGAGCGAGCGCGTTGCGGGCTCGCTCGAAGACGCGCGCGCCGAGCTCGAAACGATCAACGAGCAGACCGCGCACACGGGTCTGCAGGACGCGCTCGATATCCGCGCCGTCAAGGAAGAGGCGCTGCGCGCCGCGCGCGTCGAGCTCGACGACCTGACCGCGAAGCTGCGCTCGGCCGACGAAACGCGTCTCACCGCCGAGCGCGCGCTGCAGCCGCTGCGCGACCGCATCAACGAATTGCAGTTGAAGGAGCAGGCCGCGCGCATCAACGGCGAGCAGTTCGTCGAGCAATTGACCGCGGCCGGGGTCGATGAAGCCGAGCTGCAAGCGAAGCTGACGCCGGACATGAAGCCGTCGTACCTGCAGGGCGAAGTCACGCGCATCAACAACGCGATCATCGCGCTCGGGCCGGTCAACATGGCCGCGCTCGACGAGCTGAAGGCCGCGACCGAGCGCAAGAGCTTCCTCGATTCGCAGTCGGCCGACCTGACGAGCGCGATCGAAACGCTCGAAGACGCGATCCGCAAGATCGACGCCGAAACGCGCACGTTGCTGCAAAGCACGTTCGATGAAGTGAACCGTCATTTCGGCGAACTGTTCCCGCGTCTCTTCGGTGGCGGCCAGGCGAAGCTGATCATGACCGGCGACGAAATCCTCGACGCCGGCGTGCAGGTGATGGCGCAGCCGCCGGGCAAGAAGAATTCGACGATTCACCTGCTGTCGGGCGGCGAGAAAGCGCTGACCGCGACCGCGCTCGTGTTCGCGATGTTCCAGCTGAATCCGGCGCCATTCTGTCTGCTCGACGAGGTGGACGCGCCACTCGACGACGCCAACACCGAACGCTTCGCGAATCTGGTCCGGGCGATGTCGGACAAAACCCAGTTCCTGTTCATCTCGCACAACAAGATCGCGATGGAGATGGCGCAGCAGCTGATCGGCGTCACGATGCAGGAGCAGGGCGTCTCGCGGATCGTTGCGGTCGACATGGAAACGGCGGCGGGTTTCGCCCAGAATATCGGTTGAGTTAACGCCTTCGCGGGCGTCCGCATCCAGCGCAGCGGCCTCGATGAGAGCCGCGCGGTACGTGGAGCGGACGACAGGCCCACGTGGATAGAAGAATTGCTGATGGAGCATGCATGGACGAGTTGACACTCGGTTTGATCGGCGCGGGTGCCGTGGTGGTGGGGGGCGTGGTCGTGTACAACGCGTGGCAGGGCGCGAAGGTGCGTCGCAAGATGCCGCGGCCGATGCCGGCCGACACCGCCGAGAGCTTTGCGCGGGACGAGCATGAGGAGCAGAGTCCGTTCATCGAGCCGGCCCGGCCGACCACGCGGCGCGAGCCCAGCGTGAGCGCCGAGGCGACCGCGCACCCGAGCGCCGCGCGCGTCGAGCCGACGTTCGGCGCGGGCGCGGCGCCGCTCGATACACCGGCTGATATCCAGGCCGAGATGACGTCGCCGAACGGTTATCCGTTGGCGGATTCCGATACCGCCGGCGAAGGCGAGCATGCGGCGGCTTCGGACGCCGATGTGGAGCGACCCGCGGCCGAAGCGCCCGCGGCCCACCCGGCGCCCGCCGAGCGCGAGCGGGTGGAACCGATCCTGCCGGCCGCCACGACGATCTCGTCGGCGCCACCGGCCATCGTCGATCGGCGCATCGACTGTATCGTGCCGATCCGATTGAACGGTCCCGTGGCCGGCGACAAGGTGCTGCCGCTCGCGCAGCGCTTGCGTCGCGCGGGCAGCAAGCCCGTGCATATCGAGGGCAAGCCCGAAGGCGGCGGCGCATGGGAGCTGCTGCAGAACGGCACGCGCTACGAAGAACTGCGCGCGGCCGCGCAGCTCGCGAACCGCAGCGGCGCGCTCAACGAGCTGGAATTTTCCGAGTTCGTGACCGGCGTGCAGCAGTTCGCCGACGCGCTCGACGCCGCGCCGGAATTCCCCGACATGCTAGAAACCGTCGCGATGGCGCGCGAGCTCGATGGCTTTGCCGCCCAGTGCGACGCGCAAC
The DNA here is from genome assembly GCF_040965775.1 of Paraburkholderia sp. BR10954. Taxonomy (NCBI): domain Bacteria; kingdom Pseudomonadati; phylum Pseudomonadota; class Betaproteobacteria; order Burkholderiales; family Burkholderiaceae; genus Paraburkholderia; species Paraburkholderia sp. BR10954. The sequence goes on from NZ_JBFRCK010000006.1 coordinate 175,780, forward strand.
TGTCGATCAACGTGCTGTCGGACGGCGCACCGTGGTCGGCCAACTACGTGCAGGCGGTCGCGTCGCAGGACGGTCTGCTGCTGTCGCGTGACGGCACGCGCTTCGTCAAGCTCGATTCGCGGCAAAACCCGGTATTCATGCTGCAGTTCGGCGACACCAACTTCCTGCGCGACGACCTCACGTATAAAGGCGGCGAGATGATCACGCTGGTGCTCGACGTGCCGGTCGCCGACGAAGACATTCTGCCGTTCCGTCTGATGTGCGATTACGCGAAGTCGCTGGCCGAGCGTATCGGCGGACGCGTGGTCGACGACGGCCGCCGGCCGTTGCCCGAAAGCGCGCTGCTCGCGATCGAAAAACAGTTGATGACGCTGTACGCGAAGCTCGAACAGGCGGGCATTCCGGCGGGTTCGCCGGCCACGCGGCGCCTGTTCAGCCAGTAAGTCCATTGCAGCGTTCTACGCGTTTTGACGACGGCCGCACGATGTGCGGCCGTCGTCGTTTCAGGCTTGCATTGCAGCATGGCTCGCCCGGTATTCACCGATGTAAAGGGGCACGCTTCCTGCGATAATCCGATGTCCGACTTTCATCTCGAGAAGCTTCCGACAGCATGGCCCGATCCTCCGTCCCTTCTTCCGCAACCAGCGCTCCGGCCGAACGGGCCGCGTGGTTGCGCGCGGAACTCGAACGCGCGAACTACGCGTACTACGTGCTCGATCAGCCGGATCTGCCGGATGCCGAGTACGACAAGCTGTTCAAGGAGCTGGAGCGCATCGAGACCGAGCATCCGGATCTGATCGTGCCCGATTCGCCGACGCAGCGTGTCGGCGGTAAGGCCGCGAGCGGTTTCGAGCCGGTCGTTCACGATCAGCCGATGCTGTCGCTGAACAACGGTTTCGCCGACGAAGACATCGTCGCGTTCGACAAGCGCATCGGCGACGCGCTCGGCAACAACGCGGGCGAGCCGCCGGTCCCCGTCGACTACGCGGCCGAGCTGAAATTCGACGGTCTCGCGATCTCGCTGCGCTACGTCGACGGCGTGTTCGTGCAGGCGTCCACGCGCGGCGACGGCACGACTGGCGAGAACGTCACCGAAAACGTCCGCACGATCCGCTCGATTCCGCTGAAGCTGAAGGGCAAGCGCGTGCCGCACGTGCTCGACGTGCGCGGCGAAGTGCTGATGTTCAAGCGCGACTTCGAGCGGCTGAACGAACGCCAGCGCGCCGCCGGGCAACGCGAATTCGCGAACCCGCGCAACGCGGCGGCCGGCAGCTTGCGCCAGCTCGATTCGAAGATCACCGCGCAGCGGCCGCTGTCGTTTTTCGCGTATGGGATCGGCGTGCTCGACGGCATCGAGATGCCGGCCACGCATAGCGAACTGCTCGACTGGTACAAGGAGATGGGCTTGCCGGTCAATGGCGAGCGTGCGGTCGTGCAGGGCGCCGAAGGCCTGCTCGGCTTCTTCCACGCGGTCGGCGAGAAGCGCGACAGACTGCCGTACGACATCGACGGCGTCGTCTACAAGGTCAACCGGCGCGACGAGCAGGACAGGCTCGGCTTCGTGTCGCGCGCGCCGCGCTTCGCGCTCGCGCACAAATTCCCCGCGCAGGAAGCGCTGACGAGGCTCGTCGCGATCGACGTGCAGGTCGGTCGCACCGGCGCGATCACGCCGGTCGCGCGGCTGGAGCCGGTGTTCGTCGGCGGCGCGACGGTCACGAACGCGACCTTGCACAACGAAGACGAAGTGCGCCGCAAGGACATCCGCATCGGCGACACGGTAATCGTGCGCCGCGCCGGCGACGTGATTCCGGAGGTGGTCAGCGCGCTGCTCGAGCGTCGTCCGGCCGACGCTCGCGAGTTCGTGATGCCGACGCAGTGTCCGGTGTGCGGCTCGGCGATCGAGCGGCTGCCCGACGAGGCGATTGCCCGCTGCACGGGCGGGCTCTTCTGTCCGGCGCAGCGCAAGCAGGCACTGTGGCACTTCGCGCAGCGCCGCGCGCTCGATATCGACGGCCTCGGCGAGAAGATCATCGATCAGCTGGTCGAACAGAACCTGGTCCGCACGCCGGCCGATCTGTTCAATCTCGGCTTCGCGACGCTCGCGGAGCTCGACCGCTTCGCCGATAAATCGGCGCAGAACCTGCTCGACTCGCTCGAAAAAGCCAAGCACACGACGCTCGCGCGCTTTATCTACGCGTTGGGGATTCGCCATGTCGGCGAATCGACCGCGAAGGATCTTGCGAAGCACTTCGGCTCGCTCGATCCGATCATGGATGCGTCGCTGGAAGCGCTGCTCGAAGTCAACGATGTGGGGCCGGTCGTCGCCGAATCGATCCACCAGTTCTTCGCCGAGGACCACAACCGCACGGTGATCGAGCAACTGCGTGCGCCGGGCAGAGTCACGTGGCCCGAAGGGCCGCCCGCGCCGAAGGCGCCGCAGGGCGTGCTGGCCGGCCAGACGGTCGTGCTGACCGGCACGCTGCCGAACCTGTCGCGCGAGGATGCGAAGGAAATGCTCGAAGGGGCCGGCGCGAAGGTGGCGGGTTCGGTTTCGAAGAAAACCAGTTACGTGGTGGCGGGCGCCGACGCGGGCAGCAAACTCGCGAAGGCCGAGGAACTCGGCATCCCCGTACTCGACGAAGATGGTATGCGCAAGCTCCTGGAGGGGCACTGATGATTCACGACATTCTGAAGATGGGCGACCCGCGCCTGCTGCGAATCGCCGAGCCGGTCGATCACTTCGACACGCCCGAGCTGCACCGGCTCGTGGAAGACATGTTCGAGACCATGCACGCGGCGAATGGCGCGGGTCTTGCAGCACCGCAGATCGGCGTCGATCTGCAGGCGGTGATTTTCGGCTTCGGCTCGAACGAGCGCTATCCGGACGCGCCTCCGGTGCCGGAGACGGTGCTGATCAATCCGACCATTACGCCGGTGTCGCAGGACATGGAGGAGAGCTGGGAAGGCTGCCTGTCGGTGCCGGGACTGCGCGGCGTGGTGAGCCGGTTTTCGATGATCCGGTATCACGGCTTCGATCAGTTCGGCAATCCGATCGACCGGGTCGCCGAGGGCTTTCATGCACGGGTCGTGCAGCACGAATGCGATCATCTGATCGGCAAGCTGTATCCGATGCGGATTACCGATTTCTCGAAGTTCGGCTTTACCGAGGTCCTGTTCCCCGATCTCGATCCGAATAGCGACGACTGACACGGCTGCCGCCAACAAAAAACCCACGCCTGAGTGCGTGGGTTTTTTGTTATGCCGATGCGCCCGCTCTGAGCAACGAGGCGCATTGGACGGACTTCAGAACGACTCGTCTTCCGACAGATAGCGCCACTGTCCCGGCGGCAGCGCGCCGAGCATCACGTTGCCCATGCGCACGCGCTTCAGGCCCACCACTTCGAGACCGACCAGTTCGCACATGCGGCGAATCTGACGCTTCTTGCCTTCGCGCAGCACGAAACGCAGCTGCTCGCCGTTTTGCCAGCTGACTTGCGCGGGCTTGAGCGCGACGTCGTCGAGCGACAGGCCATGGCGCAGCAGCGCGAGTTTTTCGGCCGGGAAGTGGCTTTCGACGTCGACCGTGTGATCGCCGTAGGCGACGCGCACCAGATACTCCTTGTCCACGTCCGAGTGACCGCCGATCAGTTGCTTCGCGATGCGGCCGTCCTGCGTCAGCACCAGCAGGCCCGTCGAATCGATGTCGAGACGTCCGGCCGGCGCGAGCTGGCGCAGATGCGACACCGAGAAGCGGATGCCCGAATGGTCGCCTTCCCAGCGATTTTCCGGCGTGACGAGCGTGATGGCCGGCTGATAGCCGTCCTCCGCCTGTCCCGATACGAGGCCGACCGGCTTGTGGACGATCACGGTCACCTGGCTCGACTGAAAGGCTTCGGCGGCTGGATCGATGTCGATGCGCTGATCCGGGAACACCTTGGTGCCGAGCGTGTCGACGCGCTCGCCGTCGACCATGACCCAGCCTTTCTCGATCCACTCGTCGGCCTCGCGGCGCGAGCACAGGCCGAGCTTGGACATCAGCTTCGACAGACGCAGCATGCCCGGCGCGTCTTCGCGATCGCGGCGGGGCGGGTGCGGGGTGTCGATGATGGTGTCGACCGGTTGGGCCGTTGCCGATGCCGACGTTCGCGGCTTGGCGGCGCGGGCGGGCCGGTCGTCGCCGAAGCGGCGGTTTGCGGCTGGTAGCGTGTCGTCGAAGCTGCGCGCAGGGCGCTCGCGACGCTCGGTACGTTCACCGCCGCGTGCGGCGCGGTCGCCGGACTCGCGACGCGAGGGCGTCCAGTCGCCGCGTGCACCGCGCTCGTCGCGGTCCTCACGCGTGGCGCGCGCCGGACGCTCGGTGCGCTCGCCGTAGCCGCCTTTTACGGGTTTCGCGAAGTTGCGCTCGCCTCGATCACTACCGCGACGCTGCTGCGGCTCACCGCGATCGCTACCGAAGCGCGGACGGTGGGCGGCATCGCGCTCCGGGCGCACCGGGCGGTCGCCACGCGCGCTGCCTTCCGACGGCCTGCCTGCGCCTGAGCGTGGACCGCTGAACGGACGGCGTTCGCCGTCGTCGCGGCGCGGTGAGCGCTCGCCGCGCTCCGCACTGCCCTCGAAACGACGCGGCGCGCGTTCTGTGCGCTCGCCGAATTCGCGACGGGGCGCGCGTTCGCCGCGCTCAGCGTCGCCTTCGAAGCGACGCCGTGCCGGTTCGCCACGCTCGCCGGATTCGCGCCGTGGAGCACGTTCGCCACGCTCAGCGCCGCCTTCGAAGCGGCGCGGCGCGCGTTCACTCCGCTCGCCGGATTCGCGCCGGGGGGCGCGTTCGCCACGCTCAGCGCCGCCTTCGAAGCGACGCGGCGCGCGTTCACTCCGCTCGCCGGATTCGCGCCGGGGGGCGCGTTCGCCACGCTCAGCGCCGCCTTCGAAGCGACGCGGCGCGCGTTCAGTCCGCTCGCCGAATTCGCGCCGGGGGGCACGTTCGCCGCGCTCAGCCGCACCTTCAAAGCGGCGCGGTGCGCCCGCGGCAGCCCCACCCCGTTCGCGCGGCCCCGACCCTTCGGCACGCGGCGCGCGTGCACCGGTGTCCGCCGGCTTCGCGCCGACCGGCCGCTTCGCGCCACCCTCGGCCTCGAAAGGCTTCGGCCGCGCTGGACGGGTCGGCTTACGCGCCGACGCGCTGCCGGGGCGGACAGGGGCGCGTTCGGACGACGCCGGCCGCGGATGCTTCGCTGTTAATTTGATTCGCATGAAATCTCACACTGCGATCGCGCGCAGCAGTTCGGTCTCGACCTGAATTTGCAGGCGGTTGTCCGACAGGCTGTGTCCTTCGAGCAGGAACACGTCCTCGACGCGTTCGCCGAGCGTATTGATCCGCGCCGAGGCGACGCCGACCCGGTGCTCGGCCAGCACGCGCGCGATGGAATAAAGAAGGCCCGGCCGGTCGTTCGCCGACACGGACAGGATGTAGTATTGGCCGCGCTCATCGGCCCGCAGGTCGACACGCGGCGTAATCGGGAAGGTGCGCGACAGCCGCGACAGACGGCCCTTCGACGGTCCCGGCAGCAAGGTGCCGTGGCCCGCGAGCCGCGCGGTCAGTTCCTGCTCCACCAGATTGGCGATGTCACGATAGTGCACGTCCTCTTCGGTGTGCGTGACGAGGAAGTTGTCGAGCGCGTAGCCGTGGCGCGTCGTGCTGACGCGCGCATCGAGCACTGACAGGCCGTTGCGGTCGAAATACGCGCAGATGCCCGCGAACAGATCGGGCTGGTCCTTCACGTAAACGAGCACCTGCAGCGCCTCGCCGATCGGCGACGGCCGCGCGCGCACGAGCGGCGTCGGCGTTTCGACGTGGCGATACAGCACGCGGGTCTGCCACGCGATGTCCGCCGCGTCGTGGCGCAGGAAGTAGCCGACGTCGAGCTTGTCCCACAGCGCCCGTTGCGCGCCTTCCGGCACGGTTTCCAGACGCAGCAGCGCGAGCGCTTCTTCCTTGCGCGACTTCAGTTCCGAATGCTCGTCCGGTTGAGCGCCGCCCAGCACGGCGAGGCTGGTGCGGTAGAGGTCTTCGAGCAGCTTGCCTTTCCACGTGTTCCAGACCTTCGGGCTGGTACCGCGGATGTCGGCGACGGTCAGCAGATAGAGCGCGGTCAGACGCCGCTCGGTGCCGACCAGTTCGGCGAAGCGCTTGATCACTTCGGGGTCGCTGGTGTCCTGCTTCTGCGCGACCTGGCTCATCGTCAGATGTTGCTGCACGAGCCACACGATCAGCTCGCCATCCTCGCCTTCGATGCCGTGCTGCCGGCAGAAGCGCCGCGCGTCGGCCATGCCCAGCGTGGAATGATCGCCGCCGCGCCCCTTGGCGATGTCATGAAACAGCGCGGCCACGTACAGCACCCACGGCCGGTCGAAGTTGGCAATCAATTGGCTGCAGAACGGGTATTCGTGCGCATGCTCGGCGATCGCGAAGCGGCGCAGATTGCGTAGCACCATCAGGATGTGCTGATCGACGGTGTACACGTGATACAGGTCGTGCTGCATCTGCCCGACGATGCGCCGGAAATTCAGCAGATAACGCCCGAGCACGCTGGTCTGGTTCATCAGCCGGAACGCATGCGTGATGCCGGCCGGCTGTTTCAGGATTTCCATGAAAAGCCGGCGGTTTTCCGGGTCGCGCCGCCAATGCTGGTCCATCACGTCACGAGCGTTGTAGATCGCGCGCAGCGTGCGCGCCGACAGACCCTTCACGCCGGGGGTGCGCTCGTAAAGCAGGAACGCTTCGAGGATCGCGTTCGGCTCGCGCTGGAACACGTCGTCGGACGTGATTTCGAGCATGCCCTGCTTTTCGACGAAGCGATCCGACAGCACGCGCGTGATGCCGCTCGTGTTCGGAAACAGCTGCGCCTCGATGTTCTGGATCAGGATCGTCGCGAGCTGCGTGACCGCTTTCGCGGCCCAGTAGTAGCGGCGCATCAGTTGCTCGCTCGCGCGCTTGGTCGCGGTCGGCTTGAAGCCGAAGCTTTCGGCGACCGGCGTTTGCAGGTCGAACACCAGGATGTCCTGACGGCGCCCGGCGATCACATGCAGCCGCGCGCGCAGCGCCTTCAGGAAGCTCTCGTTGCGGCGCAGCTCGCGCGCCTCGCGCTCGGTGATCAGTCCGCGCGCTTCGAGCTCACGCCAACTGCTGCCGAACCCGGCCGCCTGCGTGATCCACAGGATCAGCTGCAGGTCGCGCAGCCCGCCCGGGCTTTCCTTGATGTTCGGCTCGAGCGCGTACGGCGTGTCCTGAAACTTCGCGTGACGCTGGCGCATTTCGAGCACCTTAGCCTGGAAGAACGCCTTCGGGTCGAGCGCTGCACGGTAGCGTTGGGCGAAATCGTCGAACAGCGCGGTGCTGCCGGTGATGCGACGGGCTTCCAGCAGCGAGGTACGCACCGTGACGTCGTTGGCCGCTTCCTCGAGACATTGCGACACGCTGCGCACGCTGCTGCCGAGTTCCAGCCCGAGATCCCACGCGAGGCTGATGAAGCGCTCGATGCGCGCCTCCAGATGCTCGAGCCGCGTGTCGGGCAACAGCACCAGGATGTCGATGTCGGAGTGCGGCGCGAGTTCGCCGCGCCCGTAGCCGCCGACCGCGACGAGTGCGAGATCGTCGGGCAGTTCGCAGGTGTCCCAGGCGGCGCGCAGCGAATGGTCCGTGGTGCGCGCGAGCGCGGCCATCAACGCGTCGACGTTGGTGGCCGTTCGAAAGCGTTCCAGCAACTGGGCTTTAGCCACTTTGTAGTCCGCCTTGAGCGACGAGGCATGGGAGGGGGCGACGGCTGGAACGCTACTCATTGGCAGACGGAAGGTGAGGTCGGAATCGGTCAGGCGGTAGCCGCGACCACGGGCGGACGCGCGGGCGTACCGGCCGACACGGTCAGCACGTCGTAGCCGGTCTCCGTGACGAGCACGGTATGCTCCCACTGCGCGGACAGGCTGCGGTCCTTGGTCTTGACGGTCCACTGGTCGGGCATCGTGCGGATGTCGCGGCGGCCGGCGTTGATCATCGGCTCGATCGTGAAAATCATGCCGGCCTGCAATTCGAGGCCGGTGCCGGGGCGGCCATAGTGCAGGATCTGCGGATCTTCATGGAACACGGTGCCGATGCCGTGGCCGCAATATTCGCGCACCACGCTGTAGCCGAGGCCTTCGGCGTGCTTCTGGATCGCATACCCGATGTCGCCGAGATGCGCGCCGGGGCGCACCTGGTCGATGCCGAGCCACATGCACTCGAAGGTAGCCTGCACGAGGCGCCTCGCCATGATCGACCCTTCGCCGACGATGAACATGCGGCTGGTGTCGCCGAAGTAGCCGTCCTTGATGACCGTGATGTCGATGTTCAGCGCGTCGCCGTTTTTCAGGGCCTTGTCGCCGGGAATGCCGTGGCAGATCACGTCGTTGACGGAAATGCAGGTGGCTTTCGGGTACGGCGGATAGCCGGGCGGCTGGTAATTTAGCGGCGCGGGGACCGTGCCCTGGTCCTTCAGCATGTATTCGTGGCACAGGCGGTCGAGCTCGCCGGTGGTGACGCCGGCCTTGACGAACGGCGTGATGTAGTCGAGCACTTCGCTCGCGAGCCGACAGGCGACGCGCATCTTCGCGATGTCGTCTTCGTTTTTGATGGTGATAGCCATGGTTTCCTCGGAAGCCTTGCTGGATAAGGCTTGCTGGGTGTTGCGGTGGCCTGGCGGAGGGCGTCTGGTGCACACGGAATGCCGGTCGATCCTTGACGATCCCCCGCGGGTGGCGGAATCGAGCCATTTTACAGCAGTGGGGGCGGGCTCGTTGCGCTGGATCAGGCGGTAATGGGCTAAAAGTGATCAAAATCGGCCAATTGGTGGGCCACAGGGCGCCAAGCGCGGATTCGGAGCCCGGCTGTGCGCTCCAGTGCGCATGGCTATCCGCCGGTGGTTGGGTCGGTTGAGTCGGTCGATAGTCGCGTGCTATACTCTTTGGCTAAGTCGGTCCTAGTCCGCTTTTATTCGCGAGTCCGCAAATTCGCGCATGGCAACTGGGCGGAACCGGCTTCTCGCGGCAATCCGGTTGCTGACGTCGTGAGCTCGAGAAAGCAGTGTCAGGCAACCAATTCGCAAACCGGCGCACCCAGGGTGTCGCCGCGTTCCAGCCAAAACAAAGGCGGGCGCGGTCGATACGGCAGCCGGCTTAAGACCCAACCCTCGTGGAGAATTTCATGGCAGTTACGATGCGTCAAATGCTGGAAGCAGGTGTCCACTTCGGTCACCAGACCCGCTTCTGGAACCCGAAGATGGCTCCCTTCATTTTCGGTCATCGCAACAAGATTCACATCATCAACCTCGAAAAGACGCTGCCGATGTACAACGACGCGCTGAAGTACGCGCGTCAGCTGGCATCGAACCGCGGCACGATCCTGTTCGTCGGTACGAAGCGTCAATCACGCGACACGATCGCCCAGGAAGCGCAGCGCGCTGGGATGCCGTTCGTGAACGCACGCTGGCTCGGCGGTATGCTGACCAACTTCAAGACGCTGAAGGTATCGATCAAGCGCCTGAAGGACATGGAGGCGGCGCTGGAAGCCGGTGAAACCGAGCGCATGAGCAAGAAGGAAGCGCTGCTGTTCGAGCGCGAAATGGCGAAGCTGCAGAAGTCGATCGGCGGCGTGAAGGACATGGGCGGCATTCCGGACGCGATCTTCGTGGTTGACGTCGGCTACCACAAGATTGCCGTGACCGAAGCGAACAAGCTCGGCATTCCGGTCATCGCCGTGGTCGATACGAACCACTCGCCGGAAGGTGTGGACTACGTGATCCCGGGTAACGACGACGCCAGCAAGGCCGTCGCCCTGTACGCGGCTGGTGTGGCCGACGCGATCCTCGAAGGCCGTGCCAATGCGGTCAACGAAGTGGTCCAGGCAGCACGTGGCGGCGACGGCGACGAGTTCGTCGAGGTCAACCCGGAAGCGTAAGGCTGCCCAGTGTCCGACATAAAAGGGGGCTTTCTACAGGCCCCCTTTTTTTAAGCCGCGACGCTTGTAACAGATGTTGTAACGGACGTCTGGCAGAGTGTCCAAGGTGGCGTGACACGCGTCGCTCGCAAAAATACGCGAAAACGCTGAAACGAATTCCTGCCGCCGGCATCGAAGTGCGGGCGGCGTGTGACAGACAGAACTCAAGGAGCAAATGATGGCGGCAATTACCGCAAGCATGGTTGCAGAACTGCGCGCGAAGACCGACGCGCCGATGATGGAATGCAAGAAGGCGCTGACGGAAGCCGACGGCGATCTGGCGCGCGCTGAAGAGTTGCTGCGTGTGAAGCTCGGCAACAAGGCGAGCAAGGCGGCATCGCGCGTGACGGCTGAAGGCGTGGTCGCATCGTTCATCGGCGGCAACGCTGGTTCGCTCGTCGAGCTGAACTGCGAAACCGACTTCGTCTCGAAGAATGACGACTTCCTCGCGTTTTCGAAGAAGGTCGCCGAGCTCGTCGCGACGCAAAACCCGGCTGACGTCGCCGCGCTGTCGGCGCTCCCGCTCGACGGCTCGACCGTCGACGCAGTCCGTCTCGCGCTGGTCGGCAAGATCGGCGAAAACATGTCGATCCGCCGTTTCGAGCGCTTCGAAACCGCCAACAAGCTGGCCGCGTACCTGCACGGCACGCGCATCGGCGTGCTGGTCGAGTACACCGGCGCGGACGAGCAGGTCGGCAAGGACGTGGCAATGCACATCGCCGCGATGAAGCCGGTTTCGCTGTCGTCGGACGACGTTCCGGCGGACCTGATCGCCAAGGAGCGCAGCATCGCTGAACAGAAGGCTGCCGAATCGGGCAAGCCGGCTGAAATCGTCGCCAAAATGGTCGATGGCAGCGTGCAGAAGTACCTGAAGGAAGTGTCGCTGCTGAACCAGACGTTCGTTAAGAACGACAAGCAGACGATCGAGCAGATGCTGAAGGCGGCCAGCTCGAGCGTGCAGAAGTTCGCACTATTCGTGGTCGGCGAAGGCATCGAGAAGAAGCAGGACGACTTCGCTGCGGAAGTGGCCGCTCAGGTCGCTGCTGCAAAGCAACAATAAGCGTTAGCTAAGTTTCACAGCCGTACCGTTTGGACCCGCGGCGAGGCAAGACCTCGCCGCGGTCGGCAGCACCGCAAGGCCGCGCACGGGTTGACCCTCGCCGCGCGGCCGCCGCTGGCGAACCTTTGGGTTCGCCAATTTGGCGGAGCTTGCCCGAATCAGTATTTCACCCCTACATTAGTCCCTTGTTGTTGCCCTGTTCTGCGCGATCTGGATACCTCTATGCCCACTGCCTATAAACGCGTCCTGCTCAAACTCTCCGGTGAAGCTCTGATGGGCGACGATGCCTTCGGCATCAATCGCGCGACCATCGAACGAATGGTGGCGGACGTGGCCGAAGTGGTCCGTCTCGGAACGCAGCTGGCCGTGGTGATCGGTGGCGGCAATATCTTTCGCGGCGTCGCGGGCGGCGCGGCGGGTATGGACCGCGCGACGGCCGACTACATGGGTATGCTCGCCACGATGATGAACGCGCTGGCGCTGCAGGACGCGATGCGCCATGCTGGCATCGAGGCGCGCGTGCAGTCCGCGCTGCGCATGGACCAGGTCGTCGAGCCGTATATCCGGCCCCGCGCGATCCGCCAGCTCGAGGAAGGTAAGGTCGTGATTTTCGCGGCCGGTACCGGCAACCCGTTCTTCACGACCGACACGGCCGCTGCATTGCGCGGCTCGGAAATCGGCGCGGAAGTGGTGCTGAAGGCAACCAAGGTGGACGGCGTCTATTCGGCCGACCCGAAGAAGGATTCGAGCGCGACCCGTTACACCACGATCAGCTTCGACGAGGCAATCGGCCGCAATCTGCAGGTGATGGACGCGACGGCTTTTGCGCTGTGCCGCGACCAGAAGCTGCCGATCCGCGTGTTTTCGATCGTCAAACCCGGTGCGCTGAAGCGCATCGTGCTAGGTGAGGACGAGGGCACACTCGTCCACGTGTAAACTTCGTTTACATTACATGGGCTTTGACGCGAGCCCGGGCCGCCGCATCGCGCGTGCCGGGCGGCTCGCACCGTTTTGAAGGTTCGGAGGTTTAAAAATGTCTGTGGCTGATATCAGGAAGGGCGCTGAACAGAAGATGCAGCGCTCCATCGACGCGTTCAAGAACGACCTGTCGAAGATCCGCACTGGCCGTGCGCACACGGGCCTGCTCGATCATATCCAGTGCGACTACTACGGCTCGCCGGTGCCGATTTCGCAGGTCGCGAACCTGACGCTGATCGACGCTCGCACGATCGGCGTGCAGCCGTGGGAAAAGAAGATGGTTCAGGTCGTCGAAAAGGCGATCCGCGAGTCGGACCTCGGTCTGAACCCGGCCACGCACGGTGATGTGATTCGCGTTCCGATGCCCGCGCTGACCGAAGAGCGTCGCCGAGAGCTGACCAAGGTCGTGCGCAGCGAGGCCGAAACGGCCAAGGTGGCCGTGCGCAACCTGCGTCGCGACGCCAACGAGCAACTGAAGAAGCTCGTCAAGGACAAGGAAATTTCGGAAGACGATGAGCGTCGTGCCGGCGACGACGTCCAGAAGCTGACGGACAAGTTCGTCGCTGAAATCGACAAGCTCGTCACGACGAAAGAAGCCGAGATCATGACGGTCTGACGCCGTTCGGCTCAGTCTTTCTGATTTCCACTTCTTTACTGGCATTACTGTCCCGACGGCCATGACCTATACCAGCTCAACCGTGCGCGTGCCTGAAGTCGCCGCGGTGCCGCGACATATCGCGATCATCATGGATGGCAACGGCCGTTGGGCCACCCAGCGGCGTCTGCCGCGCGTGGCGGGCCATACGCGCGGCGTCGACGCGGTGCGGGCGGCCGTCGAGGCGTGCGCGCGGCGGGGCGTCGAATATCTGACGCTGTTCGCGTTCAGTTCGGAGAACTGGCGCCGTCCGAACGAGGAGGTGTCGTTCCTGATGCGCCTGTTCGTCACCGCGCTCGAGCGCGAGATCGGCAAGCTGCACGCGAACGGCATCCGTTTGCGCGTGGTCGGCGATCTCGAGCGTTTCGACGACAAGATCCGTGATCTGATCAAGCGGGCGGAAACCAAGACCGCGCGCAATACTCGTCTTACGCTGACCATCGCCGCGAACTACGGCGGTCGCTGGGACATCATGCAGGCCACCCGCAAGCTCGTCGAGCAGGCGGCTGCGGCCGGCAAACCGGTCGAGGTCAACGAGGACGCCTTCGCCGAGCATCTGTCGATGGCTTATGCGCCCGAGCCCGACCTGTTCATCCGTACCGGCGGCGAGCGCCGCGTCAGCAACTTCCTGCTGTGGCAGCTCGCCTACACCGAGTTCTATTTCACCGACACGTTCTGGCCGGATTTCGACGCCGACGCGCTCGGTCATGCCATCGCTTCGTACGCCGAGCGGGAACGCCGCTTCGGCCGCACCAGTGCTCAGCTCGAGCCGCAATCGCAGAACGTCGATTCGCTTCCATGCTAAAAACCCGTGTCATCACGGCGATCGTGCTGCTGGCAGTGTTCCTGCCTGTCACGCTGTTCGCGCCGGTCGGCGCGTTCGGCGCGCTGATCGCGTTCGTAGTCGTGTTCGCCGCGTGGGAGTGGGCGCGCCTGCTGAAGCTCGGCGGCGCGGGTCCGGTGCTGTACGCGCTCGTCGCGGCGCTCGGGCTCGTCACTAGCACGCGGCTGGGCATTGGCACGGAGCATGCGCGGCCATTCTTCCAGGCGGCGGCGATTTTCTGGGTGATCGGCGGTCCTTTCGTGCTGCTGCGCAAGCCGGTGCTCGCGCAGGGCGCGTGGCGCGCCTTTCTGTTTCTTGCCGGCATCGTCGGTTTCATCGCGTGCTGGCATGCTCTCGTCGCCGCGCGCATTCTCGGTGTGCCGTTCGTTCTGTCGCTGCTGCTGTTGGTATGGCTCGCCGATATCGGCGCATACTTCTCCGGGAAGGCGTTTGGCAAGCACAAGCTGGCACCCGCCATCAGTCCGGGTAAAACCTGGGAGGGCGCGATCGGCGGCTGGTTGCTGGTCATGATCGTCGCGGCGGCGGCGATCTTTTTGCACGCGTTCGAGCCGACCCTGTATTCTGCGCTGCTGGCGCAACTGGGCGCGTTACGCACGGTGCTCGCGCTGACCCTGCTGGTGGTTTTCAGCGTGGTCGGTGATCTGTTCGAATCGATGATGAAACGCCAGGCCGGCGTCAAAGACTCGAGCGGCCTGTTGCCGGGGCACGGCGGCGTGCTCGATCGCATCGACGCATTGTTGCCGGTGCTGCCGCTCGCGATGCTGCTGCTCGGCTAGAGAAAAGAGATATGCAAAAACGTCTGACATTGCTCGGTTCCACGGGCTCGATTGGAGACAGTACGCTCGACGTGGTTGCGCGCCATCCCGAGCGTTTTTCCATTTACGCGCTGAGCGCGCATCGCAACGGCGACAAGCTCGTCGAGCAATGCCTGCGCTTCGCGCCCGAAGTGGCGGTGGTCGGCGACGCCGACACGGCCGCGAAGGTCGCCGCGAAGCTGCGCGATGCGGGCAGCAAGACCGAGGTCACGTACGGGCCGCAGGCGCTCGTTGACGTCGCGAAGAGCGAGGGCTGCGACACCGTGGTCGCGGCGATCGTCGGCGCAGCGGGTCTCGCGCCCAGCCTCGCCGCGGCGCGCTCCGGCAAACGCATTCTGCTCGCGAACAAGGAAGCGCTGGTGATGTCCGGCGCAATCTTCATGGACGCGGTGCACGACAACGGCGCGGTCCTGCTGCCGGTCGACAGCGAACACAACGCGATTTTCCAATGCCTGCCGCGCGAAGCATCGCTGCATGGCGGCGTCTCGAAGATCATCCTGACCGCGTCGGGCGGCCCCTTTCGCACGCGCGAACCGGCCACGCTCGTCGACGTGACGCCTGACGAAGCCTGCAAGCATCCAAACTGGGTGATGGGCCGCAAGATCTCGGTCGACTCGGCGACGATGATGAACAAGGGCCTCGAAGTGATCGAAGCTCATTGGCTGTTCAATCTGCCCGGCGAGCGTATCGACGTGCTGATCCATCCGCAGAGCGTGATCCATTCGCTGGTGTCGTACGCGGACGGCTCGGTGCTCGCGCAGCTCGGCAACCCCGACATGCGCACGCCGATCGCGCACGCACTCGCGTTTCCGGATCGCGTCGATTCCGGCGTCGCGCAGCTCGATCTCGCGGAGATTGCGTCGCTGTCGTTCGAAAAACCCGACTACGCGCGCTTCCCGTGCCTCGCGCTCGCGATGAAGGCGCTGGCCGCAGGCGGTGTCGCGAGCGCGGCGTTGAACGCCGCCAACGAGATCGCGGTGGAGGCGTTCCTCGCGCGCCGCATCGGCTTCATGGCGATTGCGCAGGTGGTCGACTCGGTGCTGAACGCATTGCCGAACCGCAGCGCGCACGCGCTCGACGACGTCATCGAAGCGGACGCCGCGGCGCGCCGTGTTGCTACCGAATTCATCGCGCGTCTGCCCGACGGCGTCCGTCGCACGGAACGCGCCGTCCAGTGAGGCGTTTATGAATCTGCTGATCGAACTGCTCGCTTTCGCGGTTGCGATTGGCGTACTCGTGGTGGTCCACGAGTACGGGCACTACAGCGTCGCGCGTCTGTGCGGCGTGAAGGTGCTGCGTTTTTCGATCGGCTTCGGCAAGCCGCTGGTTCAGTGGGTCAGTCGGAAGACGGGCACCGAGTGGACGATTGCCGCGCTGCCGCTAGGCGGCTACGTGAAGATGCTCGACGAGCGCGAGGCCGGCCCCGGCTCGGTTGCCGACGCGGATCTGCCGTATGCGTTCAATCGCCAGTCGGTGTGGCGGCGCTTCGCGATCGTCGCGGCCGGTCCGGTCGCGAATTTCCTGCTTGCGATCGTGCTGTTCGCACTCGTGTTCGCCACTGGCGTGACCGAACCGGCGGCCGTGATCGCCACGCCCGCGCCGAATACACCCGCCGCGCTGGCGGGCTTCGAGGGCGGCGAGACGATCGTCGGTGTGCGCACCGGCCATAGCGACGAGACCGAGCCAGTGCGCTCGTGGTCGGATCTGCGCTGGAAGCTGCTCGGTGCCGCGTTCGATCAGCAGCGCATCGTGCTCAGTGCAAAAGACGCGCACGGCACCTCCGATTTTCCGATGGACCTGCGCGGCATCGGCGAGAAAGACGTCGACGACGATCTGATGTCGCGCCTCGGCTTCGAGCCAGGTGGCGGCAAGCTGACGGTGGCCGGCGTACAGGCGGGCAGCGCCGCGCAGAAGGCGGGGCTCGTCGCGGGCGACCGGCTGCGCGCGATCAACGGTAAGCCGACCGATAATGCCGCGGCCTTCATCGCCTTTGTAAAATCGCACGCCGGCGTGCCGGTCACGCTGCAGGTGGAGCGCGGCGGCCGCGGCGGACATACGGCGGGCGCGCTCGAAGAGATCACGATCGTGCCGCAACTGCAGCGCGATGCGGCGAGCGGGCAGCGAATCGGCCGCATCGGCGCGGAGCTGGCGACCGAGGTGCCGTCGATCGAAGTGCGCTACGGCCCGCTCGACAGCCTGCGCCTCGGCGCGCGCCGCACGTGGGATCTCGCGGTGTACTCGGTGCGGATGTTTGGCCGGATGATCGTCGGCGAGGCATCGCTGAAGAACCTGTCCGGTCCGGTGACGATCGCCGACTACGCGGGAAAGAGCGCACGTCTGGGTCCCTCCGCGTTTTTGTCGTTCCTGGCCCTTGTCAGCATTAGCCTTGGCGTGCTGAACCTGCTACCAATTCCGGTATTGGACGGGGGTCATCTGTTATATTATTTGGTTGAAGCTGTGACCGGTAAAGTTGTCTCTGATCGCTGGCAACTCGTTTTTCAGAGGGCGGGTCTTGCCTGCATCGTCGCGTTGTCGGCGATTGCGCTGTTCAACGATCTGGCTCGTTTAATCCATTTTTAAAGTGTCCGGCGGCGTTCTCGAGGGCGGCCGCCAGGCCTGATGCAGCTATACACACTGGGGAAGCACGTTGTTCAAACCTCATCGCTTTGGTCCAAAGACGGTTATAGCCGCGGCGTTCGCCGCGCATGGGCTGGTTGCTCATGCAACGACGCCCTTCGTGGTGCAAGACATTCGCATTGAGGGATTGCAACGCGTCGAACCGGGTACGGTGTTCGCGTACCTGCCCATCAAACAGGGCGATACCTTTTCCGACGACAAGGCTTCTGAAGCGATTCGCGCGCTGTACGCGACGGGCTTCTTCAACGACGTCAAGATCGCAACCGAAGGCAACGTGGTGGTGGTGCAGGTGCAGGAGCGCCCGGCCATCGGCACGATCGACTTCGCCGGCATTCACGAGTTCGAAAAGGATAACCTGATCAAGGCGCTGCGCGCGGTCGGGCTGTCGCAAGGCCGCTACTTCGACAAGGCGCTGGTCGACAAGGCCGAGCAGGAATTGAAGCGCCAGTACCTGACGCGCGGTTTCTACGCGGCCGAAGTCACCACGACGATCACGCCGATCGACCGCAACCGCGTCGGCATCCTGTTCTCGGTGGCCGAAGGTCCGAGCGCGAAGATCCGCCAGATCAACTTCATCGGCAACAAGACATTCAGCACCGGCACGCTGCGCGACGAAATGCAGTTGTCCACGCCGAACTGGTTCTCGTGGTACACCAAGAACGACCTGTACGCGAAAGACAAGCTCACCGGCGACCTCGAGAACCTTCGCTCGTTCTACCTGAATCGCGGCTTCCTCGAGTTCAGCATCGAATCGACCCAGGTGTCGATCTCGCCGGACAAGAAGGACATGTACCTGACCATCACGCTGCATGAAGGCCAGCCGTACACGATTTCGAACATCCGCCTCGCCGGCAATCTGCTCGACCGCGAAGCGGAGCTGAAGAAGCTCATCAAGATCAAGCCGGGCGACCGCTTCTCGGCCGAAAAGCTGCAGGCCACCACGAAGGCGATCGTCGACAAGCTCGGCGAATACGGTTACGCGTTCGCGACCGTCAATGCCCAGCCGCAGATCGACCAGAACAACCACACGGTGGACCTGACCCTGCAGGTCGACCCGAGCCGTCGCGTGTACGTGCGCCGCATCAACGTGGTCGGCAACACGCGCACGCGCGACGAAGTGGTGCGCCGCGAAATGCGTCAGCTCGAAAGCTCGTGGTTCGATTCGAACCGCCTCTCGCTGTCGAAGGACCGCATCAATCGTCTCGGCTACTTCACCGACGTCGACGTGACCACGGTGCCGGTCGAAGGCACGCCCGACCAGGTCGACATCGACGTGAAGGTCGCCGAAAAGCCGACCGGCGCGATTACGCTCGGCGCAGGTTTCTCGTCGACGGACAAGGTGGTGCTGTCGGCGGGTATCTCGCAGGACAACGTGTTCGGCTCCGGCACGAGCCTCGCGGTGAACATCAATACCGCGAAGACGTACCGTACGCTGACGGTCACGCAGGTCGACCCGTACTTCACGGTGGACGGCATCAAGCGGATCACCGACGTCTACTACCGTACCTACCAGCCGCTGTACTACTCGACCGATTCGAGCTTCAAGATCGTCACGATGGGCGGTGACCTCAAGTTCGGCATTCCGTTCTCCGAAGTCGATACCGTCTACTTCGGCGCGGGCTTCGAACAGAACCAGCTGGACGTCGATGCAAATACCCCGGCTTCATATAAGCAATACGTGAATGACTTCGGCCGGGTGTCGAACAACGTGCCGCTTACGATTGGCTGGTCGCGCGATGCGCGCGACAGCGCGCTCGTCCCAAGCCGCGGCTACTTCACGCAGGCGAACGCGGAGTACGGCACGCCGATCGGCGGCACCCAGTATTACAAGGCCGATATCAACGCGCAGTACTATTACTCGTTTGCGCGCGGCTTTGTGCTGGGCTTCAACTTCCAGGGCGGCTATGGTAACGGCCTTGCTGGCAAGCCTTATCCTATCTTCAAGAACTATTACGCGGGCGGTATCGGTTCGGTGCGTGGTTACGAGCCGAGCTCACTGGGTCCGCGTGACAAAACGACCGGCGACCCGATCGGCGGCTCGAAGCTGCTGGTGGGCAATATCGAGTTGACGTTCCCGCTGCCCGGGACCGGTTATGACCGGACGCTGCGTGTGTTCACCTTCCTGGACGCTGGTAACGTCTGGGCGGACGCGAGCACGGCAGCGACGTCGACTGGCGCGAACGGTCTGCGTTACGGCTACGGTGTGGGTCTCGCGTGGATCTCGCCGATCGGCCCGCTCAAGTTGAGCCTTGGCTTCCCGCTCACGAAGCACACGGGCGACCAGTATCAGAAGTTCCAGTTCCAGATCGGGACCGCGTTCTGATTGGGCGGCGGGCGCTCCCGGCGGCCGGCTGCGGCGGCGGGCGCTCCCGGCGGCGAGACCGGCCAAACTACAGTATCGAGAGGATGACTTTGCTAACCGGTATGTTTTCGAAACGTGTAGCGTGCGCATTGGCGCTGGCAATGACCCTCGGGGTCGGCATGGCGCACGCGCAGGAGGCGAGAATCGCCGCGGTGAATTCCGACCGCATCCTGCGCGAATCGGCTGCGGCGAAGGCCGCGCAGCTGAAGCTCGAGGCCGAATTCGCGAAGCGGGACAAGGATCTCGCCGACATGGCGCAAAAGCTCAAGTCGATGTCCGATGCACTCGACAAGAATGGCGCGACAATGTCGGCGACCGATCGCGCGCAGAAGCAGCGCGACCTGTCGCAGCTCGACTCGGACTTCCAGCGCAAGCAGCGTGAGTTCCGCGAAGACCTGAACCAGCGCCGCAACGAGGAACTCGCGGCGGTGCTCGATCGCGCGAACAAGGTCATCAAGCAGATCGCCGAAACGCAGCACTACGATCTGATCGTGCAGGAAGCGGTGTATGTGAGCCCGCGCATCGATATCACCGACCAGGTGCTGAAGGCACTGGCGGCATCGGGCAACTAAGGGCAACCGAGGGCGGCGCACGGTCGCCCCGCGCGCGTTGGCGCGCGCCCTCGCAATGATTGAACAGGTTGGAGACAGGATAGGCATGGCATTTAAGCTCGAGGACATCGTCCAGCGGTTCGGCGGTGAGGTTGTCGGTAACGGGTCGCAGCGCGTGAGCAGTCTCGCGCCGCTCGACCAGGCAGGCCCGGACCAGTTGGCGTTCCTCGCCAATCCGAAATATTTGTCGCAAGTCGAAACGACCCGCGCCGGCGCGGTGCTGATCAATGCCGGCGACCTCGCGAAGCTCGCCTCGCGCGAAGGTCGAAACTTCATCGTCACGCCGAATCCCTACGCTTACTTCGCGCGCATCGCGCAAACCTTCATCGACCTCGCCGCGCCGAAGCCCGTCCCCGGTGTGCATCCGAGCGCAACCATCGACCCTTCCGCGCAGGTCGCCGCGAGCGCGGTGATCGGTCCGCGTGTCACCGTGGAAGCGGGCGCGGTGATCGGCGAGCATGCGCGGCTCGACGCCAACGTTGTGATCGGCCGCGGCACGCGTGTCGGCGCGAACGCGCATCTGTATCCGAACGTGACCGTGTACCACGGCTGCAAGCTCGGCGAGCGCGTGATCGTGCACGCGGGCGCGGTGATCGGCTCGGATGGCTTCGGCTTCGCGCCCGACTTCGTCGGCGAGGGCGACGCGCGCACCGGCAGCTGGGTGAAGATTCCGCAGGTGGGCGGCGTGTCGATCGCGAACGACGTCGAGATCGGCGCGAACACTACGATTGACCGCGGCGCGATGGCCGACACGATCATCGAGGAGTGCGTGAAGATCGACAACCTCGTGCAGATCGGCCACAACTGCAAGGTCGGCGCCTACACGGTGATCGCGGGCTGTGCGGGCATCGCGGGCAGCACGACCATCGGGCGTCACTGCATGATCGGCGGCGCGGTCGGCATTGCAGGACACGTGACGCTGGCCGATAACGTGATCGTCACCGCGAAGTCGGGCGTGTCGAAGTCGCTGCTGAAGCCCGGCATGTATACGAGTGCGTTCCCGGCCGTGAACCACGCGGACTGGAACAAGAGCGCCGCGCTGCTGCGCAATATCGACAAGCTTCGCGATCGCATCAAGGCGCTGGAGAGCGCCGCCGCCGACAAGGCCGGCAGTGCCACTGACGGTGCTGCAGGTCAACCCGCAGGCAACAAGATCTGATAGTTGTCCCGGCGACCCACCGGCACCGCGTAAAATAGCGGTCGAGCATCAGGACGCAAAGCCAGTGGCCGTGACCGGGTGGCACGGCCACCGGTCATCCAAGGCGCCGGTCGCGCGCGTTTTCAACCCACCTGCACCAGCATCCGCAGTCATCATCGCGCAGTCAATGCGTGAGCAGAAACACCATGAGCACCGAAAAAATCAATCTCGACATTCATAAGATTCTCACGCTGCTGCCGCATCGTTATCCGTTCCTGCTGGTCGACCGGGTGCTCGAACTCGAACCGCACAAGAGCATCAAAGCGTTGAAGAACGTGTCGATCAATGAGCCGTATTTCCAGGGACATTTCCCGACGCGGCCGGTGATGCCAGGCGTGCTGATCCTCGAAGCGCTCGCGCAGACCGCGGCGCTGCTGACGTTCTCGGAAGAGCCGAGCGATCCGTCGAACACGCTGTATCTGTTCGTCGGCATCGACAACGCGCGCTTCAAGCGCGTGGTGGAACCGGGCGATCAGCTGATCCTGAACTGCACGTTCGAGCGTCACATGCGCGGCATCTGGAAGTTCAAGGCGCGCGCCGAAGTGGATGGCGTCGTCGCGGCGGAAGCCGATCTGATGTGCGCGGTGCGCCACACGGACAAAGACGCGTAACGCCGGCGTCCCGGCAGGTCGCGACGCGGCAAGGCACGTGCGCGGCGGCCCCGGCGTCAAGGCCATCCACACAACGCAACAGAATCAGAAGCGAGGACGCATGAGCAGGATCCATCCCACCGCGATCATCGAAGCGGGCGCGCAGCTCGACGAATCCGTCGAAGTCGGGCCCTATGCGGTGATCGGCGCACACGTGACGATCGGTGCGCGCAGCACGGTCGGCTCGCACAGCGTGATCGAGGGCTATACCACGATCGGCGAAGACAACCGCATCGGCCATTACGCATCGGTCGGCGGCCGTCCGCAAGACATGAAGTACCGGGACGAGCCGACCAGGCTCGTGATCGGCAACCGCAACACGATCCGCGAATTCACGACGATCCACACCGGCACGGTGCAGGATGCGGGCGTCACCACGCTCGGCGACGACAACTGGATCATGGCCTACGTGCACATCGGTCACGACTGCCACGTCGGCAGCAACGTGATCCTGTCGAGCAACGCGCAAATGGCCGGCCATGTGACGATCGGCGACCACGCGATCATCGGCGGCATGTCCGGCGTGCATCAGTTCGTGCGCATCGGCGCGCATGCGATGCTCGGCGGGGCGTCGGCGCTCGTGCAGGACGTGCCGCCCTATGTGATCGCCGCGGGCAACAAGGCCGAGCCGCACGGCATCAACGTCGAAGGGCTGCGCCGCCGCGGTTTCTCGGCTGACGCGATCTCGGTGCTGCGCTCCGCATATCGCGTGCTGTACAAGAACGGCCTGTCGCTCGAAGAAGCGAAGGTGCAATTGAAGGAACTCGGTTCGGCCGGCGGTGACGGCGACGCCCCGGTGCAGACGCTGCTCGCGTTCGTCGAAGCGTCGCAGCGCGGCATCATCCGCTAACCGATGACGTTGCAACCCAGTCCGCCGCGCATCGCGATGGTGGCCGGCGAGCCGTCCGGCGACCTGCTCGCCGCGTCGCTGCTCGACGGTCTCGCCAGCCGGCTGCCGGCCGCCACGCAGTACTACGGCATCGGCGGTCCGCGCATGATCGCCACCGGCTTCGACGCCCACTGGCCGATGGAAAAGCTGACGGTGCGCGGCTATGTCGAAGCACTGCGGCACATCCCCGAAATCCTCGGTATCCGCAACGAGCTCAAGCGTCAGCTGCTTGCCGAGCCGCCGTCCGTGTTTGTCGGCGTCGACGCGCCCGACTTCAACTTCGGGCTCGAGCATGCGCTGCGCGACGCCGGCATTCCGACCGTGCACTTCGTTTGCCCGTCCATCTGGGCGTGGCGTGGCGGGCGGATCAAGAAGATCGCCAAGGCGGTCGACCACATGCTGTGCGTGTTCCCGTTCGAAACCGCGCTGCTCGAAAAGGCGGGCGTCGCGGCGTCGTACGTCGGGCATCCGCTGGCCGATCAGATCCCGCTCGAACCCGACACGCTCGGCGCGCGCCGCGCTCTCTGTCTGGCGGAAGGCGGGCCGGTGATCGCGGTGCTGCCGGGCAGCCGGCGCTCCGAGATCGACCTGATCGGACCGACGTTCTTCGCGGCGATGGAGATGATGCAGCACCAGGAGCCCAGCGTGCGCTTCGTGATGCCGGCGGCGACGCCCGCGTTGCGCGCGCTCCTGCAGCCGCTCGTCGATGCGCACCCGGGCCTCGCGCTGACCATCATCGACGGCCAGTCGCAACTCGCGATGACCGCCGCCGACGCGATTCTCGTGAAGAGCGGCACCGTCACGCTGGAAGCCGCGCTGTTGAAAAAGCCGATGGTGATTTCGTACAAGGTGCCTTGGCTGACCGGTCAGATCATGCGCCGCCAGGGCTATCTGCCGTACGTCGGCCTGCCGAACATCCTGGCCGGGCGTTTCGTGGTGCCGGAGATCCTGCAGCACTTCGCGACGCCGCAGGCGCTCGCCGAGGCGACGCTGAAACAGTTGCGCGACGAAGCGAACCGGCGCACGCTGAAGGAAATCTTCACGGAGATGCACCACGTGCTGAAGCAGAACACCGCGCAGCGCGCGGCCGAAGTCGTGGCAAGCGTCGTCGAGCAACGGGCGGGGCGGCCATGAACCCCCCGCGCGCGCCTCGCCGCAAGACCGCGGCCGCCGTTCGGGTGGTCGCGCAAGCCGGCCTGAACTTCGAGAGCGCCGACGACATCGTCTGCGGCGTCGACGAAGCAGGGCGCGGACCGCTGGCCGGACCGGTCGTCGCGGCTGCGGTGATTTTCGATCCGACCAAACCGATGATCCGCGGCCTCGACGATTCGAAGGCGCTCACCGCACTCAAGCGTGAAGCGCTGTACGACAAGATCGTCGATCGCGCGCTCGCGTATTGCATTGCATCGGCGACGGTCGAGGAAATCGATTCGCTGAACATCCTGCACGCCACCATGCTCGCGATGAAGCGCGCGGTCGAGGGCCTGTCGGTCGTGCCGACGCTCGTGAAGGTCGACGGCAACCGTTGCCCGACGCTCAGCATCCGTAGCGAGGCGGTGATCGGCGGCGACGCGCTCGTGAAGAGCATTTCGGCGGCGTCGATTCTCGCGAAGGTCGCACGCGACCGCATGCTGCTCGAACTGCACGAGGCGTATCCCGTGTATGGCTTCGACGCGCATGCCGGCTACGGCACGCCGCAGCATCTCGCGGCGCTGCGCGATCATGGGCCGTGCGAGCATCATCGGCGCTCGTTCGCGCCGGTGCGCGAAGCGCATCTGCGGTTCGGCACAGGCGTGCCGTTGCCATCGGCGGACGCCGTCATCGTGGCCGAGGCGCTGCTGCTCGACGACGATGCATTCGGCGAGGCCGGGCTCGCGTGATCGACCCCATCAGCGCGGCTCGAACGCGGTTCGCGCTCGAGCGCCGCTGATTTGCCACTGATTTGCCACTGATTCGTCGCTGCTCCCATTTCCATTTCTCACCGCCTTCGCTGCCTGTGAAAGCCATCACCTCGCGGGACAATCCGCTCTACAAGCGCCTGAAGGCACTGGCCGGCTCGACGCATCAACAGCGCCGCAGCGGCCACGCGCTGCTCGAGGGCTTCCATCTCGCGAGCGGGTATCTCGACGTCGCCGGTCAGCCGGAACTCTGCGTCGTCACCGACGACGCGCTGCGTCACGACGAAGCGCAGGCGATCGTTTCGCGCATCGACGAGCATCGGCTCGTGACGCTGCCGGATGCGTTATTCGGACAGTTGTCGAATGTCGTGCATGGCGTCGGAATTTTGCTGCTCGTCGAGAAGCTGGATGCGCCGCTGCCCGAGCGCGTCGAGCAAAACTGTCTGGTGCTCGACGGTGTGCAGGACGCGGGCAACGTCGGCTCGATTTTGCGCAGTGCGGCGGCCGCGGGTATCGAGCACGTGTTCTGCGCGCCGGGCACCGCGTACGCGTGGTCGTCGAAGGTGCTGCGCTCCGGCATGGGCGCGCACTTCCTGTTGCAGATTCATGAGGATGTCGACGCGAGTGCGTTGATCGAACGTCTCGCGGTCCCGATCGTCATCACCGATTCGCACGGCGCCGAAGCGATTTATGACTGCGACCTGAGCAGGCCGCTTGCGTGGGTGTTCGGCAACGAAGGGGCGGGCGTGTCGCAGGTGTGGCGCGATGCCGTGTCGTTGCGGGTGACGATTCCGCAGCCTGGCGGCATGGAATCGCTGAACGTGGCGGCCGCGGCGGCCGTCTGCGTGTTCGAGCAGTGCCGGCAGC
Organism: Paraburkholderia sp. BR10954; assembly: GCF_040965775.1. Lineage (NCBI taxonomy): Bacteria > Pseudomonadati > Pseudomonadota > Betaproteobacteria > Burkholderiales > Burkholderiaceae > Paraburkholderia > Paraburkholderia sp. BR10954. The sequence continues at coordinate 201,268 of NZ_JBFRCK010000006.1, forward strand.
AGCGCGGCCGAAAAAAGTAGACGTCAGTGGCGTTGCGCGGGCGCTGGCCGGCAACGCTACGCCTGCTCGGCGGTCGCTCAATACGACGGCCGATCCAGCTTGATCTCCTGCAGGATCGTCGTCGCGATCTCCTCGATCGACTTGTGCGTCGACGACAGCCACTTGATCCCCTCGCGCCGCATCATCGCTTCCGCTTCGTTGATCTCATAGCGGCAGTTTTCCAGCGCCGCGTACTTGCTGCCCGGCCGCCGCTCGTTACGGATCTCCGACAGCCGCTGCGGATCGATCGACAACCCGAACATCTTCTGCCGATGCTCGAGCAGCGGCGTGGGCAGCTTGCCGCGTTCGAAATCTTCCGGAATTAGCGGATAGTTCGCCGCTTTCACGCCGTACTGCATCGCCAGATAAAGGCTCGTCGGCGTCTTGCCGCTGCGCGACACGCCGACGAGGATCACGTCGGCGTCCGCGAGATTGCGGTTCGATTGACCGTCGTCGTGCGCGAGCGAGAAATTGATGGCCTCGATCCGGTTCTTGTACTCCTCGGTGTCCGCGTTCTGGTGGCCGCGGCCCATCGCGTGACTCGACTTCAGTTCCAGCTCCTGCTCGAGCGGCTCGACGAAGGTCTGGAACATGTCGAGCACGAGTGCGTTCGAATCCTTCACGATCTGATTCGACGAGCTATCGACGAGCGTGGTGAACACGATCGGACGACGGCCGTCCTGCACGACCGCCTCGTTGATTTTTTCGAGCGTTGCGTAGGCCTTCTCGGTCGAGTCGACGAATGGCACGCGGACCAGGCGGAATTTCTGGTCGAACTGGGAGAGGATCGAATGCGCGAAGGTTTCGGCAGTGATCCCGGTACCGTCTGAGACGATGAATACGGTGGGCGGCATCAGTGGGGCTGTGAACGTGAAAGACAAATGAGCCAGCAAAGCGCGGCGCTGGAACGCGCTTGGATCAAACCGCGCAGCGGCGCGCGGCCGGCCTCGCAAAAGCCGGCTGGCTGGCCGGGGCGCGATTCGAGACGCAATTCTCGACCGACTGCCACATTTGGGGAGTCGGCACGGTAGAATAGCGGCAACCTGTTGGATAAGCAATTGCAGGCGATTGGTCGCTAAATTACCGCGAACGGTCGTTCAACCTCCCGTCATCTGGCGTAGATATGCGTTGAACGTAAGAGATCGTGCGGTAAGTGCGTTGATTGGCGTTCTTCGCCGCCGCCGTCTCGGTCACGCTCGCGGCCGGCGTTTCCATGCAACGCATCTGCCTTAACGGCGATTGCTTATCTAACAGGTTGTGCAAGACACGGGGTCGAGCTTCCAATGGGCTGCCCGTGTTCAAGCCCACTTGCACAGTCGTGAATTTCTTTCACACTTAGGGGCTTGTATGACTAACGCAGTTACCGGCGCAAAGGACAAGGCGTATGTAGTTCCGTTCGAGCAGTTGCGGATGACCGACGTGGAAATCGTCGGCGGCAAGAACGCGTCGCTGGGCGAGATGATCAGCCAGCTCGCGGAAGCCGGTGTGCGCGTGCCGACCGGCTTCGCGACCACCGCGCTCGCGTTCCGTGACTTCCTGCAGCACAACAATCTGACCGAACGCATCGCCAAACGTCTCGAGACGCTCGACGTCGACGACGTGAAGGCGCTCGCCGAAGCGGGCAAGGAGATCCGTCAATGGATCGTCGACGCGCCGCTGCAGCCGCAGCTCGAGGCTGACATTCGCGCGGGGTTCGATACGCTGCAAAAGAGCTCGCCCGAAGAGCTGTCGTTTGCCGTGCGTTCGTCCGCGACCGCGGAAGACCTGCCCGACGCATCGTTCGCCGGTCAGCAGGAAAGCTATCTGAACGTGGTCGGCATCGACGACGTGCTCGATCGCATGAAGCACGTATTCGCGTCGCTGTACAACGACCGCGCTATCTCCTATCGCGTCCACAAGGGCTTTACGCATGCTGAGGTCGCGTTGTCGGCGGGCGTGCAGCGCATGGTGCGCTCGGACGTCGGCGCCGCCGGCGTGATGTTCACGCTGGATACCGAATCGGGCTTCAAGGACGCCGTCTTCATCACGTCGAGCTATGGCCTCGGCGAAACCGTCGTGCAGGGCGCGGTGAATCCGGACGAGTTCTACGTCTTCAAGACCACGCTCGCGCAGGGCAAGTACCCGATCATCCGCCGCTCGATCGGCTCGAAGCTGATCAAGATGGAGTTCACGAAGCCGGGCGAACCGGGCCGCGTGAAGACCGTCGACGTCGCGCACGAGCAGCGCAACCGTTTCTCGATCACCGACGAAGACGTGATCGAACTCGCGAAGTACGCGGTCATCATCGAAAAGCACTACCAGCGTCCGATGGACATCGAGTGGGGCAAGGACGGCCGCGACGGCAAGATCTTCATCCTGCAGGCGCGTCCGGAAACGGTGAAGAGCCAGGGCGGCGGCAAGGCCGAGCAGCGCTTCAAGCTGAAGGGCCAGTCGAACGTGCTGGCAACGGGCCGTGCGATCGGTCAGAAGATCGGCGCGGGTCCGGTGCGCGTGATCCACGATCCGTCGGAGATGGACCGCGTGCAGCCGGGCGACGTGCTCGTCGCCGACATGACCGACCCGAACTGGGAGCCGGTCATGAAGCGTGCGTCGGCGATCGTCACGAACCGTGGTGGCCGCACCTGCCACGCGGCGATCATCGCGCGTGAGCTGGGCGTGCCGGCGGTGGTCGGCTGCGGCGACGCGACCGACGTGCTGAAGGACGGCGCGCTCGTCACCGTGTCGTGCGCGGAAGGCGACGAAGGCAAGATCTACGACGGGTTGCTCGAAACGGAAGTCACCGAAGTGCAGCGCGGTGAACTGCCGCCGATTCCAGTGAAGATCATGATGAACGTCGGCAATCCGCAGCTCGCGTTCGACTTCTCGCAACTGCCGAACGCAGGCGTGGGTCTCGCGCGTCTCGAGTTCATCATCAACAACAACATCGGCGTGCACCCGAAGGCGATCCTCGAGTACCCGAACGTCGATCAGGACCTGAAGAAGGCGGTCGAAAGCGTCGCTCGCGGTCACGCGTCGCCGCGTGCGTTCTACGTCGACAAGCTGACCGAAGGCATCGCGACGATCGCGGCGGCGTTCTATCCGAAGCCCGTCATCGTGCGTATGTCGGACTTCAAATCGAACGAGTACAAGAAGCTGATCGGCGGTTCGCGCTACGAGCCGGACGAGGAAAACCCGATGCTGGGCTTCCGCGGCGCATCGCGCTATATCGCCGAAGACTTCGCCGAGGCGTTCCAGATGGAATGCGTCGCGCTGAAGAAGGTGCGTGAAGAGATGGGCCTCGACAACGTCGAGATCATGGTGCCGTTCGTGCGTACGCTGAAGCAGGCGGAGCGCGTTGTCGGGCTGCTCGCAAAGTTCGGCCTGAAGCGCGGCGAGAAGGGCCTGCGCCTGATCATGATGTGCGAAGTGCCGTCGAACGCGATCCTCGCCGAAGAGTTCCTGCAGTACTTCGACGGTTTCTCGATCGGCTCGAACGACCTGACGCAACTCACGCTCGGCCTCGACCGCGACTCGGGCATGGAACTGCTCGCTGTCGATTTCGACGAGCGCGATCCGGCGGTCAAGTTCATGTTGAAGCGCGCAATCGAAACCTGTCTGCGTCTGGACAAGTACGTCGGTATCTGCGGTCAGGGTCCTTCGGATCACCCGGACTTCGCGCAGTGGCTGACGGACGAAGGCATCAAGTCGATCTCGCTCAACCCCGACACGATCATCGATACGTGGCAGCAACTGGCAAAGGCAAAGGCGTAACTCGCGAGGTATCGAATGCCGCTTCGCAAGCGGCATTTAGCACGCGTTAAAGGCACGTCCGCTTCGTGCTATAAACACCCCGGTAGATCCGGGGTGTTTTGCTTTGTGGAGGTCGACGTGGCGCCTGGTGGACTGTTCTGGTGGATCGGGGCGGGTGTGCTTGTCGTGCTGGAGCTGATGAGCGGCACCTTCTATCTGTTGATGATCGCGTTCGGCTTCGTCGCGGCCGCGCTTGCGCGCATTGCCGGCGCCGGGCCCGATCTGCAGTTCGTGGTGGCGGCGCTGGTCGCGCTTGCGGCGGTCGTGGCGCTCAGACGCTCGCGCTTTGCCCGTCGCAGGCGCGAGCAGGCGTCGCGCAATCCCGATGTCAATCTGGACATCGGGCAGACGTTGAACGTGCCGACCTGGCAGGGCCGCAAAGCACGCGCGACCTATCGTGGCGCCGCATGGGACGTCGAGCTGGCCGCGGGCGAGCCTGAAGACGCACAGGTCTACGAGATCAGGGAGTTGCGCGGTAGTTGTCTGGTCGTCGTCGCGAGCCGGCAGCCGAAGGCGCGCGCGAGCGCGACCTGACGATCTGAACCCGAGTGTTGGGTGCGGTGTTCGCCACACGCGCTCATCGATGTCCCTTCACAAAGTGAAGCACCAGAGCCTAATCTGAACACGCAGGCCCGACCAACCTGCGCACAACAATTCGAAGCAGAAGCGGAGGGTAGCGATATGGATTCAACCATCGTCGGGGCAGTGCTGCTGATCGTCGTGATCGTGCTCGCGTCGCAGACCATCAAGATCGTGCCGCAGCAGCATGCGTGGGTGCTCGAGCGCCTCGGCCGCTATCACGCGACGCTGACGCCGGGGCTGAGCTTCGCGTTTCCGTTCGTCGATCGGGTCGCGTACAAGCACGTGCTGAAGGAAATTCCGCTCGAAGTGCCGAGTCAGGTCTGTATCACGCGCGACAACACGCAACTGCAGGTCGACGGTGTGCTGTATTTCCAGGTCACCGATCCGATGAAGGCATCGTACGGATCGAGCAACTTCGTGTTCGCGATCACGCAGTTGTCGCAGACCACGCTGCGCTCGGTCATCGGCAAGCTGGAGCTCGACCGGACTTTCGAAGAGCGCGATTTCATCAATCACAGCATCGTGTCCGCGCTCGACGAGGCGGCCTCGAACTGGGGCGTAAAAGTGCTGCGCTACGAGATCAAGGATTTGACGCCGCCGAAGGAAATCCTTCACGCAATGCAGGCGCAGATCACCGCCGAGCGCGAGAAGCGCGCGCTGATCGCGGCCTCGGAAGGGCGCAAGCAGGAGCAGATCAATATCGCGTCGGGCGGCCGCGAGGCGGCGATCCAGACGTCCGAAGGCGAGCGGCAGGCGGCGATCAACCAGGCGCAGGGCCAGGCCGCGGCGATTCTGGCGGTGGCCGAGGCGAACGCGCAGGCGATCCAGAAGATCGCCGCGGCGATCCAGCTGAACGGCGGCATGGACGCGGTCAACCTGAAGGTGGCCGAACAGTACGTGAACGCGTTTTCGAACCTCGCGAAGCAGGGCACGACACTGATCGTGCCGGGCGACATGTCGAACATTAGTTCGATGATCGCGTCTGCGCTGACGATCGTGAACAAGGGAAGGGCGGCAGCGGAGCCGCCGCGAAGCGACCTGCGCTGACGAACTGAGCAATCGGCGCGCAATGAGCGCGTGACAAAAAGCAAATGGCCCGCACATCGATGTGCGGGCCATTTTTCTGCGTGAGCCGCAAACGAATGGCGCTTACGTCGGCGAGCGCATCAAACGCGCCTTCTCGCGCTCCCAGTCGCGCTTCTTCTCGGTCTCGCGCTTGTCGTGCATCTTCTTGCCCTTCGCGAGGCCGATCTCGCATTTGACGCGACCGTTCTTGTAGTGAAAATTCAGCGGCACGAGCGTGTAGCCGCGCTGCTCGACCTTGCCGATCAGCTTGCTGATTTCCTCGCTATGCAGCAGCAGCTTGCGCGTGCGCACCGGATCGGGATGGATGTGCGTCGACGCTTCGGGCAGCGGGCTGATGTGCGTGCCGATCAGAAACAACTCGCCGTTGCGGATCACCACGTAGCCTTCCTTGATCTGGCCGCGCCCTGCGCGCAACGCCTTGACCTCCCATCCTTCGAGCACGAGGCCGGCCTCATAGCGTTCCTCGACCGAATAGTCGTAGAAGGCTTTTCTGTTGTCGATGATGCTCATGAATGGAAAGTGCCCAACTCGTTTAAAATTACGATTTTAGCAAAGCGGGACAAGGAAAGCCCGCCGCGCTCATCCACCCTTGCCACGCGCTGTTCAATTTATGGCAGATGTCCAGAAAACCGTGTTGATTCGCCATTCGGCGGAACAGATGTTCGACCTCGTCACCGACGTCGACGATTACCCCAACTTCCTGCCATGGTGCGGCGGCATCGAAATTCGTCACCGGGACGACACCAGCATGGAGGCGCGGATCGATATCAACTTCAAGGGCATCAAGCAGCATTTCGCCACGCGCAACTCGATGGAGCGCCCCACGCGCATCGATATGGAATTCGCCGACGGTCCGTTTCGCAAGTTCACCGGTTTTTGGCGCTTCACGCCGCTGCGCGCGGATGCGTGCAAGATCGAATTCGCGCTGCACTACGAGTTCACCAGCATCCTGCTCGAGAAGATCATCGGGCCGGTGTTCAATCACATCGCCAATACCTTCGTCGAATCTTTCGTGAAGCGCGCCAATCAGCGCTATGGTCAGGCATGAGCGCGCGGCTAACGGTTGAGGTCTGCTATGCGCTCGCCGGCGAGCAGGCGTTGATTGCGGTCGAGTTGCCCGCGGGCGCGACGCTGAAGCAGGCGATCGACGCAAGCGGGATTCTGCAGCGTTTTCCGTCGATCGATCTGAACACGCAGAAGGTGGGCGTGTTCGGCAAGCTCAAGCCGCTCGATACGGTGCTGGCCGACCATGATCGCGTCGAGATTTACCGGCCTTTATTGGTCGATCCGAAGGTGTCGCGCCAACGGCGCGTCGAAAAGACGCGCAAGGCTGGGTCGATCGAGGGGCGGCGCTGGTTGAACAAGGATTCGCGCTAGGCGGCGCGAGTCGGCGGGGCGGTGAATTTTTTCGCCCGCCGCCCGTGTCACATCATCACGTCACATCACCTCAAGGCGCCGCCGTTTGCGCCGTCTTGTCCATGCCCTCGATGCGCGCCGTACCCGACGAATCGTCGTCCGAATGCCGGCGCACCGACCACCAGACCCCCGCCACCAGCAGCAGGATCGCCGCGAGTTCGAGCGGGCGCGGCAGGCGCTCGTCGTAAATGAACGCGTAAAGCAGCGCGAATAGCGTCTCGAATACGATCATCTGGCCGGACAGCGTCAGGGGCAGCCGTTTTGCCGCGGCATTCCACAGGCCGTTGCCGAGCCACGACGCGCCGATCGCGAGCACCAGGTTGAGCAGCCAGAACGTGTGCCAGCGGGCGTCGGCCAGTTCGCCCTGCGGGCCGCCGGCCGGCAGCACCGCGACCACCAGCCACAACGCGCCGCCGAGCGCGCCCGTCACGACGCCCCACAGCACCGACCACTCGTTGCCGCTGAAATGCGTCTGACGCTGCAGGTAGCGGGCGTTTTCAACCGCGAACCAGCTCCAGCAAAGGAGCGCGCCCACCGCGCAGGCGACGCCGAGCAAGCGCGTCGCGATGCTCAGCGGCGCCGCACCGGCCACCGTAAACACGTCGATATTGATGCACACGATGCCCGCCATCACGGTCGCGAGCGGCCATGCGAGGCGCGCGAGCGGCACGGCGCCGTGATCGCGCCGGCCCATCAGCGTGACCGTGACCGGCAGCACGCCGACGATCAGCGAGGCCGGCGCGATCCCGATCAGGTGCACGGCGGCCGTCAGCAGCAGGTAATAGACGATGTTGCCGGCCAGCGCGAGCTTGACGAGCGCGATCAGGTCCTCGCGGCTCAGCCGTTTGGCGAGCGAGCGCGCGATCGGCAGGGCCGCGGCGAGCGACACGACGCCGTACATCGAATAGCGGCCGGCGACGAGCAGCAGAGGGGAGAAGTCGGGCAGCACCCGCGGCACCAGAAACACCATGCCCCACAAGGCTCCGGCCATGACACCATATATGACACCGCGCTGCATCGACTGCTCCTGCTGGATAAACTGGAATGGGCGGCAGAATAGCGGGTTCGCGGACGGGGCGTCTTGTTCGATCCTGCATTCGCGTCGCTCGATCGCCAATGGCCGCCGGCCAAGGGTCCGGCGTTTGCCTGCGAACGCGCAAACGAAACCCGATCGAACTCGACGCGAAAAGCGAAGCGAAATCGGCGCGTGCCGGAGCGGTAAAAAATCGTCTGAAATTCGCTAAGCTGCTGTTCGCGCAGTGAAAACCGGGGTGGTATCGCGTATAATTCGCTTTTGCGCCTATAGGATTTGCCATGCGTCTGATCCAAACAGCACTCACGTTCGATGACGTGCTCCTCGTCCCGGCCTTCTCCGATGTTCTGCCGCGCGACACCAGCCTCAAGACCCGGCTGACCCGCAACATCTCCCTGAACATGCCGCTCGTGTCCGCCGCGATGGACACGGTCACCGAAGCACGTCTGGCGATCGCCATGGCGCAAATGGGCGGCGTCGGCATCATCCACAAGAACCTCACGCCGGCCGAGCAGGCGCGTGAAGTCGCCAAGGTCAAGCGTTTCGAGTCGGGCGTCGTGCGCGACCCGATCACCGTGCCGCCGCAAATGAAAGTGCGCGACGTGATCGCGCTGTCGCGCCAGCATGGCATTTCGGGCTTCCCGGTCGTCGAGGGTGCGCAGCTCGTCGGTATCGTGACGAACCGCGACCTGCGCTTCGAAGAGCGTCTGGACGAGCCGGTGCGCAACATCATGACGCCGCGCGAACGCCTCGTCACCGTCAAGGAAGGCACGCCGCTCGCCGAGGCGAAGGCGCTGATGCACAGCCACCGCCTCGAGCGCGTGCTGGTCGTCAACGACTCGTTCGAGCTGCGCGGCCTGATGACCGTCAAGGACATCACCAAGCAGACCGAACATCCGGACGCGTGCAAGGACGAGCACGGCAAGCTGCGCGCGGGCGCGGCGGTCGGCGTCGGCGCGGACAACGAAGAGCGCGTCGAACTGCTCGTGCAGGCCGGTGTCGACGTGATCGTCGTCGATACCGCGCATGGCCACAGCAAGGGCGTGCTCGAGCGCGTCAAGTGGGTCAAGCAGAACTTCCCGCACGTCGAGGTGATCGGCGGCAACATCGCGACCGCCGCGGCTGCCAAGGCGCTCGTCGAATACGGCGCGGACGGCGTCAAGGTCGGTATCGGCCCGGGCTCGATCTGCACGACGCGAATCGTCGCCGGCGTCGGCGTGCCGCAGGTCACCGCGATCTCCAACGTGTCCGAAGCGCTGAACGGCACCGGCGTGCCGGTCATCGCCGACGGCGGCGTGCGCTTCTCGGGCGACGTCAGCAAGGCGCTCGCGGCGGGCGCGAGCGCGGTCATGATGGGCAGCATGTTCGCCGGCACCGAAGAGTCGCCGGGCGAAGTGTTCCTGTTCCAGGGCCGCCAGTACAAGTCGTACCGCGGCATGGGCTCGGTCGGCGCGATGAAGGACGGCGCCGCGGACCGCTACTTCCAGGACAACTCAGCGAACATCGACAAGCTGGTGCCGGAAGGCATCGAAGGCCGTGTCGCGTACAAGGGTTCGGTCAACGCGATCCTGTTCCAGCTGATCGGCGGCGTGCGCGCGAGCATGGGCTACTGCGGTTGCCGCACCATCGCCGAAATGAACGAGAAGGCCGAGTTCGTGCAAATCACCGGCGCGGGCCTGCGCGAGTCGCATGTGCATGACGTGCAAATCACCAAGGAAGCGCCCAACTACCACGTGGACTAAACGCCCATGAAGCCACTGCTGCGCGTTGTACTGATCCTCGATGCGTTGGTGCTGCTGGCGTTCGGCCTGCTGTTCGTGCTGACGCCGTGGACCTCACTGTACGACGCGCTGCAACTGGTGCCAACGGAGCCGATGCTGGTCGGCCAGGCGTTCGGCGTCGCGCTGATCGGGCTCGCATGGCTCGCGCTGCATGCGTCGTTCGACGGGGCGATGACTTCGACGGTCGCGAAGGTGGTCGGTCATGTGCACTGGCTGATCGGCGTGCTGATGCTGGTCTGGCTGCTGGGGCTGCATACGCCGTCGCTGACTGGCTTCGGGCAGATGGTGGCGGTGCTGGCCGGTGTCGCGCTGGTGGTGATCGGGCTTGGCGGCGTGCGACTGTCGGGTGTGGTGCGGCGGCGCGAGAAGGGGGGCGTGGTCAAGTCGTCGTCGAGCAAGGCCGACAGCCGGGCTGATAAGCGTGCCGCGAAAGAAGCCGAAAAGGATGCCGTGCAGAAGCGCGAGCCACGTGCCTCAGCGGGCTTTCCGATCTATCAGGCGGAGCCGGTGCCAGAGCCCGTCGTGCCGGTCACGCGACCCGTCAATCCGGCTGGGGCGGCTCCCGTTGCCACTGCCGCGCCGCTTGGTCCGGCTGCAAGCGAGCCTGGCCTGAGCGAATCCGAACGCGCCGCGCGCGACACCAGCAACGACGTGCCCGGCGCACCGCGCCCGCCGTTTCATGGCTGAAGCGCCGCGCGCCAGGCCGTTTGCCGAAGCTACCCGGTTTCGTTCGCGCGCATCGCAGGCGTCAAGTTCCGTCATTGGTCGCGCCTTTGTGCTTCATCGTAATGTTTGCTGTCCGCGCCGCGCCGAGACCGTCGCCGCGTGGACCGCTTTGAATTCATCGCCGCGCCTCGTGCGCGGCATTCCGTATCCGCTCACTTCTGATTCCGTCCGCTGCCATGCATGACAAGATCCTGATTCTCGACTTCGGTTCGCAAGTCACCCAACTGATTGCACGTCGCGTTCGCGAAGCCAACGTGTATTCGGAAATCCATCCGTACGACGTCGACGCGTCGTTCATCCGCGACTTCGCGCCGAAGGGCGTGATTCTGTCTGGCGGCCCGAGCTCGGTCACCGAGGAAGACACGCCGCGCGTGCCGCAAGCCGTATTCGAACTCGGCGTGCCGGTGCTCGGCATCTGCTACGGCATGCAGGCGATGGCGCAGCAGCTCGGCGGCAAGGTCGACATCGGCCATCTGCGCGAATTCGGCTACGCCGAAGTGCGCGCGCGCAACCATACGAGCCTGCTCGAAGGCATCAGCGACTTCACCACGGCCGAAGGCCACGGCATGCTCAAGGTGTGGATGAGCCATGGCGACAAGGTGCTGGAAATGCCGCCGGGCTTCGCGCTGATGGCATCGACTGAATCGTGCCCGATCGCCGCGATGGCCGACGAACAGCGCCGCTTCTACGGCCTGCAATGGCATCCGGAAGTCACGCACACGGTGCAGGGCCGCGCGATGCTCGAGCGCTTCGTGCTGCAGATCTGCGGCGCGAAGGCCGATTGGGAAATGGGCCACTACATCGACGAAGCCGTCGCGAAGATTCGCGAGCAGGTCGGTAACGAGCACGTCATTCTGGGCTTGTCGGGCGGCGTGGATTCGTCGGTGGCGGCGGCGCTGCTGCATCGCGCGATCGGCGATCAGCTGACCTGCGTGTTCGTCGATCATGGCCTGCTGCGCCTGAACGAAGCCGAGCAGGTGATGGCGCTGTTCGCCGATCACCTCGGCGTGAAGGTGATTCACGTCGACGCGAGCGAAGCATTCCTCGGCAAGCTCGCGGGCGTGACCGATCCGGAAGCGAAGCGCAAGATCATCGGCGCGGAGTTTGTCGAAGTGTTCCAGGCGGAGGCCGGCAAGCTGACCGACGCGAAGTGGCTGGCACAAGGCACGATCTATCCGGACGTGATCGAATCGGCGGGCAAGGGCAAGAAGGCCGCGCAAACCATCAAGAGCCACCATAACGTCGGTGGTCTGCCGGAGACGCTGAACCTGAAGCTGCTCGAGCCGCTGCGCGAGCTGTTCAAGGACGAAGTGCGCGAGCTTGGCGTGAAGCTCGGTCTGCCGCACTCGATGGTGTATCGCCATCCGTTCCCGGGCCCGGGTCTGGGCGTGCGAATTCTGGGCGAAGTGAAGCGCGATTTCGCGGACCTGCTGCGCCGCGCGGACGCGATTTTCATCGAGACGCTGCGCAACACGATCGACAAGGAAACCGGCAAGTCGTGGTACGACCTGACGAGCCAGGCGTTCGCGGTGTTCCTGCCGGTGAAGAGCGTCGGCGTGATGGGCGACGGGCGCACCTACGAGTACGTCGTCGCGCTGCGCGCGGTGCAAACGCTCGACTTCATGACCGCGCATTGGGCGCATTTGCCGCATGAACTGCTTGGGCATGTGTCGAACCGGATCATCAACGAAGTGCGCGGGATCAACCGGGTTGTCTATGACATCTCGGGCAAGCCGCCTGCGACGATCGAGTGGGAGTGATTTAGACTGCTCCCAAGTCGTTCCGGGAGTTCCGGTTTTCCCTGTTTCTCCTTTAAAAACAGATGGTTGCTGTCCGACGTGATCCGCGGTGATCCGGACAGTGCCCGAAGGAATTGTCGGTACTGTTGACGGTATTGAGATTCCCTCCTCGGACGGCCTCGTCCGATACCGTCACGACAGTGTGACGGTATCGGCTGACGGTACACGTTCGAGGAGTTCTTATGCTCACCGACCTGCAGTTGCGAGCATTAAAGCCTGCCGAAAAAATCTATAAGGTCGCCGATCAACGGGGGCTATATGCGGCGGTGATGCCGTCAGGCGCGGTGAGCTTCCGGTACGACTACCGGGTAAACGGTCGTCGGGAAACCCTGGTTATCGGCCGATACGATCCATCACTTTCTGCGCGAAAAGTACGCAAGCCAGGCGAGCTCGAATTTGGAATGGCGGTCAGCCTCCCGGAAGCCAGGCTACTGCGCGACCACGCTTACGGAAGCATCCAGCACGGACAAAGTCCGTCATGTGCGAAAGTCGAGCGGCGGGTCGAGGCGGTCGAGGCGCTGACGTTTGGAAAATGGGCGGGGAAATACTTTGCTGAGATCGCCCTTGCGGATTCCACAAGGGCGATGCGTAAATCAGTGTACGACCGCAATCTCGCGTCGGAGTTTGGGCGACTGAAGTTGGAAGAGATCACGCCCGCACGACTGATGGCGCGCTGCGAAAAAATCAAGGAGCGCGGAGCGGCTGCACAAGCGGTTCACGCGAGGGAAATCGTACTGCAGGTTTTCCGGTTCATTGAGGCTCGGGGAATTAAGGTCGACAATCCTGCGGTCCCAATTCGTCCAAGCGCTATTGCGACGTTCAAGGCGCGTGACAGGGCACTGAGTCCGGAGGAGATACACATATTCTTCAATGCGTTGGATCAGACTGCTACGACGCCGACGTTGCGGCTCGCCATTAAATTCATGCTGTTGACCCTTGTGCGCAAATCAGAGTTCATCGACGCGACATGGGATGAGGTGGACTTCAAGACGGCTACCTGGACCATTCCCAAGGAGCGCATGAAGGCGAGGCGTCCTCATCACGTCTACCTTAGCGAACAAGCGCTAGACATCCTGGTTGCGTTCAAGACATGTTTTGGCTCGAGCTTGTACCTGCATCCCGGACGGTATGAAACTGCGTCGCCGATCAGTGCGGCTACGCTGAACCGGGTCATTGACAGTACGGTGAAGCTGATCTGTGCTAGGGGTGAAGTGTTTGAGCCGCTCACTGTGCATGATCTGCGCCGCACGGCTAGCACACATCTCCACGAAGCCGGTTTCAACTCGGACTGGATCGAGAAGTGCCTCGCCCATGAGCAGCGTGGCGTTCGCGCAATTTACAACAAAGCCGAATATGCAGAGCAGAGAAGGGTGATGCTACAAGCTTGGGCCGATATGCTGGATCGTTGGATCAAAGATGGGGCGTGCGCGACCTTTACTGCGTTGAGGGCCGAGGGTGTGGCTTAGTTTGCCAGATATCTCATGGCGATAGATAGGACTACAACAGGCATAACTTGGGTTAGCGTGCACGCGGATTGCCTCAGTCCCTATCTCGGTAAGCGCATACGGCGCGTTTCGTGTGTGCTGACTGGCTACGTAGTCGGTCCGTCGCGCGGTATGACCATCACTTCCTGACGAATCGTTTCAACAGTCGTCGTTGGTGGAAATGTCGCGTCACAAACAGTTCGTTATGCATAGTGATAACAGGCGTTGGTTAGGTGGGAGCAGGAGCGGACTCGAATCGAACGGGTAGTCTTCTGACAAGTCGCAAGAAAGTTACGCTCGGTCACAGCGGTATATGCACTTGTATACGCAAAAAGCCTAGGACTGCTGCGGCTCATTATCGCTTGCGTGGAACGATTCCGATATTTCGCTTGCGACGAGCTCACCCTCAGTTTTCCGAAGATTGAATCACTAAGCTAGCGAATAGCCTTATCGAAGTTAGGCCGCAGCGGCTTTCGGCCTCTAGGTAGTGCGAACTGAATCTCTGCCACGTTGCTTGCTTGTGATAGGAAGGATTATTTTCATAGTCTCCTTGCGCTGCAAATGTCGCGATCGAAAAGGGCGAAAGACACTGGATCTCTACGCCAGATTCGCCTTGGACGGCGACGCGGCCCGCCATACGCGTCGTGCCATACCTTGAAGACGTCTGTGGCAACAACCTCTTCGAGGCTTTTGACGGGCCGCTCCGAGCGCACCGCGAATCGACCGTGGAACGCACCAACCACATGATTCGCTTCGAACTCACACGACCAGCGAATTCCGCGTAACGAGCGTGAAGGCAACCCTTTGCCTCCGGCGGACAGTCGTTCACCACGTCGTGGACCTCGAGTTCAATATGGGTGTGTACGCAATTCAGGACGCCCCCATCATTCGTTGCATCAGCATGGCGGCTGATGTTGGTGAGCGCCTGCTGCACGATGCAGAAAACCGAGGTGCGCGGTCATCGCTCCGCCAAGGGCCACGACCCTCCAGGCGGAACGTGCAAACCGTTGCATTGTGTCGTGTGAAGTCAAGGACGAGGACGCGTCCCAGCGTCTTCCTTGGTCGAGCGAACGACCGGAAGCTGACCGAATCCGACACCAGAGCGTCACGTCGACGACACCAACGAATGACTGTCGGGGTTCCGCGTGGTACAGCCATAGGCTGTGCGTTTTTTGTACTGATCTATGTTAAAGGCAGATAGCGCCGGTAAAGCGCACAGGTAGAGTTCATGTGACGGTCGCTGTTGCCGCTACGGCTACCGCCGATCACACATCTTTCAGACACGCGAAAGGCGAAAATCTGGCAATTTCGAGCACCGGGAGGCGGCGGCGCGTCGCAGCCAGTCAATCACCCTTGTGCTCGATGACGACCCTTAGCCGCCCATCGCATGCAGTGCGATCCGGTCCGCTGCGACGTATCCATAAACACCGTGGAGGTTTCGTCACGATCGCAGGTGTTGCTTCCCTCGAGCGCGTCGGCCGTTGCGTCTGAAGAGCGAGGGTGCTGAGCGCATCGGGGCCCGTCTTTGAACGTGTTCCGCTCACGACGCGACTAACGGTCATGCACGCCCGCCATCCCACTCGGAGCTTCGCCCAAAAACCAGCTGGCAAGAGATCGCCACGCCGGATTGCCGTCGCAACGCGAGGCACTTGATTCGCGCACCTGCTGTCACGCCCCGATGAAAAGGGGTTTTCGGGTAAGCCGCGAATCCACCGCTCAGCCAACTTCCGGCGAAATGCACGCGCGGTGGGAGTCAATTCTGGGGCGAGCCGAAGATTGCCCCTGAGTCGAAAAAAGGAGTCTCAGGGGCGCGAGAAATCGTCCGGCGTCAGCTGAAGTGGTGCCGCGGGATGGGCGAGCAGTTTACGTTCGGCGATCGCCCGGATGCGGCCGTACCCATTGCGAAAGGTTTTGAGGATGCGCTCGTCGTCCGCACGTGCCTCGAGCCAGAAATACGCTTCCAGCGCAGTTTTCGTGACAATGCATTCGACCGGGCGGTTCTGGAAGACGAGAGAAAATGTCACGCCAAGGCGACTGGCGAGCACCTGCGGTTCAAGTTCGACGGTTTCCATGGTTGGAAAGGACTGCGCTTCTGACCGGATCACGAGGATTTTTGCACAGGTTATGCGTCTCGGGTCTGGGCGAAGCGGGCGTGCTCATGTGATGGCGCGTCGCTTCGAACTGCGTGGAAGCCGTGGTTCTCAGCGCCGGTTGCGTCCTCGCTACCGGCGTCTGTCGGAAATAAAAGCCTCCCCGATCTGTCGGGCCAGTTTCACGTCATCACTGTGCAGATAGATCGACGTCGTCGATACCCACGCGTTCCGCAGATTGTCCCGCACGGTGGTCAGTTCCACACCGCGCCCGAGCGCATGCGTCGCGTGGGTGTGGCGCATCCAGTGCGGGTGGCGCAAGGCACCAACAATTTCGGCTACAACGCACGCGGGTGCCGCAAGCACAGCGGCACGTCTGCGCACGCGTCCCCCGTGGGACGCCCTCGTCCGCCCCTTTCCTTTCTCGCCTCAACCCTCGCTCCCCCGTTCAGGGGATGTTCCGCCCCCTTGTCTGAGCCGAAGATGACGTTATTCGGGATGTCACTGTCCACCAAGTAGTACGACAAATCTGTGCCAGCCCGCCATCCACTTTCAGACTCAAGGAGAGATTTATGCAGGACGACGCGCAGAAAGCGGCGACTTCGGCCCATGGCTATCCGCTGTTGATCAAGCAACTGCTGCATACGCCATGCGTTCAGGCGCCGGACCAGGAGATCGTCTACCGCGGGCAGCTGCGGATGACCTATTCGACGCTTCGTGAGCGCATCGCGCGCCTCGCCAGCGGCCTGAAGGGGCTCGGCGTACAGCATGGCACCACGGTCGCTGTAATGGACTGGGACAGTCATCGCTATCTGGAGTGCTACTTCGCCGTGCCGATGATGGGCGCCGTGCTGCAGACGGTCAATGTGCGTCTTTCGCCCGACGAAATCGCGTACACGATCGACCATGCCGGCGCCGAGGTGCTGCTCGTGCACACCGACTTTCTGCCGGTCGTCGAATCGATCAAGGACAAGCTCGAGAACGTGCACACCTTCGTCTATATCGACGAGCCCGACAGTGTGGCCGCCGCACATTCGATCGACTTCGTGGCGGAATACGAAGCGATGCTGGCGCAGAGCGAAGCGCACTACGACTTTCCCGACTTCGACGAGAACACCCGCGCCACGACGTTCTACACGACGGGCACGACCGGCCTGCCGAAAGGCGTCTACTTTTCGCATCGTCAACTCGTGCTGCATACGCTCACGCTGATGGCGGCGCTGGCGAGTCCCGTGTCCGGTCAGCGCTTCCATCGCGGCGACGTGTACATGCCGCTCACGCCGATGTTCCATGTGCACGCGTGGGGCATGCCGTATATCGCGACGGTCATGGGCGTGAAGCAGGTTTATCCGGGCCGCTACATGCCGGACCGCCTGCTGCACCTGGTGCGCGACGAAGGCGTCACGTTCTCGCACTGCGTGAGCACGATTTTGCACATGCTGCTCAACAACGCCGGGTCCCAGTCGGTCGACTTAAGCAAGTGGAAGATCGTGGTTGGCGGCGGAGCCTTGCCGCAGGGTCTCGCGCGTAGTGCTCTCGAGCGCGGCATCGACATCTTCGCCGGCTACGGCATGTCCGAGACGGGCCCCGTGCTGAGCCTCGCACAACTGCCGATGGGCAGCGAGGCGCTCGATCTCGACGAGCAGGTGCGTCTGCGCTGCAAGACGGGCTTCCCGGTTCCGCTCGTCGATCTGCGCATCGTCGACGAGGAGATGAACGACCTCCCGCGCGACGGCAAGGCCAGTGGCGAGATCGTCGTGCGCACCCCTTGGCTCACGCAGGGCTACCTGAAGAATCCCGAGGCATCGGAGCAGCTCTGGGCCGGCGGCTATCTGCATACGCAGGACATCGCCAATATCGACCCGACCGGCAATCTGCAGATTACCGACCGCATCAAGGATGTGATCAAGTCGGGCGGCGAGTGGGTGTCGTCACTCGAGATCGAAAGCCTGATTTCGCTGCATGCAGCCGCGGCCGAAGTGGCGGTCATCGGCATCAAGGACGAGAAGTGGGGCGAGCGTCCCGTGGCGCTCGTCGTGCTCAAGCCCGGCGCCAAAGCGAGCGAGAACGACATCAAGCAGCACGTTATGACGTTCACCACGTCGGGCCGGATCTCGAAGTACGCCGTGCCGCAGATCGTCAAGTTCGTCGATGCACTGAAGAAGACGAGCGTCGGGAAGATCGACAAGAAGTGGCTGCGCGAGCAGTTCGCCTGATCGGTCATTGAGAAGGTTAAAAGAGGAATACTCACCATGAGCATCAAGGGATACAGCATCGCCACGATCGACGACTTCGTGGGCCGCGAGCTGGGCATATCGGAATGGGTCGTCGTCGATCAGGCACGCATTGACGCATTTGCACACTGCACGGGCGACCGGCAATGGATTCATGTGGACGTCGAGCGCGCCAGACGCGAGAGTCCGTTTGGCGGCACGATCGCGCACGGCTATCTGACGCTTTCGCTGCTGGCCGCGCTCGCCATGGAGATCGGCCTGATTCCGGAAGACGCGTCGGCGGGCCTGAACTATGGGCTGGACAAGGTGCGCTTCATGACGCCGGTGAAGGCGGGCGCCCGGGTGCGCAACCGCGTGAGCCTGGTGTCGGTGGAGAAGAAGGGCGGCGGGCGCATCATCGTCAAGACGATCAACGAACTGCAGATCGAAGGTGATGAGAAGCCCGCGCTGGTCGCCGAGACCCTCGCGATGCTCGTGGCGTAATTCGGGCGTTCAAGGACGCGCAATGCGTCACACAAGGAGCAAGAAAATGGCGGCAACCGCGAAAAACAATTCGCATAACGAACAGATCGACGATATCTCGGCGTCGGCAACGGAAGGCATGCTCGGCCCCAATCCGTTTGTCGGGCTGCGGCCGTGCGATATCCTGGCCACGGCGCAGCAGATCGGCGCGCAGGCCGTGCGGCAGCCCGCGCTGCTGGTCGAACAGGAAGCGGCGCTCGTGCGTAATCTGCTGGCCGTGCTGGGCGGCAATGCGAAAAGCACGCCGCCCGCAGGCGACAAGCGTTTCGCCGACCCTGCGTGGCAGGACAACACGTGGTATCGCATGGCGCTGCAGGGCTATCTGGTATGGCGCGACGCCCTGAGCGGTTTTGTCGACCGCTCTGCATTGGACCCGAAGAGCAAGGAGCGCGCGCAATTCGTGATGTCGCTCTTCACCGATGCGCTTTCGCCCACGAACACGCTGCTCGGCAACCCGGCTGCGCTCAAGAAGGTCGTCGATTCGGGCGGCGCGAGCCTGATTGGTGGCCTGAAGAACGCCATGTTCGACATGCTGAAGAATCAGGGCATGCCTGCTCAGGTGGACAAGAGCGCCTTCGAGGTGGGCAAGAACCTCGGCACTTCGCCGGGCGCGGTGGTGTTTCGCAACGAAGTGCTGGAGCTGATTCAGTACAAGCCGGCCACGGAGCAGGTCTATGGCCGTCCGCAATTGATCGTGCCGCCGCAGATCAACAAGTTCTACGTGTTCGACCTCTCCGAAGGCAAGAGCATGGTCGACTACCTCGTGAAGAACGAGTTCCAGGTGTTCGCGGTGAGCTGGCGCAATCCCACGGCGGCCCAAAGCCACTGGGACATGGATACGTACGTCTCCGCGCTGCTGGAGGCCATCGAGGCGGTGCGGGACATCACCGGCAGCGACGATGTGAACCTGCACGGCGCATGCTCCGGCGCGATGACGATTTCGGCGCTGCTCGGACACCTCGCGAACCGCGGCGACAAGACGGTCAGCGCCACCACGCTGATGGTCGCCGTGCTGGACAGCACCGCCGATTCGCAGCTTGGCCTCTTCTGCACGCCCGAAGCGATCGCGGCGGCCAAGCAGAACAGCCTTGCGCGCGGCGTGCTCGCGGGCGAGGAGATGGGGCGCGTGTTCGCGTGGATGCGGCCCAACGATCTGGTGTGGAATTACTGGGTCAACAATTACCTGCTGGGCAAGGCGCCGCCCGCGTTCGACATCCTCTACTGGAACAACGATACGACCCGCTTGCCCGCGCGCTTTCACGGCCAGCTGCTCGACATTTTCACGGGCAACCTGTTCAGCAAGCGCCACGCGCTTACGGTGCTCGATACGCCGATCGATCTCTCCGATGTCACGTGCGACACCTACGTGGTGGCGGGCATGACGGATCACATCACACCGTGGAAGGGTGTTTACAACACGGCGCGGACGTTCGGCGGCAAGACGCGCTTCGTGCTCAGCTCGAGCGGTCATATCCAGAGCCTGATCAACCCGCCGGGCAATCCGAAGGCGAAGTACTTCATGAACCCGGAACTGCCTGCGGAGGCGGATGCGTGGCTCGCAAGCGCCACGCCCGAAAAGGACTCGTGGTGGGGCAACTGGCGCGAGTGGCTGGCCAGCCGCTCGGGCGAGCGCCGCAGCGCGCCGGCATCGCTCGGCAACGAGCGTCACGCTGCGCTCGCCGACGCACCGGGAACGTACGTGACCGAGGCCTGATATACGACCCGTCGTTCTTACGCTGTGCATTGTTTTTTCAACGTAGTACTAATGGAGCTTTAATCGTGGAATCTACCAATCCGACTCATCTTTTCGCCGAATACACGAAGGTTCTCGGCCAGTTCCAGCTGCCGGGTGTCGATGTGGCCGCTATTCTCGAATCGCGCCGCAAGGACATCGAGGCGCTGGCCCAGGCCAACAGCGCGGCGCTCGCGGGCGTGCAGTCGCTTGGTCTGAAGCAGGCCGAGATCCTGCGCACGACCATGACCGAGCTGCAATCGCTCGTGGCGAAGCTGGGCGCGCAAGGCGCGGCGCCCGGTGCGAATGCCGGCGAAGTCGTGCAGCAGGCGCTGCATAAGGCGCTCGTCGACATGCAGGAACTCGCGGATACGGCTTACCGTGCGCAGTCGGACAGCATCGCGGTCGTGACGAAGCGTGTGGCCGAGCACGTCGAGGAGCTGAAGGCGCTCCTGCAGCCGAAGAAGTAAGAGGGTACGGCGATGCAAAACGCCGATGTTTCCAATGACGCGCCCCGCAGCGAGACACCCGTGCAAGAGGTCGAGCAGATGAGAGCAGAGGCTTGCAGTCCCGATTCGAGCGGTGGCCCGGCCAGCATGCAGATCCAGACCGTCGACATTGACGGTCAGGTCCTGCGCGTGGGCGTCCGTCACGGCAGCGACGCTTCCCCGCCGCTGCTCCTCTTCAACGGCATCGGCGCGAATCTCGAGCTGGTGGAGCCGTTCGTCGAGGCGCTGGGGGACGTGGGCGTCGTCATCTTCGACGTGCCCGGTGTCGGCGGGTCGCCCGTGCCGCTCGTGCCGTACCGCTTCTCGACGCTTTCCGTGCTTGCGGACAAGCTCCTGACGCGGCTCGGCTACGACGGTCCGGTCGATGTGCTCGGGGTCTCGTGGGGCGGGGCGCTCGCCCAGCAGTTCGCGCGTCTCTACCCCACGCGTTGCCGCAGGCTCATTCTTGCGGCGACGTCGCCGGGCGTCATCATGGTGCCGGCGCGGCTCTCGGTGCTCGCGAAGATGATCGGACCGCGCCGCTACACCGACCGCAGCTATATGAAGCAGGTGGGCGCTGAGATTTATGGCGGTGCTTACCGGCGCGATCGCAGGTTGCTGGAGGAGCATAGCCGGCATATCCATCCGCCGCGCGGCCGCGGCTACCTCTATCAGCTGCTGGCCGCGTCCGGCTGGACCAGCCTGCCGTGGCTCGGTGCGCTGCGTCAGCCCACGCTCGTGATGCACGGCAACGACGACCCCATCGTGCCGCTGACCAACGCGAAAATCCTGGCGGCCCGCATCCGCAACTCGACGCTCTACGTGATCGACGACGGTCACCTGTTCCTGATCGCGCGTGCGAAGGAAGTCGCGCCCGTAGTGCGCCGTTTCCTGCGCGAGGAACTGGCGTGAACGAGTCAGTCAGCGAACAAGTCAGCGCGATGACCGACCGCGACGAAAGCCCGATGAATGCGGCTGACCAGGCACTGGCAGCACGCAAGACGCGGCGTCTCAAACGCATGCAGCGCACCGCGACAAGTCTGCTCGCGGTCGTGTTCGCGGTGCTGCTCGCATGCGTTTTCCTGCAGGCGAAATATCCGTGGCTGGCCGGGCTTCCCTGGCTCAGGGCATTCGCTGAAGCCGGCACGGTGGGTGCCATCGCCGACTGGTATGCGGTGGTCGCGCTGTTCCGGCGGCCGTTCGGCCTGCCGGTTCCGCATAGCGCGATCATTCCACAAAACCAGCAGCGCATTGCGGAGAGCCTCGGCAAGTTCGTCGAGGCCAATTTCCTTGCGCCCGAGCTCATCACGGGCCGCCTGAGCGGTCATAACGCCGCGCAGGCGCTGGCCCTGTGGCTCGCCGAGCCGCGCAACAGCCGCGCCGTCGGCGATGTGGTGGCCGACTCGCTGCCGCGCCTGCTGAACGGCATCGACGACACACAGGTCGAGCAATTCTTCGAGCGCGTGGCCACGCCGCATCTGCGCACGCTCGACGTTTCCCGCGCCATCGGCGAGGTCCTCGAAGTCCTGACCGAAGGCAATCGTCACCAGCCGCTGCTGGACCGGGGGCTGGCAGGACTGGAGCAATGGCTCGCCGCCAACGAGGACCTCATCAAGGCCAAGTTCAGCGAAGCGTCGCGCTACACGCCCGCGCCGCTCGACGCGTATATCGTGAGGAAGTTCGTCGAGGGCATCGTCGCGCTGCTGCATGAAGTGGCCGCGAGCCCGGAGCACGAGCTTCGACACCAGTTCGACGCAGCGGTGCAGGACCTGATCGTCCAGTTACAGCGTTCGCCCGTGTACCGGCGTTTCGGCCGGTCGCTGATGCGCGACTGTCTCCGCCATTTCAGAAACGAGGCCTATGCACAGCGCTTGCTGGACCACGTGCGCGCGCGCGTGATCGCCGATGTCGAACGTGACGATTCCATCGTGCGCGGCGCGCTGGCAGGCGTGTTCGCAACGCTCGGCAGGAGCGTGAGCGAGGAGAGCGCGATCCAGCACAAGCTCAACGCGTGGTGGCTGGAACTGGCGCGCGAGCTGGTGGTGCGCTATCGCCATCGACTCTCGGCGCTGATCACCGACGTCGTGAAGGGCTGGAACGCGCAGGAGGTCAGCGGCAAGATCGAGGCGGAGATAGGCCGCGATCTGCAATACGTGCGGATCAACGGCACATTGGTGGGCGGAATGGTCGGCGTGTTGCTGCATGGGCTCGCGCTCGTCATTGTGATGTGACTCGCCGCACGATTCAGACGCTCCCGACCAACCCCAACGATTGCGCCCGCGCCACCGCCTGCGCGCGTTTGTCCACCGAGAGCTTCACGAAGATGCTCTTCACGTGCGACTTGACGGTCTCCGGCGCGATGCCGAGCGTGCGCGCGATTTCCTTGTTCGACTGGCCGTGCGCAATCAGCCCGATGATGTCGCGCTCGCGCGCACTGAGCGCCTCGCGCTCCGCATTGCGCGCGCGCTTGTCGCCTGGCTGGTACAGTGCGCGGCTGCCGTCCAGCAAACGATCGACGTAGTCCAGCAGCGCCTTCGCTTGCGCCTCGCCGCGCAGCGCTTCGCGCACGGCCTGTAGCAATGGCACGATCTGCGGCCCCTGATCGACGATGGACTGGTAGAGCCCCGCGGGCGCTGCGGCCTTCAAGACTTCGCGAAAGGTCTCGACGGCCCGCGCGCGCTCGCCTGCCGCCATCCAGACGAGCGCGAGCACCGTGCGCAGGCGCAGCGCGAGATAGCAGCCGTGCCGGCACTCGATGGCTTGCAGCGAGGCCGTCAATGTGTCGGCGGCGTCCTGCGTGCGGCCCTGTTCCATCGCGAGATACGCGCGCGCGAGCCCACGGTAGGTGGCGATCTCGGGAGCCGCGGACGTTGCGGCAGCGCTGGCCGCATCCGCAAGCCGGTCGAGCTGCGCCACGCTGGCCGCGGCTTCCACGATGCGGCCTTCGGCGAGGTTGAGCCGCGTGCGTTCGACGAGGGCGCCGGCGCTCAGGCGGTCCCATTTGCGCGCGTAGGCCAATGCCTGCGCCCGATCGATCAACGCATAGGCCTGCACGGTGTCCGAACGCGCCCCGGCGGCGCGGATCAGCATCCGGTAAGCCATCAGCGCGCTGTCGAGCAATACGGCGGCGTCGATCACGGGCATCAGGTCGCTCACCAGCGCCTCGGCTTCGTCCAGCCTGCCTTGCTCGTAGCGCAGCTGCCCGATCATCGGCGCGACCTGTGCGACGGCGATGGACTTCGGGCCGGCATGCTGCTCCGCGAGCCGCATGGCTTCCTGAAAATAGCGCTCGGCCAGCGGGAAGTGCAGTTGCTGCATCTCCACGTGGCCCAGCAGCGTGAGCCGGTAGACCGACGCGAACACGTTGCGCGAGTCTTCCTCGATCGAATACGGAACCCATGGCACCGCGTAGAGCGCTTCCAGATTGCCCGTTTTCCAGTGCGCGAAGCGCACGACGTTGGAGGCCACGTTGGTGGTCCAGATATCGGTCGATGGCCGCTCGAGGCAGGTTTGCGCAAGCGCGAGGCAGGCGTGCGCGTCGTCCTGAAGGGCGGCCACGACGGAGCGGATTGCCTGGCATTCCCAATGAACTGGCTCGGAATCGGTGCTCGATGCATCGGCGCTCGACGCATCGGCGTCTTTCTCGATCGTGTCGAGCATGGCGAGCGCTTCGTCGAAGCGCATGGCGAGCGCCATTCCCCAGGCGATGGCGAGCGTGACCTTGATCTGCGAGCGCATCAGGTGCGCCGGGAACTGCCGCTGCCAGCCGAGCAGCGTGAGCAGGTCGCCTTTCGTCACCAGCGCCATGGCGCAGCGGCCAATCAGCGTTACCGCCTCTTCGGTATCGCCCGCGGCGATGGCATGCCTGACCGCGTCGGTCCATTGCGCCTCCTGCGCGTACCACTGGCAGGCGCGGCGATGCAGGTCGGCGACCTCGTCGCGGTGCTGCGTTTGCAGGCGACGGTGCAGGTATTCGCCCATCAGATGATGGAAGCGGAACCAGCTGCCGTCGAGATCGAGCGGTTCGAGCAGCAACTGGCGCGCGGCGATCGACTCCAGCATGGCCTGGCTCGTCCTGACGCCGGTGAGCGCCTTGCACAGCGGCGCGCTCAGCCGCTCGAGTATCGAGGTGCGCAGCATGAACTCGACCATACCGCCCGGCAGGCGCTTGACCATGTCCTCCAGATAAGCCGCAAACGGGCGCGATGCGCCCGAGGCCGGCGCGACCTCCGCATACGGCTTATGAGCGGCGCGCGCCAGCACCGATGCGGAAATGCGCAATGCGGCGGCCCATCCCTCGGTGCGGGTAAAGAGCGACTTGATGCTGGATGGATGCAGCTTGCCCGGGCATTCGTGCTCGACAAAGCTTCGCGTTTCGTCGAAGTCGAAGCGCAACGTGGAGGCGTCGAGCTCCAGCAGGCTGTTGCGGGCTCGCAGGCGGCCGAGCGGCAGCGGCGGGTCGGTGCGCGTGCAGATCACCACGTGGACGTGCGACGGCGCGTTTTCGACCAGAAACGACACCGCGTCGTGGATGGCCGGCAGGCTGATCAGATGGAAGTCGTCGAGGAAGATGCAGACCTCGTCGGCGACCTCGACGAGCTCGTTGATGAGCGTCGAGACGATCGCCTGCGCGGGCACCAGCGACGCCGCTGTCGTGAGCCCGATGGCCGACGCGCCGACGTTGTCGCACGCCTGCTGCAGGGCCTGCGCGAGGTGATAGAGGAAGCGCGCGGGCTCGTCGTCTTCGCTGTCGAGCGACAGCCACGCCACCAGTACACCCTCCCTGCGCAAGCGCTCGAGCCAGGTCAGCGCAAGCGAGGTCTTGCCGAAGCCCGCCGGGGCCTTGATGACGGTGAGACGTTTGTTCTCGGCCTCCCCGGCGAGGCAGACGAGGCGCGGACGGTCGATCAGGCCCGCGGGCAGCCGGGGCGGAAAGATCTTCGTCGCGAGCAAAAGTGGAGGTCTGGCCGCGCATGGCCCTCCAGTCACCGCTCCTGACGCTTCGGTCACATGCATGGGCTGCTCCGTGTCAGCGGGTTCGCCCCGGCTGCGTCCCCTGTTTTTCGATGGGTCACCCCTGTATGGGGGATATTGCACCGCGTCAGCCTGAGAGACCATGGCATCTAATGAAGCGGACGGAAAAATGATAGCCCAACTGCTACGAAGCTGGTGCGGTTGAGCGCGACGAATTACGTTGCAGCGCACAAGGCCCCAGCGTATGAAGCACGGAGAACAGTTCGTTATCCAGACGATTGGATTGATCTAAAGGAGCGGAGCAGGCAATGAAAGTACTTGTACCAGTCAAGCGCGTCGTCGATGCAAAGGTGAGAGTGCGCGTGAAAGCCGACGGCAGCGGTGCGGATATCGCAAACGTGAGGTTCTCGATGAACCCCTTCGACGAGATCAGCGTGGAGGAGGCCGTTCGCCTGAAAGATGCCGGCGCCGCGACGGAAGTGGTCGCCGTGTCCTGCGGCGTGCAGGGCTGCCAGGAAACGCTGCTGGCCGAAAATCTCGCGGCGCTCGTCGTGAAGGTCGCGCCTGAATATAGCCACGTGCTCGCGCCAGCCACCACGACCGCAAAGAACGTGATGCCCCGCGTCGCCGCGCTGCTCGATGTCGCGCAAGT
This sequence comes from Paraburkholderia sp. BR10954, assembly GCF_040965775.1. Lineage (NCBI taxonomy): Bacteria > Pseudomonadati > Pseudomonadota > Betaproteobacteria > Burkholderiales > Burkholderiaceae > Paraburkholderia > Paraburkholderia sp. BR10954. The sequence continues at coordinate 227,695 of NZ_JBFRCK010000006.1, forward strand.
CTCGGACATCATCGCCGTCGAATCCGCCGATACGTTCGTGCGCCCCATCTACGCGGGCAACATTCTCGCGACCGTGCGCAGCGCCGACCGCATCAAGGTCATTACCGTGCGTACGACGGCCTTCGACGCCGCGAGCACGCAAGGCGGCGGCGCTGTCGTCGAACCGCTGGAGCCGGCGCCTGAAATGCCCGGGGCCCGTTTCGTGAGCCAGCAACTGACACGCTCCGAGCGGCCGGAGCTGACCGCTGCGCGACGCGTGGTTTCAGGCGGACGCGGGATGGCGTCCGGGGAGAACTTTGCGCTGCTCGAAGATATCGCCGGCAAGCTTGGCGCAGCGGTGGGCGCTTCGCGCGCGGCGGTCGACGCGGGGTTCGTGCCCAACGACTATCAGGTGGGGCAGACCGGCAAGGTGATCGCGCCGCAACTCTACGTCGCGGTGGGCATTTCGGGTGCGATCCAGCATCTGGCCGGCATGAAGGACTCGAAGGTGATCGTTGCGATCAACAAGGATGAGGAAGCGCCGATTTTCCAGGTCTGCGATTACTGGATCGTCGGCGACCTTTTCAAGGTGCTGCCCGAACTCTCGCACGAACTGGACAAACTGCAGCAAGGCTGACGGAGGAGCCGACCATGACGACCTATATTGCCCCCCTGCGCGACATGCGCTTTGTGATGAACGAACTGGCTGGCCTCGAGGCGATCGCGGCATTGCCCGGTTTCGATGACGTCTCGCCGGAACTCGCCGATGCCGTGCTCGACGAGGCGGCGAAGTTTGCGACCGAAGTGCTTGATCCCCTCAACAAGCCCGGCGACGCGCAGGGTGCGCGCCTGACCGGGCATGGTGTGGCTGCTGCCGACGGATTCGCGCGTGCCTATGAGCAGTATGTTTCGGGCGGCTGGTGCGGCCTCGCCGGAGACCCGGAATTCGGCGGACAGGGCTTGCCTGAACTGATGCATGCAGCCGCGGTGGAGATGTGGAATTCATCGAACATGGCATTCGCGCTGTGCCCGATGCTCACGGCGGGCGCAACGGAGGCGATCCGCCTGCACGGTTCGCAGACGCTGAAGGAGCGCTATTTGCCGAATCTCGTGAGCGGCGAATGGACCGGCACGATGAACCTGACCGAGCCACAAGCCGGCTCGGACCTCGCGGCGGTGCGAACGAAAGCCGTGCCTGAGGGGGAGCACTATCGTATCCACGGCCAGAAGATCTTCATCACGTGGGGCGATCACGACATGACCGGCAACGTGATCCACCTCGTGCTCGCGCGCCTGCCTGACGCGCCCGAAGGCGTGCGCGGCATCTCGCTCTTCCTCGTACCAAAGTTCCTGCTGAACGACGACGGCACGCCCGGCGCCAACAACGACGTGCGCTGCATCTCTCTTGAGCACAAGCTCGGCATTCATGCGAGCCCGACTTGCGTGATGAGCTTCGGCGAAAACGGCGGCGCGATCGGTTACCTGGTCGGCCAGGAGAACAAGGGCCTGGCGCACATGTTCACGATGATGAACGAAGCGCGCCAGAAGGTGGGTATCCAGGGCCTCGCGATGGCGGAGCGCGCCTGGCAGCAGGCCCGCGAATACGCGAAGGAACGCGTGCAGGGGCGCCTCGCGAGCGGCAAGTCGCCCAACGCGGTGGCGATCGTGCATCACCCGGACGTGCGCCGCATGCTGATGACGATGAAGGCGCAGGTCGAAGCGATGCGGGCCTTTGCCTACGTGATGGCAAGCGACATGGATCGTGCGCACCGGCATCCCGACGGCGACGAGCGTGCGGGTCACCAGGCTCGCATCGATCTGCTGATTCCGGTGCTCAAGGGCTGGTGTACCGAACTGGGTGTCGAGATCGCGTCGATGGGAGTGCAGGTGCATGGCGGCATGGGCTACATCGAAGAAACGGGCGCTTGCCAGTTCCTGCGCGATGCGCGGATCGCGACGATCTACGAAGGCACGACCGGCATTCAGGCGGCAGATCTGGCCGGCCGCAAGCTGGCGGCCGATGGCGGCGCGGCAATGGCAGCGCTGATTGCACAGCTGAGCGAAGTCCTGCCCGCACTGGAGCGCAACGCCGATGCGCAAGTCGTATCGATCGGCACGCGTTTTGCCGCGGCCGTGCAGGTACTCGAAGACGCTACCGCCTGGATGCTGGGCGCGTTCGCCAAAGACGCCGACGAAGCACTCGGCAGTTCGGCGGATTACCTGATGCTCGTGGGCTATGTGTGCGGCGGCTGGCAGATGGCGCGCGCGGCGGCGGTGGCGTCGCAGAAGCTGGCGGCGCAGGAAGATCCGGAGTTCTATCAAGCCAAGCTCGCCACCGCACGGTTCTACGCGGAAAAGATCCTGCCCAAAGCGTCTGCGTTGCTGGAGGCGATCAAGGCCGGCACATCTGGCGCGGTCGTCATCGAACAGCTGTAAAGCAGTTGCACTGAATTTTCAGAAACATTCGTTGAACTCAATTCGGAATCCATATCAAAATGAAAGTGAAGAAATTCGTATGTCTCGCCCTGATACCCGGGGCGATATGCAGTAGCGCGATGGCCCAGAGTGCGGGCAGCCTCATCACCAGCGTGGGCGGGGCGTGGCTCGACTTCGGGCAATCGTCGGCGACGCCCATGACAAGCACCACGGCGTTCGGCACCTATACTTCGCCGGGCACGGGCGGGCAGATCCACAATACGTTCACCGCCGAACTCTCGATGACGTATTTCGTCACGGACCACATCGCGCTCGATCTGGCGAGCGGCATACCGCCCAAGCTCAAGCTCTATGCGCAGGGCAGGGTGACGCCAGTCGGGCCGAGCGGTCCGGGGCTCGACCTGGGCAACCTGCAGCCGCTCGCCACCACGCGATCATGGCCGCCGATCCTCTTCGTGAAGTATTACCTTGGGGATGCGCAGTCGAAATTCCGGCCGTTCGCGGGCGTGGGCGTGAATTACACATGGTATTCCCATACCGAACTCAACTCGACTTTTAGCGGCGCATTGCAGCAGTTCGCCGGGCCGGGCAGCCATGTCGAGAGTTCCTTGAGTCCGTCATGGAATCCAGCGTTCAATGCGGGCGCCTCGTACAATTTCAGCAAGAACTGGTACGCCACGGCGTCGGTCACCTATTTGCCGCTCAAGACGAATGCGACAGTGACGGCCTATGCTGCCAATGGACAGCCTGCGCTCACGAACAAGACGCGAATCACTGCGAATCCATGGATTACGTTCGTGGGAGTTGGATACCGATTTTGATCAGACTGGATGCGCGACTCGTTCGGCCCGGCGCTCGCGCCCCTTCCATCGACATGGATAAGCGGCTAACACCATTGTGCAATTGAGTTGCGGACCGCTTTGCGCTTAAGCTTCTATTGCTGGTCGAGCCGGCGAGCCGATTGTTCAAGGAGAAGATGCTCGTGAAAGTCTCTCATTTGCCTCGATGCGTCGCCCTCGGCGCAGCGTTCGTCTCGAATACGATTTATGCACAGGAGATCGGCGCCAGCCTCGATTGCCATCTCGGTCCCCACACGTTCATCGAGCAATTGGTCGATGAAAACGAGATCGATCCTGTACCCATGAAAGTGTCGGCCAACTCGGTCAACGCGTACCGGCTCAGGCCGAATCAGAACTTGACGGCACTCGGATTCGAGGTGCGGACCGTCTTCGGATTTTCCCCGAACGATGACATGTTCACCCAGAAAATCAGCGAAGGTGAAACGCCCCATCGCGTCTATGGTGTCGTCGTCATGGCAGGGAAAGAGGCGGTCAGCGAACGCATTCGCGAAACGGGTGGCCCGGCGACGGTAAGGGAAGTCATGCCGCTCGTCATGACGGCGGTCATTTGTGACAAATAGCCTTGCCCCGAACACCTCAAACCCCCTGAATCATTCCCGCCGGCCGGTCAAAATGGCGGGTGACACTCGAAGGTCAACTCCGTTCCTTGTTGTTCCAGTTCGCGCCCGCTGCGTATGAAATCGAACCGGGTGCCGACCTGCATGCCGCGTTTGGTGCAGTAGTCACTGGCGCTGCTGACGGCCTTTCGATATGCGCTGACCCACGACAGTCGAGCGCCCCGCGTACTGGCGGTGACGGTAAACACATTCGGCTTGTCGGTAGCGGCGACATCCGAAGTGCTCGTGCAGGCCGCCAGTGATAGGACACAGGCGGCGAGCGACGAGCAGATGAGCGGATTTTGCAATCCGCTCCGGGCGATACCCAACAGGTCAAGGCTGCTCACAGCGACTGCTCGGATGCGACGGTCGCAGACGGTGCCTCGGCAATGGCCGCTGCGCGCTGCGCAAGAATCTTGACAATAAAGTCCCAGGCCATCAACAGGGCACCCACGGCGAACACGATGTCACCCGGCATGCGCATCCACTGCCAGAAGGTGGTGGTGCTGTAGAACTCGAGGCTTCGCGCATACGCATAGCCGTGCGTGTAAACCGCCAGCAGTTGCGGCCAGCCAACCGGGTAGAAGTTCATCGCGATCCACATTACGAGGCCGGCGTTGTAGAGCCAGAATGCCCACACGCCGCAGCGGTCGCTCCACGCGCGATGGCCGTTCAAATAGCGCAGGACCATGTAGATCAGACCAATGGCGAGCAACCCGAAGGCGCCGAACATCGACGTATGCGCGTGGTTCAGCGTGAGGAAGGTGCCATGCTCGTAATAGTTGACCAGCGGCGCATTGAGCGTGCCGCCGCCGAACACCCCGGCGCCCACGAAGTTCCAGAATGCAGACCCGAGAATGTAGAGATAGGCAAGTCGATACGGGAAATCCTTTTCATGCTGGATGTGACGCTGCTGCTCGATGGCTTCCAGCACCAGCAGGAACAGCGGCAAGACCTCGAGGAACGAGAACATGCTGCCGAAACTCACCCAGAGGCTTGGTTCGCCTGCCCAGTACATATGATGGCCAGTGCCGAGCACCCCGCCAACCATAATGAGGATCCATTCGAATAGCACTGCGCGCTCAACCATCTGCCGCGACACCAGTTCCAGCGCCATGAGGAAGTAGCCGGTCACCGCTGCTGCGAACAACTCGAAGGCAAGCTCGACCCAGAGGTGCACGACCCACCAGCGCCAGAACTCGGTGATCGAGAAAGACGGGTTGGGCGAGCCGAACGGAATCATGCCGAATACATAGAGCACCGTGACGCTCAGCGTGGCGGCCCAGAGAAGATGCTCGATGCGGAACAGGCCGTAGAGCGTTCCGCCGCTTTGCCTGAACAGGGCCTTGAGGGTGGGCCCGAATGCACGCAGCAACACCAGACACCAGACGGCGAGACCAGCAAAGAAGAGAACTTGCCAGAAGCGGCCCAGTTCGAGATACGACAGTCCCTGATTGCCGAACCAGAACCAGTGTGCACGGATGACGCCCATCACACCGAGGTAGTCGCCGATCAGCGCCCCAGCCACAATGACTACCAGTACCCAGAAAATGAGGTTCACCAACGCACGCTGCCCGGCAGGTTCACGCTTGCCGATCAAGGGCGCGAGGAAGAGGCCCCCGGCGATCCAGCTCACACCGATCCACACGATCGGCGCCTGCAGGTGCACGCTGCGCAAGGCGGCAAACGGCAGCCACTTGTCCACTTCGATGCCGTAAAAGCTGGTGCGATCGGTGTAGTAGTGCGCCATGATCGAACCCGCGAGGATCTGTACCAGCAGGACACCGGCCACCACCAGGAAATACTTCCAGAGCGCACGCTGGCTGGGGGTGGGTTCCCTGAAGCCTCGCAGCACCGGTTCGAAGGTTTCGGTCCCGGCCTTGGGCTCGATCCAGAGGCGAAAGATCATCAGGATGGCGCCGATCGCGAAGAATATCATCGTGAACGAAATCCACGTCCACTGGAACGTGGCAGCGGTGGGCGAGTTACCGACCAGGGGCTCGGGCGGCCAGTTGATGGTCCATGAGTAGTCCTTGCCGGGCCGGCGTGCGACGGTCGTGAGCGACGAATACAGGATGAAGCTCGCGGTTTGCGTGGCGGTGGATGCGTCGAGCGAACGTGCCCCTGTATAGCCTTGTGCAAAGTTGTCGTTGAGCAGCGCTGCGCTGATGCGTGGTCGCAGCGCCTGAATCGCCTGAGCCACGCTGTCCGGAAGCACAACCTGCTGCTGACTCAGATCGATGCCCTGAAGTTGTGCCTGCATGGTACGCGTGACGCTTGCCTGCTGATCGGCCGTCGCGGCGTCAAACGACTTGCCGTAGCGAGATAACGCCAGATTGTTTCGCACCTCCTTCGCCAGCTCGACGAGGTACCTGGCGGTGAAATCTTCGCCAAAGTAGGACCCCATGCCATACAGGCTGCCGAAATCCATCAGATCGGCTTGCTGAAATCCCGACTTGCCCGCGACGATGTCGGCGTAGCTCATCACCGGTGCGCGGTTGGGCGCGACCATCTGCTGTGGCAGTGGCGCTGCCTGCTGATAGGTGGCGCGCGTTGCCAGGATCATTCCCACCCAGCAGAGCGCGGTGACCACGATGAAAACCCAGATCAGGACCCGGCTCGTGCGATCTTGCGGACAACGATTGCCCGCGGTGAGCGGCTTTGCATTCATGGTTCCATTCCTTCGCGAAATGCCCGAGCGCAGTCTTCGGCGATCGAATACTCGTTTGCGATTCCGAGTAATCAATCCTTTGCGGCTGCCAAGTGGCGGATTGGATAGATCTGGAGTGTGATTGGTTTCAATTTCAACAAGTGATAAGGAGTCCAAATGCAGGTGATAGCAATTGACCTCCGGCGCCACGAGAACCGTGCAGCACCCGGAGCGGATATCATCATGTCGCAATTGCGAAAACAAGAAAATCGTACCAACGGCTCGCGCAGTCCCCCAGAAGGGTAGTGGGATCATACATGTGTATGTTGGGAGTCGTTCCGGGTTAGAAAAACGAGTTGCACGTTTCAGTCCGGTTGCGACGGTACGATTCGGATGGCTATGAATTCATTGCGGGGGAGTTGTCATTGCGTGGCGGCGCGCCGAGCCACCACGATTCACTCAGCGTTGGCGCTTGCTTCAATCACGGGCAATCGACATTGAAACGTTGCACCGTGCCCGGCGTTGTTGAATGCCAATATGATTCCGCCATGTGCGTCGATGATCGAACGGCACATCGCGAGGCCTATCCCTTTGCCACCGCGTTTCGTCGTAAAAAAGCGTCGAACAACCGATAGGCATGCTCGGGCGCGATTCCGATGCCGGTATCGCGCACGCTGACGATCAGAAATCCGCCGGTTTCCATGCACGATTCGATCAGGAGCTCGCGCGGCCTGTCATCGATGTCGGCCATGGCCTGAATGCCATTCAGGATGAGGTTGATGAAAACCTTCGCAGCGAGACGCGGTGGTTCGATACGTCGTGACCAACGAGGGGTATCACGTCATGAACTAGGTCGTTTAGCTCCAGTCGTGTCGCTTGCAGGGCAGACGGAGTCGCGAGGCTGCAAATGGACTGGACGATTTCGCTCGCACGCTGCCCGAGGCCAATGATGTTTTGCACGCTGGCCGTCGCCTCCTCGTATGCCGGTGTCTCGCGATTGAGCCATCGCAGGCATGCTTCACCGTGTGCGACGATCGCGCCGAGCGGTTGATTGACTTCGTGGCCGATGTACGCGCTCAGCTGGCCGAGCAGAACGAATGGATCGGCACGCTTGCGCTCGTCCTTATTGCGCATGTTCAATTGGACATTGGCGTTCATTTTTGTCTTCGCTTGACAGAAGTCCCGATACACGGGAGCGGGGGTGTCGTCGGGAGGGGCAAGGGCATTTTCGCTGTGCGGCACTACCTTCATCCTCGGTTGAATGCGGATCCGGCATGGACGCACGTAACTGAACGCGTTCCGTTGCAATAGCGCCCGCAGTTCCATGATGTCAAGAAAGACCCTGCCGGCGGTGTTCTTGCGCCATGCCGGCCCGACAACTCTCAATGAACGTACAACTTGAGCAAACGTACCCCTGGAAGCGGCAGTCTGAGCCGCGCGAAGACACCCGAAGACAAGGCGAAGGTCAGGCAGGCATTTGTCGACGCCGGCCGCCGGCTGCTGGCGCGAGAAGACGCGTCCCAGGTCTCGCTTCGCCGCATAGCGTCCGAGGCGAGCTATTCGCCAGCGTCCATTTACCAGTACTTCGATGATCAACGGGCGCTGTTCGTCGCGGTTCGCGAAGACGATCTCACGGCTGCGGCGGAATACTTCGAGGAGGTGGCGTCGTGTGACGTTGACGCGTTATTCGACGCGCTGCCGGAGCCGCCGTTACCCAATCGGTTTGCCGGGGACACCCTGATCACAGCAATCTACGATGTGGTGCTCGTGCCTCGCACGACTCCGACGAAGCGTTGGTCCGACACCTGCATGATGGTCGAACTGACCATCGACGCGATCATCGACAACTGGGTCTCTGGCAGGGGGCGAGACGGCCATACCAGACGCAGTCTCTCAATGAAGCGCAAGCCGCGGTAGGCGCTATCGCCGTGCCGGACCGCCTGTCTGCGGCAGGCTCACGCCACCTGCAAATCACTCGTGTTGTAGAGAACCAGTTGATCGTTCTTGCTGGATTCAGCAAAACTGCCTTTCAGATGTTCAACCCACGTTCTCACCTTTGCGTCGAGAAACATCTTCGACGCAAAGAGTGCGTAGATGTCAACGTGTTCAAACTGGCAGGCAGGCAGTATGTGCACGAGGCGTCCATCGCGGAACGCATCAACGGCTGCATGCAGCGGCAGTAAGCCCACTCCCATCCCAAGTTCGAGGGCATTGGCAAGCGAAGATTGCGAACTGATGCACAGCCCGGGTTGAACGGAAACCGTTTCGCAGCCGTTTGACCCTTGCGACGTCAATTCGACGTTGTCCGACCAGGAGGGGGCGAGACAAACGAGACTATGGTTCGAAAGGTCCGCGAGCCTGTTGATCATCGGATGCACGTCGAGATAGTTTGGAGACGCGCACATCACGCTGTAGGAACTGCCAAGACGCGTACCGATAAGCGAAGAGTCGCGCAGCACCTCGGTCGCCACGACGGCCATGTCGAATTCACCGGCGAGAAGGTTGACCGGAGAGTCCGATAGCGTCAGCCCAACCTGCACGGACGGATGCCGCTCCCGATAGGATCTCACTGCGGGCACCAAATAGTGTTGCGCAAGCGATTGGGAGGCGTGAACCCTAAGGCAGCCTGTTGGACTGATGTGAATCGATTTGGCTTCAGCTTCTGCTTCGTCCAGGGCTTCGAGAATCGAGTGGCAACGCGCCAGATAGCGCTTGCCCGCGGGCGTCAAGGCAATCCGCCGCGTCGTGCGATGCAGGAGTCGCGTGGCAAGATGCTGCTCGAGGTCGAAAATGAGCCGCGAGACTGAACCCGTACTCATGTTCAGCTCCCGAGCCGCCAACGTATAGCTTGCGCCGTCGGCCACACGCTCAAAAATCCGCATGCTCTTCAACAAATCCATAATCGTCTCTCCGCTCCGGACTTCAGTCCAAACCTCGATGAAAACCCTTTCGAAGGTTCGAGCCATCCATGTCGATTCGTACCGGATAAAAGGTAACGTAGAGGCGTTCTGGTTACAAATGTGGGATCGGTTGTGGAAATCACGTGATAGGCCAGGTGAATCATACGTTCGTATAAACGTGCGGAATGAAGGTTCGCTGCTATGCAGCGATTTCCCGCCAAGCGAAACGAGACACCTTGCTATGGCGCGTGTAGACCGGACTTTCGACCATGAATGGCATGCTCAGACCATCCAGACCGTGGGGGCAAGGATATTCTCACGATACCGGACCGCATTCGCCAATACGGGGCGCGGCTGCGCCCGGTAACGTGGAATCGGTTTGCCTGTGAGTGGGGATGCCGAGCGTAGCGGTTCGCAAGTCAGGGGATGAGCGATCAAGTTCGGTAAGCGAACGGCGTGACTGTCCCGAGGCCGCGCCGGGTCTGCGTTGGGCCGTATCACAGTTGCTGCCGGTGCGGGAGAACGAGATGCGTGCTGAGCCGGTTTCGGCTGTTACGAACATGAACCCTGCCGACGGTCTGGTCTCGATGGTATACGTGATCGACGACGACGAGGCGATGCGCATTGCGCTCGTGGACCTGTTGCATTCAATAGGGCTACGCGCTCAGGCGTTCCCGTCCTGCCGCGAATTTTCGGCATGCCATAAGGAGGGCGTACCGAGTTGCCTGATTCTGGACGTCAGGTTGCACGGTGAGACTGGGCTCGCATTCCAGGATGAACTCGTGAAGAGCGGTATTCGGATGCCAATCATCTTCATGACCGGGTATGGCGACGTCGCCATGTCGGTGAAGGCGATGAAAGCCGGCGCAGTGGACTTTCTCCCTAAGCCTTTCCGCGACCAGGACATGCTGGACGCGGTCACCGATGCGTTGGCTTGCGATAACGAACGGCTCGCGTCCCAACGGGCGCTAGCCGCGCTACGCGCTTGCTACGATTCATTGAAGCCTCGGGAGCAGCAGGTGATGCTGTTCGTCGTGGATGGACTGATGAACAAGGAAATTGCCAGCCAGTTGAAGCTCAGCGAAATCACCGTCAAAATTCATCGATCTCAGGTCATGAGAAAAATGGCCGCGCGCTCGGTCGCGGATCTCGTCAGAATGAGTGCAGCGCTTGGCATAGAGACGCCAAAAGGCAAGCCTGCATGGGTGGCGTGGGACGCGCAGGAAAGCTATTGATCTTCATCGCTTTTAGCGGCATTTCGGGCCGCTGTGTCGCTCGAATCGGTGCCTCTGTGCATACGCAATTGTTGCGGCGTAACACCCATTCTTCTGCGCATCACGCGGGTGAAGTGCGACGCATCCGCGAAGCCAGCGCGGCGCCCAATTTCACCCACCGTCATCCGCGAGAAAATCTTCGATTCGAGCATCCGCAGCGCACAAATCATCCTCGCGTCGAGCAATTGATCGGCGAAGGTCTGCTGGCATCCCGCCAGCGCTCGATGTAGTGTGCGCACGGAGATGCCGAGCGAGTCGGCAACAGCTTCGGCGGTCAGACCATGCTCGTGGCAGCGCTGGGCGAGGCAGTCGCTCACGCGATCCCGCAACGATCGCTCGGCAGGCTTGCTGTGGGGCTCTTGACCGCTCATCTCATGGGCGATGAGCGCGAGCAGGGCGCCCACCTGATCGGCGAGCACGCTGTGCGGGATAGGCGCGTTCGCAACCGCATCAGGCAACAGCTGGACCAGGTAGGCGGCAAGGGCGGCGCCCCAGTTGGAATTACCCGGAATGCGCCGACCAACAAGAGAGCCAACGTCGGGAATCCAACGTTTGAGCCACTCAACGGGAACGCCGATGTTGAGAAATTCGTACCAACGCACGAGATCAATGCCGCAATTGAGGTCCGAATCGACGAGTACGAGGTCGCCGGGCGCGAGGCACAGATCGTTGCGATGCGAGACGTGATAGGTGTTATTCAGGCTCATCATCAAGTGATACTGGCGCTTGCCGCTGCGCGCCAGTTCGCTGCGTCCCCGGCCGCAGGTGTGCGGAGTGCCCGACTGCCGCACGACCGTCAGCGGACCACAGGCCACCACAGTCATGTTCGCTTCGAACTCGCGTGGATTGCTTGCCCGGACATACAGGGGGATCATTGCCGAGGTCAGCACATCCGCCCAGACGTCAAGGCGTTGGGGGGCAGGCAGGTCACGGGTCGACCACCGCGCGACCTCTGCAATTCCACTGCCGTTCATGAGCGAATCCCCTAGGTTGGGTGGGAAAAGGGCTGCCACGCCGCCACAAGAAGTATAGGCGCTAGCCTCGACGAGGTTGCGTAGCGGATTGCGGCGTTGTAGCGAAATCCTTACTACAGGATCGCGAGGAAAGGCTAAGGCTGACGTAAAGCATGGTTCAGCCACCGCTCCAGCTCGTCGGGGTCCATCGGCTTTTCGAGCAAGGCAAACGCGCCGGTCGCGAGAACTTCGGCGCGCAGAGAGGCAGTTGGACCCGCGGTGATGAAAACGACGGGAGGCGCGAGTCCCAGTTCGAGAAGGCGGCTATACATCGCCAACCCGGACATACCCGGCATCTTGATGTCCGAGATGAGGAATGCCGTGTTGTGAACGTCCTCTGAATCCAGGAATTGCTCCGCGGAATCGAATGCCCGCACGATCCACCCGAATGCTTGCACGAGGCGCGCAGTCGCCGAGCGGAAAGGCTCATTGTCATCGACGATGGAAACGACCTGGGGCGCACGCATGCAGCGATCCCTCAACTAGCTTTGCTCAGTGAGCGCTACGCAATCGTGCATCAGTACCAGGCTGCGAGCCAAGCAATGAAGATTGTTCGTTGGTGTGATCGGCTTACACCAAAGTATGACTCGCCTGGCACATCGTATGGGCAGCGCTGGTGCATGCCATCGAGACTTCGCCCGCGGAATTGCAGTCCGTTCGATTCTCCTACCGTCGAGTTGATCACGGTACGGGAAAATCGGGCGGATTAGTGCGTAGATAGTGAGTGACCGGCAATCGCGGTGGTGGTGAAATTGTCCACGAGTTGAACAATTCGTGTGGAATCCACAGACTCATGGAAAAGACACTTGCACAACAATCGTTCGAAACGATTGTCTATGAACAGCGCAACGCTGCCGCTGTCATCACGCTGAATCGCCCCGAGGTCCTCAATGCGCTGAACCAGAAAGCCATCCGTGAATTGAAAGCGGCATTCGAATGCGCGCGGGACGATGCGCGCATTGGCGGCGTCATCGTGACCGGTGCAGGCGATCGTGCATTCATTGCGGGAGCGGACATCGGCGAACTGGCCACCGCAACGCCTGTCGAGGCCGTGCATGCAGCACGCGCCGGACAGGCTTTGCTCGATCTCGTCGATAACCTGGGTAAGCCTGTCATCGCGGCAGTCAATGGTCTCGCGCTCGGCGGCGGATGTGAAACGGCGTTGGCGTGCACGATCCGTCTGGCAACCCCTAACGCGAGATTCGGGCAGCCCGAGATCAGGCTCGGTCTCATTCCCGGCTTCGGCGGAACGCAGCGCCTTCCTCGCGTGGTGGGCAAAAGCGTTGCCCTGCAACTCATCCTCACTGGCGAAATGATTCCGGCAGAAGAAGCACTGCGCATCGGGCTCGTGAGCGAAATCGTCGAGCCATCGAAATTGATCGGCCGCGCGCAAGAGATCCTCGCGAGGATCAACGCGAATGCGCCGCTTTCGGTGCGCCATGCGATCGCGGCTGTCAATCGCGGTCTCGATGGCTCGCTCTCCGAGGGACTTGCGCTCGAAGCGGCCTTGTTTGGGGTATGTGCCTCCACCGACGACAAGACGGAAGGCACGAAAGCCTTCCTGGAAAAACGGCCTCCGAAGTTCACAGCTCGATAAAACGCGGCTCTCGCCACTCCGTTCGCCATCGGCTGCGCCGCGCGCGCAAGCTATGGGAAGCGGGCAGATCAAAATCATGGAGGTGACTCGATGAACGTCGGCAATCACATCTTCTCCGGTTTGAAGGTGCTCGACCTTGCGAGCTACATTGCGGGCCCTGCCGCGACGACGATCCTTGCCGACTTCGGCGCCGACGTGATCAAGGTCGAACCGCCGGGCACCGGGGACGTCTACCGCTACTTTTCGGCGATGCCGCCGAACCCGACGAGTGACGTCAACTATGCATGGCAACTGACGAACCGCAACAAGCGCGGCATTGCGATCGACCTGAAGAAGTCCGACGCCAAAGAAGTGCTGCATCGCCTCGTGCGCTGGGCCGACGTGGTCGTCGTGAACTTCCCGCCGCGCGTCAAGGCGTCGCTCGGCTGCACTTACGAGGACTTCGCGCCGCTCAACGACAAGCTCATCTACGCCGACGTCACGGGGTATGGCTCCGAAGGCCCGGAGGCCGACACGCCCGGATTCGATGTCACCGCATACTGGGCGCGCTCCGGCCTGATGGAAGTCACGCATGACGCCGGCAGTCCGCCGACGCTACCGATCCCGGGCATTGGCGACCACGCGACGGCCACGACGCTCTATGCGGCGATCGTAACCGCGCTCTACGTGCGCGCGACGACCGGCAAGGGCAGCCATGTCTCGACCTCGCTGATCGCCAACGGCATCTGGGCCGCGGGCGCGTGGGTCGAAGGCGGCCTGAACGGCGGCCACTTCTTCGCACAGCACGACCGCAAGTCGCCGCCCAATGCGCTGCTCAATCCTTACCAGACCGCCGACAAGCGCTGGATTCTGCTCGTTGCGGCGCAGCGCAAGGACTGGCCGGGCTTCTGCAAGGCGATCGGCAAGCCCGACTTGCTGGAGGACCCGCGCTTCCTCGACGAAAACCGCATCGCCAACTCCGCACATCTGGTCGAGATTCTCGATCCGATGTTCGCGAGCCGGCCGCTCGCGTACTGGAAGCAGGTGCTCGGTGCCGGCCGCGTGATCTTCGGTGTCGTTCAGGTCGCGAGAGAAATCATCGACGACCCGCAATTGCCGGCCAACGGGATCGTCGTACCGCTCGCGCAGCCCGGCGGGAAGGAAGCCCGCACCGTCAGCAGCCCGTTTCAGGTGTTCGGCTCGCCGAAAGTGAAGCCCACGGCGGCCCCGCAACTCGGTGAACACGGTGCGCAGATCCTGCAGGAACTGGGGTTCGGCGAAGCCGATATCACACGGCTGAACGATGCGGGCGCGGTCGCACGATTCAAGGGCGCGTCGTGAGCGAGGCACGCCTTCCACCCCGCACGGCGACTAGGAGCGTTCCATGACTGAAGACGAAGTGCGCGCATCGGCCTACGCGATGCCACTGACGAGCCCCGCCTATCCTAAGGTGCCGTACCGGTTCGTCGATCGCGAGTTCGTGATCATCACGTATCGCACCGATCCGGAGGCCCTTGCGCGAGTGGTCCCGGCTCCGCTCAGGCCTGTCGAGCCGATCGTCAAGTACGAGTTCATCAACATGCCCGATTCGAGCGGGCTTGGCTCCTACACCGAATCCGGCCAGGTGATACCCGTTACGCTCGATGGCGTTGCCGGCGGCTTCACGCATGCGATGTTTCTCGACAGCGAGGCCGGCATCGCCTCCGGTCGAGAACTGCTGGGCTTTCCGAAGGTGCTGGCACAACCGAAGCTGGAGGTGCGCAACGACGCTCTGGTTGGCACGCTCGACTACAACGGCGTGCGCGTGGCCACGGCGACGATGGCCTATAAGTACAAGCCGCTCGATCTCGCTTCGGTCAGGAAAACCCTCGAGGCGCCGGGCTATCTGCTGAAGATCTTGCCGCACGTGGACTGCACGGCGCGCGTGTGCGAAATCGTCAGGTACTACATCGAGGACCTGACCGTCAAAGGGGCGTGGACAGGTCCGGCGTCGCTGGAACTGCATCCGCACTGCTTCGCACCGGTAGCGAAGCTCCCGGTGCTAGAAATCCTCTCAGCCGTGCATCTGCTGACCGACCTGTCGCTAGGCAGGGCAGAAGTGGTCTACGACTACCTTGCCCATACACCGTCCTGATTCACCTGTGCGAGACACACCATGCCAGAGACAAAGCCTCCCCGCGCGCTGCCGGCCCCCGATAGCGACTTCTACATGATCCACCAGGTCTTGAGCGAAGACGAGCAGGCACTCCTCGCAAGAGTGCGGAGTTTTATGGAACGGACCGTGGCGCCCGTCATCAACCAGTACTGGGCGGAAGACAGGTTTCCGTTCGATCTGATACCGGGCCTTCGCGATCTGAACATCGTCGGCATCGGCTTCAAGGGGTATGGTTGCCCCGGCGGCAGCGTTCTGCTCGGTGGCTTCATCGCCATGGAGCTTGCGCGCGTCGACGCTTCGATCGCGACGTTCTTCGGTGTGCAAAGCGGCCTCGCGATGGGCTCGATCTACCTCGGCGGTTCGGAAGAGCAGAAGCAGAAGTGGCTGCCGCCTATGGTTCGCCTCGAAAAGGTCGGCTGCTTCGGGCTGACCGAACCCCTCGTCGGCTCGGGCGCCGGTGGCGGGCTCCTCACCACCGCGAAGCGTGAAGGTGATACCTGGGTACTCAACGGCCAGAAACGCTGGATCGGCAATGCGCCGTGGTGCGATCTCTCCATCATCTGGGCCCGCGACGTCGACGACGAACAGGTGAAGGGATTCATCGTCGAAAACAGAACGACGCCGGGATTTTCGGTCGCGAAGATCGAGCGCAAGGTCGCGTTGCGGGTCGTGCAGAACGGCGTCATCACGATGGAGAACTGCCGCGTGCCTGAGGAAAACCGCTTGCAGGGCGGTTCGACCTTCCGCGACACGGCGCGCGTGCTGCGCCTGACGCGCCAGTATGTGGCCTGGGAGGCGGTGGGCTGCAGCATGGGCGCCTATGAGCACGCGCTCAAGTATGCGCAGACGCGCGAGCAGTTCGGCAAACCGATCGCGTCCTTTCAGTTGGTCCAGGATCTGCTCGCAAAGATGCTCGGCAATATCACCGCCTCGCAGTGCATGGTCGTACGCCTCGCGCATCTCCAGGACCAGGGCAAGCTCAAGGACGAGCACGCCTCGCTCGCCAAGGCGTTCTGCACGGTCCGCATGCGCGAGACGGTCGGCTGGGCGCGCGAGGTACTGGGCGGCAACGGCATCGTGCTCGACTATAGCGTCGCGCGCTTCATGGCCGACTCGGAAGCGCTCTATTCCTATGAGGGGACGCGCGAGATGAATTCACTGATCGTCGGCAAGGCGGTCAGTGGGTTCAGCGCGTTCGTCTAACGTCACGGAGTCCGAACCATGAGCAAGACAATCGAGCGCGTGACGATCATCGGAACTGGGGTCATCGGCGCGAGCTGGGCGGCGCTATTTCTCGCCAAAGGTCTGGATGTGGTCGCGACCGACATCGCCCCCGATGCAAAGCAGAAGCTCGACGAGTTCATCGCGACTGCGTGGCCGGCGCTGGAGCAACTGGGGCTCGCGCCCGGCGCATCGCCTTCGAAGCTTCAGTTCACGGACAACTTCGAAGAAGCCATAGCTGGGAGCGATCTGGTCCAGGAAAACGGACCCGAGCGTATCGCCTTCAAGAAGGACCTCTACCGTCGTCTCGACGAAGCACTGGCGCCCGAGGCGATCATCGCATCGAGCTCGTCGGGCCTGACGATGAGCGAGATTCAATCCGCCTGCCCCAATCATCCCGAACGGTGCGTGATCGGTCACCCGTTCAACCCGCCGCACCTGATACCGCTGGTCGAGATCGTGGGCGGCGCGAAGACCTCGGAAGAGACCATCGAACGCGTCAGCGTGTTCTATCGCGGCCTCGGTAAGCGGACG
The DNA here is from genome assembly GCF_040965775.1 of Paraburkholderia sp. BR10954. Taxonomy (NCBI): domain Bacteria; kingdom Pseudomonadati; phylum Pseudomonadota; class Betaproteobacteria; order Burkholderiales; family Burkholderiaceae; genus Paraburkholderia; species Paraburkholderia sp. BR10954. The sequence goes on from NZ_JBFRCK010000006.1 coordinate 244,889, forward strand.
ATCCGCTTGCGCAAGGAGGTTCCGGGCCACGTCGCCAATCGGCTTCAGGCCGCCCTGTTTCGCGAAGTGGTTTACCTGATCGCGGAGGGGGTCGTCAGTGTCGGCGATGCGGACGCCGCGGTTTCGTGGGGCCCAGGTCTGCGTTGGGGGATCATGGGACCTAGTCTTCTCTATCATCTCGGCGGCGGACAGGGCGGCATCGAGCACTTCTTCGATCAGTTCACCGGTCCACTGACTGCCTGGTGGCACGTGCTCGGAACCCCGGAACTCACGCCGGATGTGCGGGCGAGCATCATCAAGGGTGTCCGCGAGGAAGTCCAGTCGCGCTCGCTGCAGGAGCTCGCAACGTATCGCGACGAGGTTTTGATGGGGCTGCTTCGGCTGCGGAATAAGGAGTAGTGCCTTTTCGCGCCCGAGAGCCAGGTGTGATCCCGCTTCGACGTTCGAGCGAGGTGCGAACATGAAAAATCTGCAGCGTCTCATTGCAAGCGTGCTCGTCTTCATGCTGGCCGCGTGCGCCGGTTTGCCTCCACAGACGAACCGGCCGCAGACTTTTGCACTTCAAGACACGCAAACTACGCGGCTCGGCGCGCTAGTCGCGCCCGAAGAGCAGAAGCATCCGGGCGAGACGGTGTTTCATCTGCTGCCGGACCCTACCGATGCGATCGTGGCCCGCATCGCGCTCGCCGAAAAAGCCGACCGTTCGCTCGATCTGCAGTATTACATCTGGCACGACGATCTGGTCGGCCGAGAACTCGCGGCGGCGTTACTCGAGGCAGCGGACCGGGGCGTCCGCGTTCGTGTCCTCCTCGACGACCTGGGCACCAACCCGGACGACCAGGTCCTGCTCGCGCTCAACTCGCATCCAAATGTGAAGATCAGGCTGTTCAATCCGGTCGCGAGCCGGAGCTTCAAGTCGCTTGCTACCGCTCTCGAATTATCGCGGGTGGACCGGCGCATGCACAACAAGGCAATGGTCGCGGACAACGAAGCCGCGATTCTTGGCGGGCGCAATATCGGCGACGAATACTTCGGTGCCTCGAACGTGGTGGCCTTCGGGGATCTGGATGTGCTGGTGCACGGTCCCGTCGTCCGGAAAGTCTCGGAGGCCTTCGACCAGTTCTGGAATTCCGAAGCGAGTTATTCGATCGAGCAACTGGCAGGGCATCCGGCGGAATCGTCTGCGCTGCCCGCCTACCGCGCGAAACTGGATGACTACATCAAATCGGAGCATGACTCTGCGTATGTCGCGCAGGCGAGAGAACGGCTGGCCACGGTCTTCGAACCGGGCGACACCGAATTTGCCTGGGGAGAAGCCACGCTTCTGTACGACGATCCAGCCAAGATCACCCGCGACCCGACTGACACGCAAGGCCACTTGATGACGCGGTTCAAGGCCCTGAACCTGAAACCCGCACAGCAGATGCTCATCATCTCGCCTTACTTCGTGCCGGGCAAGGAAGGAGTCGCCTGGATAAGCGATCTGACCGCGCACGGGGTACGCGTCACGGTGTTGACCAATTCGCTGGCGGCAACCGACGTCGTCGCCGTCAATGCCGGATATGAGCACTACCGCGAAGCGCTCCTCGAGGCCGGGGTGCACCTCTATGAGCTGAAGCCGGTCGGCTCGGCCGACGTCAAATCACAACGGAAGTTCTTCGGTTCCTCAAGGGCCTCGTTGCATGCAAAAACGTATGTGTTCGACCGGCAAAGCGTTTTCATCGGCTCGATGAATCTCGATCCTCGCTCGAGCCATCTCAACACGGAAATCGGTGTGCTTTGCAATAGCCCGGCAATTGCCGGCCAGGTGGTCGACGACGTCGAGCCGCACCTGGACCGGATTGCCTGGCGAGTGGAGCTCCGTGCCGACGCGAACGGCTCGAACCGGATCGTCTGGATCGATACCACCGAAAACGGCGCTGTAACGGAATTGGACTCGGAGCCGGACGTCTCTCTTGGGCGGCGTACGAGCGTCTGGTTCATGGGCCTGCTGCCGATCGAGTCGCAGTTATGAGCGCAATGGCGCGCTGCTCGCCGAGTGGCGACAACCGGCGTTTGACCGTATGAGGTAACCATGTGGATTTTCCGTGTCGATGAGCCGCGTCTTGGACGTATCCGCGTTCGGGAATGGCGCCGCCGTGTGCGACATACCCTCGGACTGCTCCTGCTGCTTCTGGGCGGCGCCACCACCGGGCTGATCGTGCTCGACCGTTCGAATGACTCTTTTCTCAACAGGCTGTTCACCGCGCTTTGGGATGGGGTCAATCTCGTCACGACGATCGGCGACTTCGCCGAGTTGAACGAACGTCAAAAGGTTTTCATGCTGCTGGCCATGTTCGCGACGCTGGTGGTCGGCGGATTCGCGGTGTCGAAGCTGACCGGCATGTTGTCTGGCGACGATGTGATGGCCTATCGGGAGAACAGGATCATGGAACGCAAGCTCGAACAGCTCGCCAATCACGTCGTCGTGGTTGGATTCCATTCCCTCGGCATGCTGGTCGCCGATCGATTGCGTGATGCGGGGCAGTTGGTCCTCGTCCTCGTCGGTGATGAGGGGCAGGCCGAACGTGCGGCAGATCATGACCATATGGTCGTGCTCGGCTCGCCCGACGCGTTCGACGACGTGCTCAGGGATGCACGGCTCGATAGCGCCAGCGCGCTCGTCGTCACGACACCCGACAGCAACAACAATCTGGCAATCACCTTGCTCGCGCATACGCTGAATCCCGCACTCCCGATTGCCGTCCCCGGTGAAAATCCATTGAGAAAAGGGCTGTTCGAGAACGCGGGCGCATCCAACGTGATCATCGGCGATGTGATCATCGCGGATGCACTGGTCGACAAACTCACAAACCGAGTGGAGGCGACAACATGAAACCTGCTGCTTCGATGGAACCTCTGCTGCATCGCATGCCTTTCTTGCAGGGCCTTTTACCGATCAACGCCGCACAGCTGCCGCACGACGTCGTTGCCGGAATCACGCTGGCGGCGCTCGGCATTCCCGAAGTGATGGGGTACACGAAGATTGCCGGCACGCCTACGGTCACCGGCCTCTACACGATCCTGCTGCCTCTGGTCGCATTCGCCTTCTTCGGGGCATCGCGCCAACTGGTGGTGGCTGCGGACTCCGCCACGGCGGCCATCCTTGCCGGCATGTTGAGCGCCGTCGCCGCGGTGGGCAGCAAGGAATATGTCGGCCTGACCAGCACCGTTGCGCTGATGGTAGCGGTAATGCTCGTGATTGCGCGCGTGTTCCGGCTGGGATTTCTCGCCGACTTCCTTGCCCGAAGTGCGCTGATCGGCTTTCTGACAGGCGTCGGCGTGCAGGTCGCGGCGGGCGAGTTCGCCGGACTGCTCGGGCTCCCGAAAGCGGGGCATGGGCCGATCATGCAAGTCGTGTCCGTGTTTCAGCGCGTCGCTGAGACGAACACACCGACGGCGGCGTTGGCCATTGCCGTGCTCGCCGTGATCGTCGGGTGCAAACGCTTCGCGCCGCGCGCCCCAGGCGCGCTGATTGCCGTGATCGGCTCTATCGTGGCGAGCGCGATGTTCGGTTTTTCCTCGCACGGCATTGCGGTTACGGGTGACGTGCCGGGCGGCTTGCCTTCGTTGTTCCTGCCGCCGATGCATACGAACGCGATCAATCAGGTGCTCGCCACGGCCGCATCGTGTTTCATCGTCATCATCGCGCAGAGCGCCGCAACCGCGCGCGCGTATGCCAACCGCTACAACGAGAAGGGCGACGACAATGCCGACATCATCGGCCTCGCGGCTGCGAATGCTGCGGCGGCGTTCACGGGCACGTTCGTCGTCAATGGGAGCCCGACCAAGACGGAGATGGTGGACGAAGCGGGCGGCCGCACACAGGTCGCTCATCTTACGACGGCAGCAATCGTCCTTCTGGTGTTGCTGTTTCTCACGAAGCCGCTTGGTTTTCTGCCTGCCGCGGTACTGTCGGCCATCGTCTTCATGATCGGTGTGAAACTGATCGACGTTAAGGGGATGGCCGAGTTGTACCGCATGCAGAAGGACGAGTTCGTCGTGGCGTTGCTGACGGCGGGCGTCGTGGTGTTCGTCGATGTGATGCACGGCATTCTGGCTGCCGTCGTACTTTCGCTGATCGCGCATGCGCGGCATAGCTACCGGCTGCGCACGCGTGTGCTGACGCGCGGCCCCGCGGACCGGTGGCTATCGCATCATGTGGCACCCAATCTGCTCGCGGCACCCGGCATCGTTGTTTACCGGTTCGAGGCCGATCTGTTCTACGCGAACGCCGGCCGCTTCACTGAGGAAGTGCTCAAAGTCGTGACCGAAGCGAGCCCACCCTTGCGCTGGATCGTGGTCGACGCGACCGAGATCTACAACATCGACTACACGGCGGGCAAGACCTTGGTCCAACTGGGCTCGGAACTTGACAAGCGCGGTGTCGGTATTGCCGCCGTCGCGCTTGCGACGGGCGTGCGACACCAGATCGAACGGTATCCGGCACTGCGTGCGCGCGGCGCGCATCGCGAGATCTTTGCGACGGTCGACGCTGCAGTCGACACGCTGCGCGATCTGGCGCCCACGCCATCGACATCCGAAGCGGAATCCGCGCCTGCTTCGGGCACCAAACCGGCATGAGGCAGGCAATCTGACGAGGCGGCCTTGACGCTGAATTGAAAGGAAGGTGGCACATGCTCAATACCGTTGCTGCGAATCATCCTGGGCCCGCTACGGAACGCATCGATCGGAAGACCATGGCGGTACCAGGCGATCCTTCCACGATGTTTGCGGGCCGCGGCACGCTGGCCATGAGAATGGAGCGTGGCAAGGCGGCGCGCAAGGCGGTCTCGCGTGACAGGCTCGCCGACTGCAGGATCGAAGATCGGGATCCGCTCGCGCTACTCGAAGCGTCCAACGCAGGCCGGGTGACGGAGCTGATTCCGATCCGCTACGGGCGTATGGTCCAGAGTCCATTCGCGTTCTATCGCGGCGCGGCGCCGCTGATGGCGTTCGACCTGTCGAGGCTGCCGCACTCCAACGTGAACGTGCAACTCGGCGGCGATGCACATCTGGCCAATTTCGGACTGTTCGCGAGCCCGGAGCGTCGCATTCTGTTTGGGCCAAATGACTTCGATGAAACGTTGCCGGGCCCCTTCGACTGGGATGTGCGCCGGCTAGCGGCCTCGTTCGTGATCGCAGCGCGTGAGCGCGGATTCGCCACTCGCGACCAGCGCAGCGTCGTGCGCCGGTTGTGCGAGACGTTCCGGCACCGGATGGCGGGGTTCAGCCGCATGGACACGCTCGACGTCTGGTACGGCCAGTTCGGGACCGGCAGCATGCTGGCCATGGCCGATTCGGAACGGGAACGAAAAAAGGAACGGGCCGTCATCGACATGGCCCGGCTGCAGTCGTCGCGCTCCGTAATGAATCATTCGACCGAGTTGGTTAACGGCAAGCTGCGCATCAAGGATGTGCCGCCGCTCGTGTATCACGTTCCTCTGGAAAGCCCGCACGACCAGAAGCACTACGATGCGCTGGTACGGCACTTTTTCGCCGACTATCGGCTGACGCTTCCGGACGACAGGCGCGCCCTGTTCGACCGCTATGAACTGGTGGATGTAGCAATACGCGTCGTGGGAATTGGATCGGTGGGCACGCGCTGTTATGAGGCGCTTTTCATGGCCGATGGCGAGTGTCCGCTGTTTCTGCAATTGAAGGAGGCGAGGGCTTCGGTTCTGGAGGACTATTTGCCGCCGAGTCGCTTCCCTAATCACGGCCAGCGCGTCGTGAACGGGCAGCGCCTGCTGCAGTCGGCCAGCGATATTTTTCTCGGCTGGTCGAAGATGCAGCATACGGGCAATGACTTCTACGTGCGGCAACTGCGTGACATGAAGGGCGCCTTCGACTTCACGACCTTCGATGCCGAAGACCTCAGCGAATACGCGGCCTCCTGTGCTCATGCGCTGGCGCATTCGATGGCGAAAGCGGGCGATCCGGCGCTACTCATCGGATATCTCGGCAAGTCGGAGCAATTCGACGAAGCCATCGAGCGGTTCGCCCTCGCGTATGCCGATCAGAATGAGAAGGACTGGTCGGTCTTGAAGGCCGCAGTCAAGGGCGGTCGTGTTCAGGTTCTGACGTGATTCAGAGGGGCGGCCCCCCAGAGGTCGCGGTTCTGAAGCTCAGTCAGCGAGATCTTCCGCGTCGCTGGTCGGAAGTACGATTTGAAAGACGCTGCCGCTAGACGTGTTCGCGTCTGCCCACATGCGTCCCCCGTGTGCCTCGACGATCGATCGGCAGATCGACAGCCCCATGCCCATGCCGCCTGACTTGGTGGTGTAGAACGGGTCGAAGATTCGCTCGATATTCTCCGGTGCGATGCCGGGCCCCGAATCCCGCACCGTGACGCGTACGCCGCCTGACCCGTTCTGCGAGGTTTCGATCAAAAGTTCGCGCGGCGCGCCGGTCTCGCTCGTCATCGCTTCGAGAGCGTTGAGTATCAGATTGAGCATCACCTGTTGCAATTGAACGCGGTCTCCACGGACCATCGGCAAGTTTTCCGAAAATGCCAGTTGCACCGATACGTCGTTCTCCGTCAGATCGCCACGGCTCAGTTCGACGACCTCGACGATGGCTTCGCTGATTCGCAGGGTATCTTTGTGCTGGGGGGCCTTCGTGACGAGTTCGCGGATACGGGAGAGTACGTCCCCCGCCCGTATGGCATCGGCGACGACTCGATCGAGCGCCTGCTGTGCCTCTCTCAGCCTCGGCGGCTCGGAGCGCAGCCACCGCATGGCCGCCTGCGCGTTAATGGCCGACGCAGCGATCGGCTGCTTGATTTCGTGGGCGATCGAGGCGGTGAGCTGGCCGACCGTCGCCAGGCGGTTCGCACGCGCGAGCGAAGATTGCATCTCGCGATAGCGCTGTTCGGCTTCGCGTGTTTCGGTCTCGGCTCGCTTGCGCTCAGTCAGATCGATGACGAAGGCTACCCCCTCGTCGGACTGCTCGCAAAAGGCGGCAAAGCCGATCAGGATCGGCACCCGTAGGCCATCCTTACGGGTGTATTCCTTTTCGAACGGTTGGACGATGCCGGCCGTCTTCAGCTCGACGAGCGTGCGCAAATCGCGCTCGCGCCATTCGGGTGGGCTGAGGTCTTCCCGTTTGACCCGGCCCGCGACGATATCGGTCCGGTCATAGCCTACCATCTGAAGAAACGCATCGTTGGCCTCGACGATCTGGCCATCGAACCGCCAAATGAAGATCCCGATGATGTTGGCCTCGACGAGGCGCCGGATCTTTGCTTCGCGTTCCGCCAGGTCGAGATACAGGCGGGAATTTTCGAGCGAAATGGCCGCTTGAGACGCCAGCAGTTTCAGCATGGCGATCCGCGCTGCGGTAAACACGTGGGACGCGAGATTGTTTTCGAGGTACAGCACGCCGAGCAGTTTGGCGCCGTTGATCAGCGGAAGGCAAAGTATCGACCGTGCGCGAAACCGGGCGATATACGGGTCGGAGGAAAACGGGTTCCGGGCCGATGCATCGGCGAGGATCACGGTTTCAAGGGTTCGCGCGACGTAATGCACGATGGATTCCGGCAGCGCAGCGCCCGATCGCGGCTGCGCGACGACCATGTCGCTGCCAGCGAAAGCTTCTGCCTCGGCCTGTAATTCACCGTCTCGCGGTGTGATCAGGAGGCCGCGGGCGGCACCCGCATATTCGATCGCGTGGCGCAACAACGTATCGATCAGACGCTCTGGAACAACCTCGCCGAAAACGGCCTGCGAGACCTTGATGACGGCGGACAGATCGAGGTGCTCCGCAGGTGCGCCGATCGTGATCGCCGGCCGCACGCCCGATTCCTCCTCGAGAAACTGCGGGAATCGCTCATCGAGTTGCCGCACTTTTGCATCGGCACCCCAGCGAAGATAACCTGAACGGGCCTCGCGCATATGCAGACGCGCGACGGCTTCGAACCCACGTGCCGCGTAGAATTGTGCTGCCGTTTCGCAGGCGAGCGCTTCGTTATGGACGAACCCGCTCTCGCGTGCCGAGCGGATCGCCAACTCGTAAAGGCGCATCGTTTCTTCGAGTTCCATGCCGTCGAGACGCGCTATTTCGGCCGCCACCAGCGCTCTTCGGCTTTCGAAATTTTCCGGGCAGTTTGCGGCCCATGCCTGTAGTTTTCTGTGATCGACAGCCATCGCGTCCAGATGCTGCCTGCGCTGAAGCGGTGACTCCATCTCGCAGATCGCAGCGCGCGAAAGGGCGTCGAAAAAGTGATATTCCACTATCTCGAGTGATCCGGAATGCTTCGTCAGAACAGATTCAGCCTTCGATGATGCCTCGAGGGCTATCCGATAGTCGCCCGCAAAGAAGCGGGCCTGGAGCTTTCGAATCCAATACCAGCATGCCACCGCCGCTAAAGCCGGCTTGCTGGAAAAATTCAGCTCGAACTGGTGTTCATTGAACTGGTTATCATCGAACGATCCGAACTTTTGCGTGAGTCCCCGAAGCGTCCTGACAAGTTGAAGCTGCGGCGTGATGAGATCGGCGCCAAATCCGAATCGAACCGCTCGCGCGAAATCGAGGCCATGTTCGGCGCCACGTTGCACCTCGACGAGTGGATCGCCAGCTAGCAGAAGATTGGTGTTCAGGTGGGCGCAGCTGTATGCCGCATAAGTGCAATCGCCGATCTGGCTGGCAACATCCATGGCGCGATGCAGAGGTTCACGGGCCATTCGGACAGGATTCGTCCATTGCGCGACGAGACCGAACGTCTCATAGGTCCGCGCCTGAAAGTGTTTCATCGCGCGTCGTTCGACCAGTTCATAGCCGAGCCGCGCAAATCGGAATCCGGCCGCATAGTCGCCGAAATAGACGCCGGCTATCAGACCGAGCCGTACGTAGGCGGCGCACGACGCATCGCAAATGCCGCGCTCGAGGCTGAGATTGACCGCTCGACAGATCAACAGGGCATAGAGGTGGATGTCTGTAAACAGCGCGGCTGGAAAGAGCCTGGTCAGCACGTCAAAGGAGGCAACGCTCGCGGCGTCGCTCATCACGGGCAAATCGACGAGCTCCTCGATCGTGCGCTTGCCCAGCAATGTCCAGATCCGCGCGTATTCGACTTGCACCTGCGCTTCCGTTGGATGCGCTGAGCAGTCGACGCCCTCATGACGCAGATAATCGAGTGCGGCGGCGACGGTGCGATCACTCTGGCCGAGCATGACGTAGACATCGGCTTGCTGGCTTGTGACCATCGCCCGTTCGACGTTATCGGCGGCGCGTGTCGACAACATCGCCAGACGGTTTTCGGCTGACTTCAGATGGCCCGTCAACATTTCGCATTCGGCGCGGTGAATGGCGAGGGAGAAGGCGAGTCGATGCTGGCGCGCCCAACCGTCTTCCGTCAGCAGCTCCGCGCCTGCCTTGAAGTAATTGAGCGCTGACGCGTAGGCCGCCGACATCATGGCGTACTTGCCGGCGAGCAGGTTCAGCTCGGCGACCAGTTGACGCTCCTCTGGTGTCACGATCAGTGCATTCGCACGATCGAACTGGCTGACGATATCGAAGACCGACTGCTCCCTTTTCGCCGGTGCAAGTCGAGCCGCGAGCAGCCGTCCAATGCGCAGGTGCATGTCTGCCCGGCTTGCGACTGGAATCAGCGAATACGCTGCCTCCAGTATCCGGTCATGAGCAAACCGGTAGGCGCCCTCCTGACGGATTATCAACTGTTGGCGGACCGCCTCCCACAGATTGGCGCTGACCATTCGCTCCGAGCTCTCGCACACGGTTGCAAGTGTGGCCGCTTCGGCGATGTTGCCGAGGCATGCGAGTAACTGAAGGGTTTTCAGGGTTCTGGCGGGCAGACGGCTGAGCTTCCCGACCATGAGCTCGACGACGTTTTCCGTATGGTCCATGGCGGCGATCTGGCGCAGATCCCACGACCAGCACTCGAGCGCATGATCGAAGCTGAGCAAGCCCTCGTCGACGAGCGCCACGAGAAACTGGAGCGTGAAGAAAGGATTGCCGCCGGTCTTCTGTTGTAGCAAACGCGCAAGCGGTGCTGCGCGCTCCGGTGCGCAGCGCATTGAATCGGCGATCAATTGCCCAAGCGTGTCGGGCATCAGCGGCTTGAGCCTGATTTCATGCACGGCCGCGCCCATCCCATGGATTGCAGCGAGCTTGCCGGTGAGCTCATCAGTCGCATCCACTTCGTTATCGCGGTAGGCACCGATCAACAGAAAGTGCTGCAAGCCCGATCGTGTCAAAAGGAAATCGAGCAGATCGAGCGTCGCCGCATCGAGCCACTGGAGATCGTCGAGAAATAGCGCGAGCGGATGTTCAGGCGTGGCGAAGACCTCAATGAAGCGCCGGAACACGAGCTGAAAGCGGCGTTGTGCATCTTCAGGCGGAAGCTCGGGGACCGGTTTCTGTTCGCCGATCACGGTAGCGAGGGCCGGCACCAGGTTTAGGATCAAGGCCCCGCCCGGATCGAGTGCTGCGCAAAGCGCGGCACGCCAGCGGCCCAGCTCGGCTTCCCGGCTACCGAGGAGCGGCCGAATCAGGCGTTGCAACGCCTGCGCCAACGTCGCGTAGGGGATATCACTCTTGTATCGATCGCACTTCCCAGCGGCGAAGATGCCTCGCGAGGAGCCGAGCTTCTTCTGCAATTCGTGTACGAGAGCCGACTTGCCGATGCCTGAGTGGCCGGTGATAAGCACCAGCTCCACTTTGCCGTCGCTCACGCGATCGAAAGTGCGCAGCAACGTATCGAGTTCGCGCTCCCGGCCGTACAGCTTCTCGGGGATCAAAAGCCGGTCGGGTGTATCGCACACGCCGAGCAGGAAGTCGTCGATGAGTTTCGCGGTTTCCCACTGGACCAGACAACAGCGCAAATCGTGCTCGACGCCGAACGCAGTCTGGTACCTGTCTTCTGCTGACTTGGCGAGCAGCTTCATGACGATCGCCGAAACTGGCCCCGGTATCGACCTGTCGAGCTCCGCTGGAGGCACCGGCTGCCGCGCGATATGGCAGTGCACCCATTCCATCGGGTCGGACGCGCTGAACGGCAAGACGCCCGTCAACATCCTGTAGTAGGTCACACCCAACGAGTAAAGGTCGCTACGCGAATCGACCGACCGGTTCATTCGGCCGGTCTGCTCAGGCGCCATGTAGGCGAGGGTCCCCTCGATGAATTCGGGCGGCTTCGGCGTTTGATGCTCGCGCGGTAGTTGCATGGCGATGCCGAAGCCCGTCAACCTTGCCGCGCCGGTCGCGTGATTCACGACGATGTGGGCGGGCTTCACGTCCTTGTGGACGAGCCCCCGCGCGTGAAGCTTGCCCAAGGCAATAACAATGCCGGTGGCGATCCGAAGAAAGTCTTTCGTGTCCATTGGCGAGGTGAACCGCTCGAGCGGTTCGCCGCCAGGATCCTCGAGCACGAGCGCAGCGTGGCCATGTTCGCGCAGCAGCATGAGCGGCCGCACCGCCGCCGCTTCGTCGAGTTCGTCCGCGAGCGCGTACTCATGCGCAAGGCGATCGACGACAGCCTGACTGGGATGAGGGTCCGCAGGCCGCACTATCAGCACGGACTCGCGGATGCCATCCGCGCGGACTCGCGATCCCCGGTAGAACGCGCAGTCGCCGTCTTCCCACACGAACTGAAGCGGATCGCTCGTATCGATATCAACCGAACCGAATGAGACACTCAACTCGCTCCCTCCCGTATCAGGTGGTCTGGCCTCGCTTGAGTCGGAAGTGGCTACCCAAGCCGATGCGCCCCCGTCCTGGGATCGTATGACTATTGGGCTGCGGATGATCTATACCACCGGATCGCCGTCGTCAGTGACGTCAATCATTCTGCAATCGTACTCCTGGCGAAAGCGTTGCTTTCGGATTTAGGACCTTTACGGCCGCCAGGCAGGTTTAAATATCGCATAACTTATTGTTAAAGCGCTCGCCCTTAACGGCGCCCAACTTTGCGCGCGGCTCTGTGAGCGTTGTTAAGCGACTAAGGAATTCATTGCCGCGCTGGTACTTGGTGCCCGGCCCTGCCTTTCCTTCGGTTTTTCGGACGGCACTATACTTAAGCATTGCTGTTGCGAGCGTTTATTGGATAAGATCCGGGGCGTTAAAGCAAATTTCTCTACCAGACGACACAAGCTCGAACACAGTAGGACCACGGTGTCGGCCGATGTTCGTCGCTTTGGGGTGGCGCAGTATCGCATCCGGTAGTTGTAGCAGACTCACCAGGCAGCGTTCCCACACGGAGAAAGAAGATGAGTGCGATACCGGTTTCGACTTCGATCGCCGGGACGGGCAGGGGCGCACAATCGGTGGTCTATGTCATCGACGACGATGAGTCGATGCGCATCGCGCTGACGAACCTGCTGGATTCCTTCGGCCTGCATGTCGAGACTTTCGCCTCGCCCCGGGAATTTCTCGCGTTCCCCAAGGCCGACATACCTTCCTGCCTTATTCTCGACGTCAGATTACGTGGCGAAAGCGGCCTTGCCTTCCAGCAGGAAGGCGCAAAGAGCGGCCTGCGCATGCCGGTCCTGTTCATGACGGGGTACGGCGATGTTCCGATGTCGGTCAGAGCAATGAAAGCCGGAGCACTGGACTTTTTCACCAAGCCATTTCGTGAGCAGGACATGCTGGATGCCGTTGTCCAGGCACTGGCGCGCGACCATGAACGGCTCGTCGCGGAACAATCGGTGGCATCACTTCGCAACGCTTACGAATTACTTTCGTTGCGCGAGCGAGAAGTCATGGGTTACGTCATAGCGGGTTTGCTGAACAAGCAGATCGCCTCCGAGATGGACGTCAGGGAAGTGACAGTGAAGATCCATAGGGCGCAGGTGATGAGAAAGATGGCGGCACGCTCCGTGGCGGAGCTTGTCAGGATGGCGGCGGCCTTGGGGGTCGAGCCAGAAGCCTGAGCGACGATGTCTTCGGCCCGGGGTGCGTTCTACATGGTAGATCTCTCTACTTATCGGTTGACCACGCTGCGGACCGGCGAGTACACGCTGCGCCGCGGCACTCGCGACGGGCTGAATCCTATTTTGCTCGTCACGCCGGCCGCATCAGAGCGTGCGGAACTGGTCAAACGGCTAGAGCATGAATATTCCCTCGAATCCGAGCTCTGCTCCGACTGGGCGGCGCGGCCTATCGCGCTGTTGCACTTCGAAGGCAGTACGACGCTTGTGCTCGAGGACCCGGGCGGGGAGCCGCTTGATTGTCTCGTCGGTCATTCGTTGGACATTCCAAGCTTTCTGCGTGTTGGGATCGCGCTCGCGCAGGCGCTTGACCGCATGCATGAGCGAGGGCTGATGCACCTCGACATCAGGCCCGCGAACGTCGTCGTGGACATGGTCCGTGGCCACGCATGGCTGACCGGGTTCAGCATCGCTTTGCGGCATCCGCCTGAGAATCGGCTTCCTGACTGGCCAGAAACCATTGCTGGAACGCCTGCCTATATGGCGCCTGAGCAGACGGACCGGATGAACCGCTGCGTCGATTCGCGCAGCGATCTCTACGCGTTGGGCGTCACGCTTTATGAAATCCTGACCCGTGCGCTGCCGTTGGCCACGAAAGATCCGATCGAATTGATCGATTGCCACGTCGCGCGCCAGCTCATGTCGCCCAGCGACGTTCCGACCGGGGTACCCCTGCAGATTTCGAGCGTGTTGATGAAGCTTCTGGCAAAGACTGCCGAGGAGCGCTATCAAACTGCCGCTGGGGTGGAGGCAGACCTTAGAAAGTGCCTCGCAGCATGGGAGGCCGCCGGCCAGCTCGAAACGCTCGATTCTGGTCAGCGCGGCCCCGGTCTCGCGCTCGCTGCCCAGTTCGAAGAGCGGCACCCTGAATCGCGCGAGCGTGCGCCCGCTGCATTGCTGCCGACAATCGAAGCTTCGACCGAGCAGATCGATCTTGGTACCGTCGTCAGGATGTCTCAAGCCATAGCCAGCGAGATCGTTAGCGACAAGCTGATCGAAACACTGATGGTGCTGGCCGTCGAGCACGCTGGAGCAGACTACGGGCTGCTGGTTTTCCCCCAGGAGGGGAAACTTCGCGTCGAGGCCGAAGCGAGTGTCGATCGCGGGGCCGTGCGGGTGCACATCGTGCGGGCGCCGGTCAGGTCGGCGCAGGCGCCGGTATCCATCCTCGATCAGGTCGCGCGCAGCAAGCAGCCCGCGATTCTCGACGACGTGCGAACACTCGGCGCCCAGGCCGCCGACGCGTACTTCAGTCACAAACCCGTGCGCTCCATCCTGTGCCTGCCGCTGATCAAGCAGGCCGAGCTGATCGGCATGCTGTACCTCGAGAACAGTCTCGCCTCGCACGCTTTTCCGGCCGCCCGGATCGCGGTGCTGGAACTCCTTTCGTCGCAGGCGGCGATCTCGCTGGAAAACGCACGTCTCTACGCCGAGCTGGTTCACGAAAACGCGGATCGGCGCGATGCCGAAGAGGCGCTCAGAGCGAGCGAGGCATCGCTCAACGAGGCACAGAAGATAAGCCACACCGGCAGCTGGCGGTGGCGGCCCGAAACCGGCGATGTTTCGTCTTCGGAAGAGCTGCGGCGCATCTTCGGGTTCGAAACGAAGGCGCAGGCGTCATATGAGTCGTTCCTGGGGCGCATCCGTCCTGAAGAACGAACGTCGTTCGAGCGGGTGCTTGAAGGCGCCGTACGCGAAAGACGGCGGTTCCGGCACGAGCATCACATCGAACTCCCGGGCGGAGCCGTCAGATATCTGCAGGTGGTGGGGCAGCCCGATATCACGGCATCTGGGGCACTGGAATTCATCGGCACCGTAATGGACATCACGGAGCGCAAGCGTGCGGAGGAGGCGCTAAGAGATGCGCAAACGGAACTCTCGCGCATCGCCCGCCTGACGACCATGGGCCAGCTGGTCGCTTCGATTGCCCACGAAATCAATCAGCCGCTGGGTGCGATCTCCGCCAACGGCACCGCATGCATGAACTGGCTCAACCGCGAGAATCCCGATCTCGCTAGCATGCGCGGCGCGATGGCCCGCATCGTTCACGACGCGCACCGCGCGGGCGACGTGATCCGCGGATTGCGCGCGCTCGTATCGAAGTCGGGGCCGCAACTGACGAAGGTCGACATCAACGACGCCATCGCGGACGTGCTGGCGCTGACCCGGGTCGAATTGCAAGAGCAGGGCGTGGCGCTTCGCACCGACCTGGCGCCGGACGTCGGTTTCGTATTTGGCGACCCGGTGCAACTGCAGCAGGTGCTGCTCAACCTGATCATGAATGGGATCGAAGCGATGGCCGCAGCGACTCCCGACCCGAAAGCGCTCACTATCACGTCACAGGCCGCGGAAATGGGCGGTATCCGCGTTGCCGTTCAAGACACCGGCGCAGGGCTCGACCCGGCGACGTCCGACCGGCTGTTCGAGCCGTTCTTTACGACGAAGCTCGTCGGTATGGGCATGGGACTATCGATTTGCAAGTCGATCGTCGAAGCCCACGGCGGCCATCTGTGGGCGAGGCAGAATGCGCCGCATGGCGCAATCTTTCAGTTCGTGCTGCCGAACTGCGCCCCCTAGAGTCCGTTCACATTAATAATGGCCTGGTGCCGGCGCTCTCCGATCGTAGCGATGTGCCGTACGACCGTTCAATTTTCCCTTCCTGCATGTCAATTCGCAGCCGTTCAGCTTCGCCGGGATGCGATTGTCGAAATGCACAAAGACTCTCGTTGGATTCTCCAATGTTTTGCGGTCTTGACATTGGTAGATTGAATTAACTTCTGCCTGAATACCCAGGCTGGCCGCCAGCATGGCGTTCGAGCGACAGCGGGGTCCCTCGCGTTCGTGACGCCGTGCATTGCACATCTGACTATAAGGAACGTCTCAGTGGCGAAGCAAATCAACCGTGTTGCGGTGATTGGCACGGGCGTGGTCGGCGCGAGTTGGACCGCATTATTTCTCGCGAAAGGACTCGACGTCGTCGCAGTGGATCAGGGGCCGGACGCCGAGCAGCGCTTGCAGCACTATGTCGACGCGGCGTGGCCGGCGCTCGAAGCACTTGGCCTCGCGCCCCGAGCCTCGCGCTCCCGTCTCACCTTCACGCGCGAGTTGCAGGGCGCCGTGGCGGACGTTGGCTTCGTCCAGGAAAATGGTCCCGAACGGATCGACTTGAAGCGCGCGATATATGAAGGGCTTGACGTTCTCCTTCCACCGGACGTACCCATCGCTTCGAGTTCCTCCGGCCTCACGATGAGTAACATCCAGGTGGGTTGCAAGTCGTATCCACAACGCTGCGTGATCGGGCATCCGTTCAATCTGCCGCATCTCATTCCGCTCGTCGAGATCGTTGCAGGCGAACAGACGTCAGAGGAGACCGTCAACAAGGTCACGGCCTTCTATACGTCGCTCGGCAAGCGCACGATCCGCGTTCGCAAGGAGGTGCCTGGTCTTGTGGCGAACCGGCTACAGGCAGCATTGTGGCGGGAGATGGTGCATCTCGTGGCAGAGGGCGTCGTGAGTGTGGCGGATGCCGATACCGCGGTGTGTCATGGCCCCGGACTGCGATGGGGATTGATGGGACCGACCATGCTGTTTCATCTCGGCGGCGGGAAAGGCGGCATCGAGAACTTTCTCGATCAGTTCACCGGACCGATGACCGCATGGTGGAAAGCGCTGGGGTCGCCCGAACTGACGCCGAACATGCAGCAGGCGATCATCGACGGTGCGCGGCGCGAGGCAGCGGGCCAGTCTGTTGGCGACCTTACGGCGCAATGCGAGCGCATGCTGCTTGACCTGCTGAAGCTGCGGCAGAGTGCGGGCTCGGAGGCAAGTACCTCATGAAAAATGCGCGTGCCTGATAAGCGCTGTTTCCCCCGTTCGTTCGTGTCCTGCGCCAGCCCCTGGGTTATACCAAAGGATGAGTCGGACAAACAGCGAGTCAGGGCCACAGACCGTTCGTACAATAGATTTCTTCGCGTTGCCGGGCTACCTTGCAAGCATGGACGGTACAGTTTCGCGGCTCGCGTTCGATGCCCCAATCACTGGCGCCGGTTCGAGAACGAAGGTGCGACGCGAAGAGGCGGGAAATGTTCAGGCAAGCCGAAAATGATTTTGGATCCCTGATTCAGGCGACTTCGGGGCACGTCGTGCACGGTGGAGCCCAGCCGCCTGCGGGTCACGCCCTCACGATCGCGACGCTGCTGATCTGCTGGTGGACGCTGGTGGAGACGGCGCTGGACTTCTTCACGGGAAATGGCAACTGGGACTTTGCTTCCGCCATTGCCGCCAACCTTATCGTGGGGATCGCCGGACTCGCCGTGGTCATGAATGTCCGCTTTGCTCGCGAAATTTTTGCGTTTATCTGCGGCGTCGGCATTCTGGCACTCGGCTCCGGCCTTCCGCTTGCGTTCGGCGATTCGCTGTGGATTCCGCTGATCTCGGTGGTCGACTGCGGAGGCAAGCTCGTTTTTCTGGTTTTTGCCTGTGCGCCGCCCCATGAGAATGGCAGGCGGGCCCTGTCGCTGTGACAGGTCAGGGGCGTTTGGAATGAGACGTACCGAGCGATTCGTATGGGCGTTGCTTGTCCTGGCGGTGTGCTGGATTCTGGAAATGTCGACGCACGAACGACACCGAGCATTTGATGAACGATTGTTCCACGAGCAGTGCGACGCCCGCGACTACGTCGTCGAGATATATCGCACTGCATGGACACCAAAGGATACGAAAGCAGCGGGCGACGAAGACGTGTCACCACGGCTGCCCCTCGCGCGCGCGAACGACGATAACGCGTGCGATCCACTGCAGGACGGCGCTGAATCGTCCATAACAAAAGCTGCGCAATGAAGACATTGCATATCGCCGCTTGCGCGTGATTGGCCATGAGGAGAATCGTATGAATGAGTCGCAAGGTTCGGTGGATAACAGCAGTGCCGATGGGTCATCCGACGTTGCGGTGGCGGCACTGGTCACCGCGATCGAAGTATCCGTTCTCGACGGGACGCTCGACAGCCGGTGCGCCGCCAGCCTCATCTGCCGATTGAAGGGAGAGGCGACTCACATCATCGAGAGCGGCTATTCCGCGCCTGCAGGACGTTCAGAAATGGAGCGCGCTTTTGGTGCCGTCGAGGCTGCGCTGCTAAGACATGCGGAGTGACATATGCCACTCACCACGGGCGGAGATCCAAAGCGTCCAATTGGCGCCGCCGTGATAGCAACGATTTCCGTTTCAGGGTGCGCAAACTACTCGCCGTCGCTCAACGTGCTCGGCGCGTACTTTCCCGACTGGCTGTTTTGCATTGTCGCGGGCGTCGTGCTGACGGTCGTCGTCTATCTGGTTCGGAAGCGCTTCGGGGTGGACCACCTGCTGGCGCCCTCCGCCGTGGTGTATCCCACGCTGGTCGCATTCCTGTCACTCGCCCTCTGGCTGGCGTTGTTCCAATATTGAATCCGCTTCAGGTGAGCTAATGGCGACAGGTGCGAGCAAGACCGGGAAGAA
Organism: Paraburkholderia sp. BR10954; assembly: GCF_040965775.1. Taxonomy (NCBI): domain Bacteria; kingdom Pseudomonadati; phylum Pseudomonadota; class Betaproteobacteria; order Burkholderiales; family Burkholderiaceae; genus Paraburkholderia; species Paraburkholderia sp. BR10954. The sequence continues at coordinate 263,366 of NZ_JBFRCK010000006.1, forward strand.
GGCATGGCCGGCGGTCCTCCTGGTCGTGGCGACGCTGTTGCTGCTCTTTCTCGTGATCCGGCTGCTGGACCGCTCACCTCGCACCGACGATGCCTATGCTTATGCGGATACCATCGACGTCGTGCCCGAGGTCAACGGCCGCATCGTCGAACTGGCGGTGCGCGACAATCAGGCGGTAAAGCAGGGAGATCTGCTGTTTCGCATCGATCCACGCCCGTACGAGGATGCGCTGGCGAGAGGCAAGGCATCGCTCGTCGCGCTCGATCGTCAGATCGAGCTGACTCAACGCACGGTCAACGCGCAGCAGTACAACGCACAGTCGGTGCGCGCGGCTGTCGAACGCTCCCGTGCCGCGGCGAATCAGGCGTCGGACACCTTGCGCAGGATGGAGCCGCTGCTCTCGCACGGCTATGTGTCGGCAGAAGATGTCGACCGCGCACGCACGGCGCAGCGCGCAACCGAGGCCGAACTCAGCGCCGCGCAGCTACAGGCCCAGCAGGCGGCAGCGGCGGTGAGCGGGGTGGACGCGCTGGTCGCGCAGCGTGCCGTCATCATGGCCGAGATCGCGATTGCCGAACTGCACCTCGAATATGCAACGGTACGCGCACCATTCGACGGACGCGTTGTCTCGCTGAAGACATCGACGGGGCAGTTCGCTTCCACACTCAAATCGGTCTTTACGTTGATCGACACGCGCCACTGGTATGTAGTCGCGAACTTTCGCGAGACCGAACTCAAGGGTGTGCGCGCAGGCACCCCCGCCACCGTCTACCTGATGAGCGACACCGGGCAGCGCTTTGACGGCGTAGTCGACTCGATCGGCTACGGCATCGCTTCGGATGAGGCCGGCCTTGCCCTGCCTGGCGGTCTGCCGCGCATCGAGCGCACGCTGAACTGGGTGCACGTGTCGCAACGCTTTCCGGTGAAGATCCTCGTGGGCAATCCGAACCCGGAGCTGTTTCGCGTCGGCACGTCAGCTGTGGCCGTGTTGCGGCCTGGGCGCGGCAATCACGGCGAAGGCCATTGAGGAGCACGGATGGCCGCTGCCGACTACCTGCCCGACACGCTGCGCGAGGCCGGCGCATTCTTGAAGCAGGAGCTAGCGTCGTTCCCCGGGCGGATGAACGTGACGCTGCGCTGCATGCTCACGAGCGCGATCGTGATCGTCGTGTCGATGGCGCTCGAAGTGCCTGAGCTTGCGTTGTCGCTGCTGGTGGTGTTTTACGTCACGCAGTCGAACGTGGTGTTCACGCGGCTCGTCGGCATCATGTTCATTCTCGGATCGACGCTCGGCATCGGCCTGTCGATCCTGCTGCTGAAGTTCACGTACGACTATCCTTTGGTGCGCATCGTCATTGCGAGTCTGATGTTCTTTTGCAGCGCGTACCTGATTCGCGTGCTGAAGATCGGCGTGGTGTTTTTCATTGTCGCCATTGTCGTCATCTACGTGCAGAGCTTCGTCGACCGGACCGACCAGGCCGACCTGCTGATCCGCGCAGTATTGTGGGTGTGGGTGGCCGTCAACTATCCGATCGCGCTGACGCTACTGGTCAATACGCTGCTGTTGCCCGCGGAACCGCAACTGCAACTCAAGGCGGAGATTCATCGGCAACTCGAGGCGCTCGATGTCCGGCTCGTGCAGCTGATCGAGGGCGGCGCGAGCGACGCGCCGCTTACGTTCCTCACGCCCGCGGACGTCCAGCAAGGCGCGCTGACGCTGCAAAAACTGCTGCGGTTCGCGACGATGCGCGACGCCCACTATCGCGAGCATCAGGCGACGCAGCTTGCATGTATCGCGACGGTATCGCGTCTTTATCGCGCGGCGAGCGAGCTGCCGCAAGAGTGGCGAGGCGCGTCGGCGGCACAACTGAAGATGCTTCGCGAACTGCAAGCGAACGTGCGCGCGCTCGACGAATCGGTGGCGCTGGGCGAGCCGTATCGTTATGTGAGCACCGCCAGCGTCGTTGAACGCAATGCCGCCGACACGATGCCCGCAGCCACGGAATTGCAGCGGGCGCTGCACGCCTACGCCGAACTCTTCGCGAGCGGCACGACGCCAGGCGCTTCCGCTCCGAGCGAACCGATGGTCGCGCCCGACGCCTGGACCAACCCGGCCTATGCGCGCTTCTCACTGAAGACGCTGCTCGCGGTGTTGATCTGTTACGTGTTCTACAACGCCGCAGACTGGCAAGGCGCCCATACGATCATGCTGACCTGCCTGATCGTGGCGCTGCCAAGCCTCGGCGCATCGGCACAGCGTGCGTTGCTGCGGCTCGCCGGGGCCGCGATCGGCAGCGCGCTCGCGCTTTTCATGGTCGTGTTCGTCGTACCGCGCCTCGACGAAATAACGGGTCTGCTGCTGATGACGCTGCCCGTCATCGCGTTCGGGGCGTGGATTGCGGCCGGCTCGGAGCGAATCGGCTACGCCGGCATCCAGCTGGTGTTCACCTTTTCGCTGGCATTGCTCGCGCGATTCGGCCCAGTCATCGATCTCACGGAAATCCGCGACCGCATGGTGGGCATCCTGCTGGGCGTTGGCGTCGCGACCTTCGTGCAGATGTCGTTCTGGCGGGAAGGCGAGGGCGACGTGCTGCGGCAGAAGCTCGCCACCATGCTGCGGGCGATCGCCGCTCAATGGCGCCCACCGCAAACCGGTGTGACCGGGCCCGACGAATTGCCCTATGCGCAGCGCCAATTGCAGGCGTGGGCCGTGCTGGCCGATTGTGAGGCGACGCTCTCCCGTGTCGCACTCGAGCCCGACTGGCGGGAAACCGACCAGCCGCAACTGACGCTGCGCGCGCAAACCGTTCTCGCACAGGGGCGCGAGATCATGCTGGCGGGCGACGCGCTGCGTACGCTGGCGGCGCAGGCCGAATTGTCCGACCCAGGAACCGCCGAAGCCGTGCGTTCGGCCCAGGACCAGGCATCAGCCGAGCTTGCGCGATATGCGGAGGAACTGGCGGCGAATCCACCGGTAGCCCGCGCACCACGACGCATCGCGATCGTCGCGCAAGCCGGCGAACCGGCGCTCGCGACCGGCGGACCACTCATCGAGGCCGCGGACGACCTGACGCGCCAGGTCGCGGGGTTGCCGGAATGGGCTGCTGACGCCGGCCTCCCGGAGCCCGCCGCAGCGCCATCGTCACAGGCCTTGCGATCATGAACGCGCGGGCCCATCGGCGAGGCGTGTCGTGGCACCGACGCTGCCTGTGCATCGCGTGGATGGCGTCTATGCTGCCGGGCTGCGCGCTGATTCGCGATGACAGCCCGCCGTATACCGAGATCCCGCCCACGCAGATCAATCTCGCGAACGATATTCATCTCGCGCGCGACGGGTGGCCCGCCGCCCGCTGGTGGACGCGCTACAACGACGCGCAGCTCGACGCGCTAATCGACCAGGCGCTCGCCAATGCCCCGACGATGGTGATCGCGCGCACTCGCGTGGCGCAGGCCAAGTCGGACGTGGACCTTGTCAGGACGGGATCGAGCCTGCAAGTCAGTGCGATTGCCTTGCTCAATCGCGAGCATGTCTCGGCGAACGGGTTTCTTGGGCCGTTCGCGCAGAACGAACCGGCGTTGGGTCTCACGGGCCCGTGGTACACGGAGGGCGTGGTCGGACTGGGCGCGAGCCTGAACATCGACATTTGGGGCAAGCAGCGCGCGCAGATTGCGGCTTCGATTGGCGTGACGAACGCGAGGCTTGCAGAGACATCGGCGGTCGAACTCGAAATATCGACCGATGTCGCGCAGATCTATTTTGGTATCCAGACGAATTACCAGCTTATCGATCTATTGAACGAATCACACGAGATCGCGCAGTTTGCGGTGCAGGCGCACGAGGCGCGCGCGGCGCGTGGCCTCGAGCCCCGAACGCAGTTCGAAGAGGCCCGTGCGCAGCAGTTGGCCATCGAACGGCAGATCGTATCCACGCAGGCACAGATCAAGCAGTTTCGGGAATCGTTGCGGGCGCTGGCGGGCGCGGGGCCCGACGGCTTGCCGGAGATCAGGCCCGTTGCGCTGTCGGCCTCGCAGGCTGCCTTGCCGGCGACGCTCTCCTATGAGCTTCTTGCCCGGCGCCCCGACTTGCAGGCTATGCGCTGGTATGTGCAGTCGTCCTTCGACCGGATCGACTCGGCCAAGGCCGCCTTCTATCCGAGTTTCGACATCAAGGGGTTTTTCGGCTACAACGCCTTGCATCTCGCCGATCTGTTCACGCACGCAAGCCGCCAGACCAACCTGATTCCGGGCCTGTACCTGCCGATCTTCGATGGCGGCATGCTTAATGCGAACTTGAGCGGCGCGCGCCAGGGGAGCAACCTGTTGATCGAGCAGTACAACGAGGCCGTACTCAATGCGGTTCGCGATGTCGCGCAGACGGGCAGCCGTTTGCAGGCGCTCGACGCCGAAACCGAATTGCAAAAACAGCGCATCGAATCGGTGACGTTCACGAGAGACAGTGTCGAAGCGTCCTGGCAGCGCGGACTGACCAGCCAGCTCGCGGCGCTCGAGGCGCGCCAACCGGTGATTGTCGAGCAGGTCGCACTGCTGGCGCTGAACGGGCAGGTGCTCAGTCAGGAGGTCGCGTTGACGAAGGCGCTGGGCGGTGGCTATCGCGCCGATGCGCCCGTCGAACTAAAGCCTCGCTGAGGCTTGGTGTCAGTGCAGTGCGCCCCGAGGAAACCGAGCCCGGGGCGCCAAGGAAGAGCAATCAGTGGAAGGCAGATTTCCGGCACGACCCTTCAGCACTTGGCCGGCGACCTGTTCTCCGGCAGGTGCTGGTGCAGCTTCGGTGCGGTCGCGCTACCGCCGTGAGTCTCGAGGTACTTGCACGCATTGACGATGTCACGCGCCAGCATCTGAGCCACATTGTGATTGATGTGCGGGCGGACCACCACGCGCAGGCTCTTGACTTCCTCGGCGTTGGCTGGCATCGAATACGCGGAAAGCACCCAGCCCTTTTCACGGACCTTGTTGGACACATCGAATTCGTTGAACTTCGTGACGCTCTTGTCGAGCGTGACGGCCACCACCGGAATGCGCTGCTCCTCGTTCATGATGGTGAAATAGCCGCTGTCGACGAGTGTCTGACGCAAGGCGATGGCGTTGTCCAACGTCTGGCGCATGATCCGCTGATACCCGTCGAAACCCAGGCGCAGGAACTGATAGTACTGAACGGCGATCTGGAAGGCGTTGCGGCTGAAGTTCAGCGTGGCCGTCGGCATTTCGCCGCCGAGGTAGTTCACGTAGAACACGAGATCCTCGTTGAATACGCTGCGTTCACGGAAGATCACCCAGCCCAGTCCCGGCGGCGTGAGCCCGTACTTGTGCCCCGATGCGTTAATGGACTGGACGCGCGGCAGCCGGAAGTCCCAGCGGTAGTCGGGATACAGGAACGGATTGACGAAGCCGCCCGACGCGCCGTCGATATGCATCGGAATCGAAATGCCTGTCCTCGCTTCATAAGCGTCGAGCCAGTCGTGAATCCCCTGGATGTCGTCGTCCTCGCCGGTGAAGGTCTGCCCGGCGATGGCAACGACAGCGATCGTATTTTCGTCTACGTACTTTTCCAGTTCGTCCGCCGTTAGCCGATAGTTACCGGGCTTGAGCGGAACGATCCGCGGTTCCACGTCGAAATAGCGCAGGAACTTCTTCCAGACGATCTGGACGTTGCCGCCCGTTACCATATTGGGGCGTGTGGCGTCCTTGCCGTCCCGTTCCCGCTTCTGACGCCAGTTCCATTTGTGGGCGAGACCGGCGAGCATGCACGCTTCCGATGAGCCGACCGTTGCGGTGCCGTACGGTTCGACGCCCTCCGGTCCGTTCCAGAGCTGGTGCAGCCATCTCACCATGCGCGTTTCCATGGCGAAAAGCTGCGGATACATGTCGTGGTCGATATAGTTCTTGAACATGTTTCGCCTGGCGATCTCGACCGCTTCAGGCTCAGCAAAGGTCGTGACGAACGACGACATGTTCAGCATCGGGTTCGTGTCGGTCCATTCCTGACTGAGGACGAGTGCTTCTGCTGCCCGTGCAGCGATGCCGTGTTGAGGAAACCCGTTTTCCGGCACGTTGATATTGAACTCTTCATACGACGACACTGCTGCAATTGGCGTAGCCATTGACTATCTCCTGGGGTTGAACATGCCATCGGCAAGATGTGCATTGCCGGGAAATGCAACTGTTGAAGCGGCGTGACAGGACACGCCGAGCGCGCTTCATTTAATGCGTAGGGCGTGGTGGGGCTATTTGATTATCATGACGACGACCATCCCCCAGATCGTCAGCAGCGTGTTTCCGACCGCGTATGTGACGGTGTAGCCGAGCCCTGGAACCTGGCTTCTCGCGGCGTCGCAAATCATTCCCAGGGCTGCTGTTGTCGTGCGCGCGCCGGCGCAACAACCCAGCACGATTGCGGGATGGAACCTGAACACATACTTCGCGATGAACATGCCTAGAATCAGCGGGACTGCGGTCGCGAAGATGCCCCACAGAAAGAGGCTGACGCCGAGTTGCTTCAGGCCGAGCACGAAACCGGGTCCCGCCGTAATCCCCACCACGGCGATGAACACATTCAGTCCAACCGAGTTCATGAACCAGATCGTAGGCTCGGGGACACGTCCGAACGTCGGGTGGATGGCGCGCAACCAACCGAACACGATGCCGGCGATCAACGCTCCGCCCGCCGTGGAGAGTGTCAGCGGAACGGCCCCGATATTGATGGTAATCGCGCCAACGAGCGCACCGATCGTGATCGCCAGCCCGACGAAGGCAACGTCTGCCGCATTGGTCGCCCGGTCGAGCGTGCCCAGTGCTTTGGCTGCTGCAGTCGTGTCCTGGGTCCGGCCAACGAGCGTGATCGTGTCGCCGCGGTGAAGCTGCGTGCTCGGAAGCACCGGAATTGGCGTCTCGGTCGGGCCGCGCTTGATCTTGCGGATGAATACGCCGCGCGCCGCGGGAAGCGTGGACAACTGCTGAAGTGTCTGGCCGTCAACATCCTTTGCGGAGACATAGACATCGACTCCCTCGGCAGGAACCGCGAGGAGTTCGGCGTCGTCGATCTCGGATCCGTTTGTGCCCAGCGTGGACACGAGCTGGTCGCGGCGCCCGGCGACAGCCACGACGTCACCCGTTGCCAGGACGTAGTCGAGCCTTGCTTCCTCTATTGCGGTACCGCGCCGGATACGTTCGATAAACAGACGCATGCCCTCGGTCTCCAGGGCTTCGACCTGGCGGACGGTCAGACCGACGAAAGGGCTCTCGCTCGCAATGCGAAACGCGCGCAGTTCATACTGGTGCCACGCGCTACCCGCGCTGATGATCTGCTGTGTGCCGCCGAGGCTGGCTTCGTATTCTTTGCACGCCTTGACGAGATCGATTCGCAGGAGCTTCGGGCCGAGTTGGGCGAGGATGATCGCGGAGCCGACCGTGCCGAATATGTAGCTCACGGCATAGGCGGTCGGCATGGCATCGAGCAACGCCTTCGTTTGCGAGGCGGGCAGTCCGAGTCGGCCGATGGCGTCCGTCGCCAGCCCCATCGACGCCGAAATGGTCTGTGAGCCAGCGAGAAGGCCGGCGGCTGAACCGACGCCGTAACCGGCGATTTTGGCGGCGGCAAGGGGGGCGGCAAGACACAGGACGCACTGGACAACCGAGAAAAGCGCCTGAGGAATGCCATCCTTGGCGATGCCTCTGACGAACTGCGGTCCCACTCCGTAGCCTACGGCAAAGAGGAACATCAAAAAGAATATCGACTTGACATTAGCGGAGATGGGAATGCCCAGTTGTCCGATGGCAATCGCCGCAAGCAACGTCGAGGTGACGGCGCCGAGACTGAAGCCCCGATAACTCTTTCCCCCCACCCAATATCCGATCCCTAGCGACATAAAGATCGCTATCTCAGGATGGCTGCGCAGCGTTAATACCAGCCAGTTCATTTTGTGATCCTCCGTAGCATGTGCTTCAAGAAGTCAATGAAAAGAAAGCAATGTTGCATTCCTAAGTAAAATATCGAAAACATTTGTGCCTCACTTCGATTGCGGCGGCGGTGATCACGTTCTCCGCCGACTTCTGCGTCACATGTCACGGGGGCGTCATACAAGCCGCTGCCCCGCGTCAGATGCCAAGTGCGGATCGTGGGCGCCTCGCGGCAACATCTGCACAGCGGGAGGTGGCGGGGAGGTCGAGCGCTTTCGTGGGGAATCGCGAGCGTGCGTTGTCCGCGTACGAGGTGGATGCTTTGCCGGAGAGCGCGCGTTGTAATCAGGAGTCGGACAGTCCTCCGGCACCGAAAGGATGCATTCACTGCTCAGGCCGTATTCACGCGCGATCGATAGCAGCCTGTCCGCCCAATCCCAGACGCTGTATATATCGTGAACGTTTTGCAGACAGACCAGCAGTGCGACAGTGCGTTTATCGTAAATATCGATCCCGGCGTTCAACAAGGCTTTGGACAATGCGGCAACGCCGGCGTCCATGTAACGGGGCCAGCCGGTCCCGGACCCGGGAAGGTAGCGTACCGGAACGCCCTCCATCGTGGATCGGTAATCGGACGGCCGTATGAAGCTGCCAACCGGACACCCGCCGCATGGGCCGCGGTACGCAGCGCCTCCGTTTGCGAGAATGCCCGTGCGGCGTTGCGAAAGGAGGTGATTGACGGAGCGGTCAAAGATTTCCTGATCGCTCAAAAAATGGATGGTGCGCATGGCTGACCTACTGAACACAGATCACGTTGAGATCGATGGTTCTGCGATAGACGCTCTTGTTGAGCCACGGGACGAACGTGTACTCGACATACGCGTTACTGCCCACAAAAATCCATGTATGTAGCGTAGTGAACATGGTGGACTCCTAACAGTTACTGGATATCATGAGGTCATCGACTGTGCGGTGGTGGAAGCTCAAGTTCTTTCCGTCGATGACACCAAAGGTACGCGTGCAAGGCGAGAAAAACCATCGTACGAACGGGTGGCGTGGTTCTTCATTCGCGTGAGCGGTTCATACAGGGGTATGCTCGGGTTATCTGGATGCTGGCACCGCAAGGGAAACGGCGGGAGCGGTGCGAAGGAGGTCGTCAGGAAGCGCGAAGTCGTTCGCTGAGGGCGAGTAAATACGCGCCACTCGCGTTGGCTATACGAAGATATAGTCGTCCTGGACCAACGCCTTAATCGGGCAACCACATGCACGTTTGCCGATATGCAGCCGCTGCGGTATTTTTCACTCGTCGCTATTTGTCGGGCGTCGTTCGACTCGCCCGCGCAAGCTTTCAAAATGCTTCTGAATCTCCGATGCCCCATTTGGCCGCAATCAGAATTGGGCGGCAACAATCGGCCGAGAGGGCCGAACGAAAGACCTGGAATTGGGAGAAGCCGTTGAGTTCAGGATCTGGCTTGACTTCGACGAAGGGCGCGTCTGATGGTCCGCCGTCGATGGTGTACGTAATCGACGATGATGAAGCTGTGCGAATCGCACTTAACGCTCTCCTGCGCTCGGCCGGATTGCATGTGGAGACTTTCTCAGCCTGCCGCGAGTTTCTGGCGTTCCCGAAGAAGGCTGTGCCGAGCTGCCTGATTCTCGATGTGAGGCTGCAAGGTGAAACCGGGCTGGCATTTCAGAAGGAGTTTGCAAAAAGCGAAATCCGGATGCCCATTGTTTTCATGACCGGATACGCCGACGTTGCGATGTCGGTCAGAGCCATGAAAGCCGGTGCCTTCGATTTTCTCGCCAAGCCGTTTCGGGACCAGGAGATTCTCGACGCCGTTACCGACGCATTGGCGCGCGACGGCGAACGTGTCCAGGCCGAACAGGCGCTTGTCGCGCTGCGCGCTGCCTATGCTTCGTTGACCATTCGCGAACAGGAGGTCGTCCGTTATGTCATCTCGGGCCTGATGAACAAGCAGATCGCGGCGCAGATGAAACTGAGCGAAGTCACCGTCAAAATTCATCGAGGACACGCAATGAGAAAACTGGCTGCGCACTCGGTTCCGGATCTTGTCAGAAAGGCGGAAGCACTTGGCCTTAAGCCGCAAGTGAACGGACCTTCTTGATAGCGTCGCCGTGTTGGGGACGTCCCGGCGCCACCGTGCGGGGCCGGGTGCACCAGAGCGCTTACAGATTGCCTTGCGGAGGCGGCTCCCGCAACGCGAGGCTGAGCCAGCGCACCACGTCGTCGGCGGCAACGGGTTTCTCGAGCAAGACCAGTGCGCCATTTTCAATGACTTCGGCGTGCAGGTCGGGAGTTGGAAACGCGGTGATAAAAATGGTGGGTGGTGCATTACCCTGGCTGCGAAGCCGGGCGTGCAGCGCGACACCGGACATGCCAGGCATTCGTACGTCGGAAATCAGGCAGGAGGTGTCTTCCACTTGTCCAGATTCGAGGAACTCCTCGGCAGAGGCAAAGGTGCGGACGTTCCAGCCCAACGAACGAACAAGGTTCGCAGTCGCGATACGGACTGCCTCATCGTCGTCAACGATCGTAACTACCTCAGACGTATCCACAAGAAGGACCCCGATCGTCGAGAAAAAGGAAGATGTGCGGATGATATCGGCAGTGCATTGCGAAGAATAGTACGTTGATACCGGAACAGAAATAATACGGATGTATGTAGCGCACGTGATGGAGTGCCAGGAATTTGCCGAATACTTCTCTTATTAGGATGTTCGTGCTGCGAGCCTTGCCGCTTGTAACGGCGGTGACGCGTAGCGGAAGTGAGCCGTAAGGCACATCGGGAAGGCAGCATCCTTGCTGCGCGCGACGCGTTTGCTAGTATAAAAACCATACCCAGTCGCGCAGCTAGAACTACACGGAACCCGCAACGCCTCGACTCGCGAAATCGGACTGACGATCTGGTGGAACGGTCCAGGCAGTGGACCGCCGGCTTTACGCTCCAAACTTGAAAACGAGAATTTTTGTTAGGAGGTCAGATGGAGCAACGCAAAGAACTGAGCGGCCTGACTAACGAGCTCTTTCGGCAAGTCGTGGAGGCGGCTCCCAACGCCATGGTGATGGTGGACCGTGCTGGCAAGATCGTTCTCGTGAATGCGCAGGCGGAGAAGCTGTTCGGTTATGCGCGTGAAGAATTGATGACGAGAGGAATCGAAGCGCTCGTGCCCGAGCGTTTCCGGGTAGGTCATCCGGATTTCCGGAGCGCATACTACACCGACATGAGGAGCCGGCCGATGGGGACGGGCCGCGACCTCTACGCAATGCGTAAAGACGGCTCCGAATTTCCCGTTGAAATAGGACTCAACCCGGTCTCAACCGACGAAGGTACGTTCGTCCTCGCGGCCGTCGTCGACATCACCGAGCGCAGGAGGCAGGAGGAACGTTTCCGGCAGGTCGTGGAAGCGGCGCCTAATGCAATGGTGATGCTCGATCGCGACGGCCGGATCGTCCTCGTAAATGCGCAGACCGAAAAACTATTCGGCTATCCGCGCAATGAATTGGTTCGCCAGAGCATTGAGGTACTCGTTCCCGAACGTTTTCGCTCGCGCCACCCGGACTACCGTGACGCGTTCTATAGCGACCTGAAGACACGTCCGATGGGTGCGGGCAGGGACCTTTACGCGCGGCGCAAGGACGGTTCGGAGTTTCCTGTCGAAATCGGCCTCAATCCGGTCTCGACCGACGAAGGCATGTTCGTGCTGGCCGCCGTCGTCGACATTACTGAGCGCAGGCGTCTGGAGGAGCGCTTCCGGCAGGTTGTGGAAGCGGCGCCTAACGCAATGGTGATGGTGGACCACGGTGGCCGGATCGTTCTCGTTAACGCACAAACGGAGAAGCTCTTTGGCTATCCGCGCAACGAATTGATCGGTCAAAGCATCGAAGCGCTCGTCCCGGAGCGTTTCCGTGCGCATCACCCGGCGTATCGTGCGTCGTTCTACAGCAATCTGACGAGCCGCCCGATGGGAGCTGGCCGTGACCTCTACGGGCTGCGCAAGGACGGTTCGGAATTTCCAGTCGAGATCGGCCTGAATCCGCTCTCGACCGACGAAGGGAAATTTGTCCTCGCAGCAGTGGTCGACATCACCGCGCGCAAGCAAGCGGAAGAGGAGTTGCTTAGGAAAACAGATGAATTAGCCCGCTCTAACAAGGACCTCGAACAATTTGCCTACCTTGCTTCCCACGACTTGCAGGAACCGCTTCGAGCAGTCGCCGGCCCCTTGCAGATGCTGCAGATGCGATACAAGGGGCAACTGGACAACCGTGCCGATGAATTCATTACACACGCGGTCGACGGCGCCACGCGGATGCAGGCGCTCATTAACGATCTGCTCGCCTATTCTCGGGTTGGCCGCTCCGACGACGCGCGCCAGTTGACTGACTGCGCGCAGATACTCGCTCAGGCGCTCAAGAGTTTGAGCGTCATGATGGAGGAGAGCGGCGCCGAGGTGAGGAAGGAAACTTTGCCTGCCCTGGTGGCGATTCCGACGCACCTTACGCTCCTGTTCCAGAATCTCATCGGCAACGCCGTCAAGTTCCGCGACAAGTCACGCCCTGTACGGATCGACGTGGGTGCGAAGCGCCAGGGCGAGGGGTGGCTATTCTGGGTCAAGGACAACGGGATCGGCATCGATCCGCAATACTTCGAACGCATTTTTCTGGTCTTTCAACGCCTGCACACGCGCTCAGAGTATCCAGGCACCGGGATTGGCCTGGCGCTTTGCAAGCGGATAGTCGAACAGCACGGCGGCCAGATCTGGGTCGAGTCTGTTCTGGAAGAGGGCGCGACGTTCTTTTTCACGCTGGGCGTCAAGAACACAATCTGAAGCCGAACACGAAAGAGAGGAGACAACTACGATGCTTTCCGAAAATAGCGAGCAGATGTTTCATATCCTGATGGTGGAAGATAGCCCCACGGACGTGATGATGACGCGCGAGGCGCTGGAATACTACAAGGTGCTCAATCCGCTACACATTGCGGAGGACGGCGTGGAGGCAATCGAGTTCCTCAAGCGCGAAGGGAAACATGCAAACGCACCCCGTCCCGGCCTGATCATCCTGGATCTCAACTTGCCACGAAAGAGCGGCCAGGAAGTCCTTCAAGAGCTGAAAAGCGATCCGGCATTGATGAACATTCCGGTCGTCGTGCTGACCACCTCCAAAGCCGAGGAGGACGTGGCGAAGTCATATGGCCTGCACGCCAACTGCTACATCACCAAGCCCGTGGACTTCGAGAAGTTCGTTCACGTCGTGCGCAGCATCAACGACTTCTGGCTTGGCGTCGTGACGCTACCCCCGGTTAAATCGTGAACATCGATCATGAAATACATATCCTGCTGATCGAGGACAGCGCGACTGACGCACTGTTGATCGACAGGGTGCTCGAGGACGTGGTGGAGTTCAAATACCACGTGGCGCGCACCGAATCCATGGCGGAGGGCGTCGCGCGCGCGCGGACCGCGAATTTCGACTTGGTGATCCTCGACCTCGGGCTGCCGGACGCAAAAGGGGGGCTCGACACCTTCAGGAAATTCCAGCAGATGGTCCCCGACATGCCGGTGCTGGTTCTCACCGGACTGGACGATAATTCGGTCGGACTGCAGTCCATCCAGCACGGTGCACAGGACTATCTCCTCAAGAAGGATATCCGTGCTTCGGAGCTGAGCCGCGCGATCCGTTATGCGATCGAACGTCACCGCGTTGCGGTCGAGCTAAGGGCGAGCGAGGAACGCTTTCAGCTCGCGGTGAGGGGCGCGACGGCGGGCTTGTGGGATTGGAATCCACAGACGGGAGCAATGTACTTTTCGCCGCATTTCAAGGCAATCATGGGCAATGCGCAAAACAATCTGCCCAATGAAGCGAGCGTGCATCAGGAGGCCATTCATCCAGAGGACATCGATAGGGTGACCGCGTGCCTCACGGCGCATCTAGAGCACAAGAACGCCTACGACGTCGAATATCGCATCCGCACAATGTCGGGAGAATACCGATGGGTTCAGTCTCGCGGACAGGCACTGTGGAACATCTCCGGTCAGCCCTATCGGATGGTTGGCTGGATCATCGACGTGACGGAGCGAAAACTCGCCGAAGAGGCACAGCGCGATTCACGTGAACGGGCGGCGGAGGCATTGCAGCAAACCCAGGCCGATATGGCGCGCCTGAACCGCGTCTTGATGCTCGGCGAAATGGCGGCCTCGATTGCGCACGAGGTCAAGCAACCTGTGTCTGCCGTTGTCATGCATGCTACGGCGGGATTGCGCTGGCTGGATGCACAACCTCCGGAACTGGAGGAGGCACGGCAATCGCTGAGTCACATTCTCAAGCAAGGCAACCGGGTGGTGGAGGTCGTCGGCCACGTGCGATCGCTCGTCAAGCAAGTGCCGCCGCGCGAGGACCCGGTCGATATCAACGAGGCCATTGTCGAAGTGCTGGCCCTGATCAACGCCGAGTTGCAGAGAAACAGCGTGCGGTTGCAGACATGCCTTTCCGCAAACCTGCCGCCTGTGCTCGGGGACCGGGTCAAGATGCAGCAGGTGATCGTCAATCTTGTCATGAATGCTTCGGAGGCGATGAGCGCAGTGAGTGACAGACAGCGCGAGTTGACGATCGTCTCTGAGCGGAGTGACTCGAACGCTGTGATAGTCGAGGTGTGGGACACCGGTTCAGGACTTCCACCTGGGAGTACAGAACAATTATTCCGCTCGTTCTACACCACCAAACCCAGTGGAATGGGCATGGGACTCTCCATTAGCCGATCGATTGTCGAAGCCCATGGCGGGCGACTGTGGGTCACGCCTCGTGAGCCGAATGGCACGGTGTTCCGGTTCACACTGCCGATTGAGGCGAATATCGCACAATAGCCGAAATCCGTGCTGTTGCCAGTTGCAGGTCCTTCTACAGGGAAGAGTCTACTCATGATAGTCAGCATCCCGACGATCAGCGCGAGCTTGCGTGAACGCACGGCTTTGCTTGCAGCGAACCCGACGGCCGTGAATGAGCGCATGTATGAGACGCTGATGAGCGTCGAAGGTTACGAGAACCTGATGCCATCAGTCAGACAGGACATTGCAGCGTCGATCGACTTGACGGCCGGTTTGTGGTTCCAGTCGCTTCTGACGGGTCGCCCACCATCGGCGGACGACATGGATCGCTTCGGGGAATTCGGCCGCCGACGCGTTCACCAGCGCGTACCGCTGCAATCCGTGCTGCGTGCCTTCCGGCTCGGATCGCGCGAAATCTGGCGCACTTACATTGCACAGGCAGAGGACGACGGAACTCTCGTCGACGAATTGCTGTTCGCCATCTCGCCGTACCTTTTCGACTTTTTTGACGTCATGGCGCAGAGCATCGCGCAAAGCTATCTCGAAGAGCAGTATCAACAAGCGCGCTGGCGTGAGGCGTTGCGTCATCAGCTTTACAACATTGTCTTTTATACACCGGATGATCACGATGGCTTTCGGGAAACCGTGGAGGCGCTGGGTCTCGATTCCACTGCGCCACGGGTGGCGCTCGCCATCGATCTCGAACTGCCCGATCACACGTCCTACGAGCGTGAACGGGAACTGGACCGCATCGCGCTTGCGTCAGCGCGTCATCTTGCTGCCGCGCCGAGCGATCTGGTACGGGCGTGGCATCGTGGCCGGCTGATTCTGTGGGCTCCGTGCCTGCGAGGCGATTCGATCAATCGTATCGATCGTTTGACGGCAGAACGGGCCAGTGCTCTGGCGGGTGCAGTCCCGGAGCTTCGTCGTATCGGCGTTGGCCTGATGAACGAAGGCGCGTCGGGCTGGGCGGCAACGGTCGACGAAGCGATCAGGGCATTGGACTTCGCGCCGAAAAGCCAGGGCCGGCCGCAGGTCGCAATGTATTCGAGCATCCTCATTGAAGAAAGCGCGCGTCATGCAGCGAATGCGCGGCGCTATCTCGTTTCTCTGCTCGAACAGCTAGCCAACGAGCCTGAACTGGTTGCGACGCTGCAGACCTATTTTGAACAGGGACAGCGGCGCGGACAATCCGCGGCCGAACTTGGCATTCATCCAAATACGTTGAACTACAGGATTGAGCGCATTGAAGCGCTGCTTGGTGCGAGGCTGGACGACGTCGGCTGGATTGAGAAGCTCGATATCGCTCTGAAGCTGCGTCGGGTGCCGACGTGAGTCCTCAGCTTGCAGGCCACTGTCGTCACGTCGTGGGCTGGCGATCGTGAGCCGGAAGATTAGATTGGGTTACGAACCGATGTGCGGGTAGAAGTCACTGTGGCCTTTGAAGGCATCGATGGACCGATAAATGCGCACGTAAGAGGTCAACGCACTTCGTGGATGACTCTGCTTATGCATTCGCACTGCTCTTCTTCTCGACGGACGCGGAAATGAAGGTGCGGCGATTACCGGGGTCGACGTCAGTGCATACATTCGTGGCTCCGGTTTCATCCAGTCAGCATCCATGCCAGGCCGCAAGATGACCGGCGGATTTACATAAAAGAAATTGCCAACACGAGTTAATAAAATAGCTAAAAAATGATTAAAACTGTTATGTCGATATAAACGACCGCACCCGGCAGCAGGTCTGGCGCGATCAGGTCGGCCGGCTTGAGCGCTGCCATGATCTGCCCGATCGAATACTGTCTGCGTTTCATCGCCAAGCGCTCACTTCACTATACGGCCATGACGTGTCTGGCAAAGTTGCATTCGAAAGAAGGTATGCATTAGCAGCTATTCGAGTTCTTCAGTGAGCATTGGCCGCTTGGGCGCCCAAAACCGGCGATAGCCTATCCTGCCATCCTTCGTTTTAATATCGTTTTTTTGTCTGACGGCTAAGCGCTTTCAGCGAGGTCGGCCGGGAACTATCTGTAAGGTGGCTAGATGCGTCTGCGGGATGCACCTATCAAGTCCGCACGTCTTCTTTTGCTCGACCGCGAACCGTATCTCGTGTTGCGGGATGTCGATCGATCGGGGCGGCATACTTGGCAGGGTGATTTCTCTTTAGTGATCCGGTCCACTGCGGCTACCTGAAAGACAGATGTCTGCGCGGGTGACGGCTGGAGTCGGTAATCGCATGCGCTGAATCGGCAACGTCAATCCGCTTCGGGCGGCTGTTGCTTTCCAAAATCTGCTGAGTCTTTCCCGGAGGCATGCAGTCACGGCTATCGGCAGTTTGCAAAGCAAGAGATATGGTCCGCGAAACTATCGTGTCTCTGTCGGCTCGCAGTTCCAATGTGTGAATCCTGATGGCCAGAGCGATTCAGCCCCTTGCCTGTAATCGTTCTGCTCCTCCGCCGTCGTAAGGTCTGCCCAGAATCCCTTCGCTACGTTTTCTGAACATCGGCGCGGTCCGTTGCTTGGGGCAGACGCGTCCAAAATATTTCTTTTATTCCAGCGCGATCCGGCTGATTCCACGACGTCCCGATAGCGAAAGTCCGGCTAAAAACAGGTGTTGACGGCGTCTTCGTGAGTGAACAAGATGGGATGAAGAGAGCACGAAGGAGCGAGCCATGCCAGTTGCGAAAATCTATACCCGGGCGCAATGGGATGAGCTTGTCCGCTCTCTGGAATCACTGCCGGTCAAGCCAGAGGCCGAGCAGCGCCTCTCTATTACCGATGCGATGAAAGAGATGCGTCTCGTGATCGGTGCGGTGAGGAAGAAGGGATATACGCTGGAAGAAATCGTTGAACATGCAAGGAAGAAGGGCGTCGATTTTAGTGTTGGCTCCGTCAAGTACGCGCTATACCCGTTGAAGAAAGACAGGCCAGTTCGACAGGCTGCAAAGGAATCGGGACGAGGCAATGCCGCGCCATCGCCCCGTGCGAAGAGGGCAAGCAAGGACGATGTACCGCGCGCGGAGGCTTCCAGAGAGAATCAAAAGCAGGATGGGGGAAAGATGGGTAGCAGGCCGGGAACCATGGTTATGCGTGACGCGTTCTCATTCGAGATCCGGCCAGATACCGAGAGCCTTTAGAGGATTCAAATGGACATGACGACTTACCCCATTTATCTCGTTGGTGGCAGCAAGGGCGGGGTGGGCAAGAGCTTCGTTGCGCTCGCGCTGGCCGATTATCTGCTACGGCGCGATATTCATGCGGCGCTGGTGGAGACCGATACCGGCAATCCGGACGTAATGAAAGCGGTTCAGGATGAGATGCGTTGCATCGCCTATAACCTGGACGATGCAGACGGCTGGATCGGCCTCGTCAATTTCTGCGACGAGCAACGAGACGCGGCGATCGTTGTCAACACGGCGGCGCGGAGCCAGACTGGTGTTGAGCAGTTCGGCGCGACACTGGCCGGAGCGCTTGGCGAGCTTCGGCGCCGGCTTGTTGTCCTGTGGGTGATTAACCGGCAACGCGACAGCCTCGAACTGCTGAGCGCTTTCAGCGAGACGTTCCCGGACGCGGTAACGAATGTCGTGCGTAATGGCTACTTCGGTCCGGCGCACAAGTTCGCACTGTATCAGGGATCGCAGCTTCGCCGTTCCGTCGAATCGCGCGGTCACTCACTGGACTTTCCCGACCTTGCGGATCGGGTTGCGGACGAGCTTCGCAGTCAGCGCATGTCGATCCGCAAGGCGGCGGCGACGATGCATATCGGTGAACGCGTCGAGCTATTGCGTTGGCGTTCGTTGTGCGATGCCATGTTCGCGAAGGTAACGGTCGATGGATAACAGGCAGGGCGGACCGGTGGATGCGCTTGCCTGTCTGTTTCTCGACGTCACGGGTGAATTGCCTGACAACGCCAGTGTGCTGCGAATGCGGCGGGTATCGAGTGCGCTCAACCTCCGCGACAACGATGCGTTGTGGTCTGTGCTGGTCATGTTCGAATATTACGGGCAACTCTACGAAGCCATGCCGGAGCGTATCCGGCAGGTGGGCGCGGGCAGTATGGATGCCGTGCGGACGGAGGCGCGCGCAGCGACGGATGCGTTGATGATGCAGCATCGAGACGCGCTCGCGCGCTGCAAGGCCACGATCGAACTGGCTGAGCAAATGACCGCCGAGCACGAAGCGCGCTACCGGGCCGCGCTTGCGGCGCTGAACGACGAGGCGCTGGCTACACTCACGCAGCGGGCAGCGAACCGCATTGCCCGCGTTGCTGGTAACCGGCTCGTGGGGGCGACAGCTGTCGCCGTACGTGACCAGCAGAAACGGATCGATGCGGCGCTCACGCTATTCGGGCACGTCGCCATGCGGCGACTCGTGCGGGCATGCTATGGGCTGGACGTCGGCGGGCTGGTTGTGATGCTGGCGGCGGGTGCGGGCGCGCTGGTGGGATGGTGGGCAGGCGTCCATTGGGGGCGGGCAGACGGCTTGCCGTCTACCCGCATGAGTTACACCTCATCGGTATCGCCTTTCATGAATTCGGCGGCTAGCACGTCTGCTGCCGCGTCGTTCTGGTCGAAGGCAATCACCGGTGGCCGGCAGCCTTTATCTTCGGCGCGGGCAAGGGCTATGTCGTAGTGCTGACCTTGAGCGGCGAGGGCCCCAGGCTGGAATATGGCACGGTAGCGACCGGCTGTTCGTTGCCAAAATTGGTTTCGAGCGGCGAAACGGTTTCGTCTGTGGTTGCCGCAGGGGTTTCGGGTTGAGATTGCGTGACTGACTCCAGAAAACTAAAAAGAAGGGTCCGGGTTGGGTGCTCGCGGATTCCATCAGAACATGACCCGGATGGGAGTCCTGATGGAACGAGGTGGGGCGGGGCGGAGGGACGTTGCTGCTCCTGAGGCGCTTATGCTTTCATCTGGCGCATGGCGTCAGCGAGCATCCACAGCGCGCGGTTGAGCTTCACGTTCTGGTCAATGCCGGTGATGGGGCGAGTCGACATGGCGCGTCCACTGCGCGAGCGTCCATGCAGCCCGCCATTCATGAGGTTTTCCTGCACGCGGTTGAATACGGTCCAGAGGTCGTCGCGGCGGTCCTCGAAACGGCGCGGCACCAGTAGCTCGCTTTCAGTGACGGGGGCCGGTGCCTCGACGTCGGTCGGGTCGTAGCGCAGCGCAAGGGCGGAGCGGGCGAATGCATGCTGCTCGTCGCGGTTCAGCTCGACGGCGCGCATGCCGTCCTTCTGCTCGTGGATCAGGTCGAAGCCGTCGAGCACGTCGAATGCGCCATTGATCACGTTCTGGATGACTTTCCTTTGTGTGGCACGCGGATATCGGCGATGTTCTCGCCCGCGACCATGCCGTTCTGGCAGACAAACCGGAATGTGCCCGCCAGCATCTGGTAAGTGCTGGGTGCCGTCGTGCGAGTTCAGCAGCACGATTTCGTCGGCTTCCTCGCCGGAGATCTGGTCGGCGTGGCGAAGCCGCAGCATGTGTTTGGTGAATTCGCGCTTGCCCTGATCGCGTACGCGGGTCTGGCAGATCATGAACGGCTGAAAGCCTTCGTTGCGCAGGCCGCGGAGCACATCGATGGTGGGAATGTAGGTGTAGCGCTCGGAGCGGCTTTCGTGCTTGCCGTCCGCGAAGATGGAAGGGGCAACGTGGGGAATCTGGTCGTCCGAAAGCGGCGAGTCAGCGCGCAGCATCGGGGACCCGTAATGGAAAGAGGAAGCGAGTTGCATGGCGATCTCCACAGTCAAGGTTGAGGACCTGAACCGGGCGAGGGGAGGGGAGGTGCTTTGCTATTGCGGCTGGACACTTCCCGGTGGAACTCGGGGTTGGCGTTGCTACCGCCTGGCTCCCGGGTTCCCGCCCGTGCGACTGGAGGAGCCGATAGCGGGCGGGCGTCAAGGAAAAAGGCGAGGGAGGGGTGCGGGCAACACGGTCCCTCGCCCCTTGATGCGCGGCCGCTATCGGCTACGGTCGCGGGTCAAGGGCGGGAAGCTGGGAGCCGGGTGCATGCCATGCCTCGGGTTGACCGGGCATGAAGGTGCGGTCCTAATGGCATCGGGGTATAGGCCACCCCTTGATAGGAAGCGACGCGGTTGACTGTTGTGCTAGGAGTTGATGGGCGACAAGCGGCGCCGTCAGGCGATTAACAATCGTGCGCGAGTGCAGGCCAAGATGCCCCCGTAGTCCTCGAACTGACGGCAGTCATGTAGCCTTCCGCTTCCACGGCCGCGCGGCCGCCAGCCTCTCTTAGAGAAGGGATCGGGAGCTTGCCGACATCGCGACGGGAGGCAGGTTTTCGGCCAAAGCCGACATTAGAGGGGGCTGGGTTGTATGTCAGGAATTTGGCGGCTTGCCGACGGTGGAGGCATCGAGCGGCCACGCGGCAGCTGTCCGCAACAGCGAACTCACACGAACGACCCATTGCCGCCTTCAGCCTGACGACAGGCTAAGGGCCGCTTTCGACGTGCACCTGTCATTGTCATACGCGTCTTCGGAGCCGGCGAGACGGCCCAGGCATTTTCTTCCTTTCGGCATTGCGTCCTCAACGGCTCTGCCCTGTCCTCGCTTTGAGCATATGCGAGTTATGGCTAAGGGACGGGCTGCTGCCTCCGGCAGCCTCGAACGAGCCTATTACTGGTTGTCGCCGGTGCCCGATGAGGTTGACGACACATCGTGTCGTTGCAAATTCTCGGCCATTGGGCGATGCGTCCGTTCCCCGTTGTCTAGTTAAACATTTCCGGCCGCAAGTCGCTTACCTCGATGATCACATCGGCCGGCAGATTTGCCCGGCGTGCTGCGGCACGGATGGCGTCGGCGCTGGGTGCCTCATACAGGCAATAGGTCTTCTTCTTGTCCGCGCTGAGAAACGAAAAGAGCCACTCGACGCCTTCCTCGTCGTTGATTCTCTTCACAGTTGCAGCACTTTCGCCGGTGACCTCGAGTTGTTCTGCAAAATTACGTTCAATCATAAACCGCGGCATACGATTCTCCTTGAATAGCGACTGCACATTGGCCGTCAAACTGTGCGATAGACTGCGCTAACTTCTGGGCCCTGTTCTTGCCAGCGCACCACCAATGCGCTCGGCGAGTGCGAACATCTTGAGTTTTTTGGCTGCGACGGCCGCCATCGAGAGCAGATCCTGCGCACGTGCTCTATCTCCGACGCCATTGCGTGCCGCCAGCATGAGCGCGTACTCGTGCCGGCTGTGCGCGAGCCAGGGCCACGCTCGCAGGCGCTCGTCCATGCGCAGCGCGTATTCGAAATGCTGTTCGGCGGCTGACCAGTCGCCGAGAGCATGGGCCAGCATGCCAAGAAACCGTGCCGCCGATCCGCCGCAAAGCGTAAAGACTGGAACTGTGACGACCTGATCCCGGAACGGCAGGAGAAGGGCATAAATCCGTTCGGCATGCTCGACGTCCCGCAGGCGGGCAGCAACCTCCGCCAGATATGTCAACGTGACAAGCCGCTTGCTGTCCACGGGGATGCCGGATTCCGATTCCGCAAGCCGACCGAGATTGTCGCGGGCCTGCGCCTCGAAGCCGAGATCACTGCAGATCAACATGAATCCTGGCCGCCACGTGGCGTCCTCGGAATGCTCGTCGACAAACCGTTTAAATATCGGCGCGACCTCGGCGAGCCGGCCCTGTTCGCGACGTATAGCGAACATCTGCATGCCGTAGACACCGGTAGCGAGATTCGCGTCGACGTTCTGCGCCATCTGCAACGAGTCACGCGTCTTGTGCTCCGCCTCGGCGAAGTCACCAACGAGTATGGCCCGCATCGCCTGCGCCCCCGTCACGCACCACTTGTCGACGAAGTGCTGTCCGCTGGCGGCGATCTGCCGATACCGTTCCAGCGCGCTCTCGAAACGGTCCACCTCACCGATTTCCAGGTAGCCGGCGAGACATCGGGCGCATGCATGACCGATGGTCTGGGCATCGCCGAGATCTTCCGCCATCTGCCTCAACTCCAGCAACACGCTTGCACGCTCCAGAAACCTGTTCGCAGCTAAGGGGAGAGCCCCGACATGCATCAACTCGCACGCCAATGCATCGAACAGGCTCGGCAGATCGTTCAGGCGTCTGGCGAGAGCGACGGCCTCCTGGGCAAATTCACTACTTTGTTCGCGTGCACCCGTCATATGAACGGTGCGAACGAGGCGACTCAACAGGCGGCAACGCTCGACCGATTCCTCGGTGCCGACCAGGGCGAGGGCCTCTTCCAGCAAAGAAAGCGATGCATCGCCGGAACCTTCGAGGAAGGTCTCGGCGGTGTCAAACTCCAACGCTGCCTGCACGAGATACGATGTGAGCTTCCGTTCGCGGGCAATTCGCGCGGCCTCGCGGAAGGTCGCAATCGCCTCGCGTTGGGCCAGTCTGAACTCTGCCCTGCCTCTTGTCAGCAGCAGAGGCAGCAGATGAGCGGCCCGATCCGGCTCGCTGTAGGAGCAT
This sequence comes from Paraburkholderia sp. BR10954, assembly GCF_040965775.1. Taxonomy (NCBI): domain Bacteria; kingdom Pseudomonadati; phylum Pseudomonadota; class Betaproteobacteria; order Burkholderiales; family Burkholderiaceae; genus Paraburkholderia; species Paraburkholderia sp. BR10954. Next base: position 286,579 of record NZ_JBFRCK010000006.1, read on the forward strand.
CGGTTGACCAGTTCAAGTCCGCGCTGCACATGGGCGATAGCCTCATCGTAGGCGGCACCCGCAAGCGCCCGTTCTCCGGCACGCTGCCAATAGCCAATCGCGCGATCCGGCAGGTCGGCCGCGGCGAAGTTCTGAGCGATCAATTCGGGTTGCCGCTCGACGATGTCCGGATAATGTTCTTCGAGAGCAGCGCCGATTAGCGCGTGGAAGTGGCGGCGACGCGCAAGCAGCAGGGATTGGTATGCGATCTCCTGGATCAATGCATGCCGGAACAAAAAGGCGTCTCCTTCACCGAGTTTCCCTGAAGCAGGAACAATGATTTCGGCTGCAATCAGGCGGTCGAGCGATTCCTGCAGTTCGTCCTCTGACCTCGAAGCAATCAGGCCAAGCAACGTCCTGCCGAACTCACGTCCCACGGTGGCCGCGACCTGCGCAGTTTCCTTGACGGCTGGCTCCAGCCGGTCGAGCCTCGACAGCAGCGAGCCCTGCAGCGTGTCCGGAATGGCGATCGTCTGCGGCGTGCCTTTCAACTCGTAGCTGGCGCCGGCATCCAGCAACAGATCGCCCTGGAGAACGGCCTTGGTCAGTTCCTCGACAAATAGCGGCACGCCGTCCGTCTTGGAGACGATCTGATCGAGCATGATATCCGGCAGCCGCTTGCCACCCGTCAGCCGCTCGACCATCGCAACGCAATCGCGGCGCGATAACCGATCGAGACTGAGTTGTACGAGATGAGGGTAAGTCCACCCCGGTTCAAACTCGGGCCGCGCCGTGATAAGTACCATTAACCGGGCGGACAGCAGCCGTTCAACCACGAGCCGAACGAACTCGAGGGATGACGGATCGATCCAGTGCGCGTCTTCGACAACGAAAAGCACCGGCTGAACGCGCGTCATCGTTTCGAGCACGGCCACCAGCACGTCCAGCGTCCGGCGCTTGAAGGAGGGAGAAGATGTGTCAATTGGCGGATGGCGCGCGCCTGTCGGAATCCCAAGCAAGTTTGTAAGGACCAGGAGTGCCTCGTCGACATCGACCCCAAGTCTTGCGATTCCGGCCTCTATCCGTTCCGTATCCGACGCATCTGACGTGCCGGCCCCGACGCCGAAAGTTCGCTGTAGCCAGCGCTGTACCGGCGAAAATGGGCTGTTGCGATAGTACGAGGAACAGTGAAGCGAAACGATCACATGCGAGTCGTCACTGATGCCGTCGCAGAGCGCGCGCAGCACACGAGATTTTCCGATTCCCGGCTCGCCGGTCAGCAGCACGCAGCGCATTTCGCCATCGACGCTTTGCTTCCAGCGCCGCCAGATCATCTCGAGTTCCGCAGCCCGACCAATGAGCGGCGTCATCCCATGGACGGCTCTGATTTCGAAGCGGTCGATCATGTCCGCTTGCGCCAGCACACGTTGGACCCTGACCGGATTAGTGACCCCTTTCAGTTCACGCCGGCCAAGGTCTTCAAGCTTGAATGACCCTTCGATCAGATGTTGGGCGGCCGGACCCACGACGACCGCGTCGGGCGGAGCGAGCGACTGCAGCCTTGCAGCGATGATTGGCGCCTCGCCGACGATTGCCTGGTGATCCAGCGAAGATCCAGCGCCAATGGCGCCGGCGACGACAAGTCCCGTTTCGATCCCGATCCGCACATGCAGGCGCACGCCGTACTCAGATTCGATCAGATCGTTTGCCTCGCGAAGCGCCGCTATGGCTGCGAGCGCCGCGAGTACTGCACGTACGGCATCGTCTTCGTGCGCATTCGGATAGCCGAAATAGACGAGCAGGCCATCGCCGATATAAAGCGCGATACGGCCTTCATGAGCTTCGATCGCGCACGCACAGGCTTGATGGTAGACCCCCAGCAGACGTCGCATATCCTCTGGATCGAGTCGCTCCGCTAGCGCTGTCGAATCGATGAGGTCGACGAACATCACTGTGATTTGCCGCCTCTCGGCGTCGATGGCTGCGGATGCAGGCGACGACGGCGGGTCGCCGCATTCCCGTACCCGCTCAAGCGAATGTGCGTGGGCTTCGTTTAGCGCTGCAAGTCCTTTTGCGAGCCGCTTGCGGTCGCCAAGCGTAAGGCCTAGTTCCTTCAGGTCACCGTCGGAAAGATCGCTGAGCACATCCCAGTCGATTCCTTGGGAGGTGAACTTCGCAGTGTGGGCGCCGAGGCCAATCTGCGCTAACCATGTCGACAGATCGTCGGTCATTGCTGAATCTCTGAAGTACCCATCCAACATTATCATCGGTGTGCCAGCGCAACTTGTCCAGGCGTCTTCGCGCCTCGTGACGGCGCGTGTCCAGTCAGGCACGTGCTTGGGACTACTTCCGGTCATGCTGCAGAGCAGCCATTCAAGCGTCGGTTCGGATTAGAAACCGGAGCTTGTTAAGTAGGCGCAGTGAACATTGCACCGCATGGTGACTTGACTAGTCAGGCTCCTCGCCGTCCGTGACCGCTGAGGAGCCGCCCCTCCAGTTGCTCGGTCATTCATCGGTCTATTCGGCCCGTCCAGTTCGCGACCGACTTCCTGCTCGCGTAGGTTCACGCTTTCGGCTTAATGTTCTGGTTGACTTGAAACAGGTTATTGGGATCGTACTTCGCCTTGATCGAGGCAAGGCGCGCGTAGTTCTCGCCGTAGCTCAATTCGACTCGGTTCTCGGCCTCGTCGGCGTCCATGAAGTTGACGTAGGCGCCTTCCAGATTGAACGGGTGGACAGCCTGCCAGTAGGTACGGCCCCAGGTCTTGAGTGCATCGGCGTCCTTGGGATCTGGGCTGATCGCGGCAATTACCATCCAAAAGGACGCGTCCCGTGCGCTCCACGGCGTGGCATCCTTGCCGACCCGCCGAACGGCGCCGTCTATGGGATAAAGGTGCATCAGGCAAAAAGGGGTGGGCGCCTCGAGCGCGTTGGCGATGTGCACGTCGATCGCCTCGTCAGGCAGCGCCTTGACAAAGTCACCCTTCCAATACCACTGCAAGCCTTTAGGAAAGAAAGGGTCGAACAGACTGTTGATGGCGGTCCACGGCATCTCGCCCATCCAGTTGAACAGCGGGGCGGGGAGTTTCTCGAGCAGCCGGGCCATGACCTTCTCGCCCTCTTCGATCGGCCCGTTGAAAGCACCGATGAGAGCACAGGCGCGCTTGTTCCAGTGCTCCCTCGGGAAGGGATCGGTCGGGGGCACGGTTTTGAGGCCGACAAACAGGCCAAGTTCTTCCGGGGCGTGTGCGATGAAGTCGCGGTACATCGCCACAACTTGCCTGGCTTCCCTGGCGTCCCAGAAGATCGACCAAGCGAACACCATTTTGGCCGGGTGGGCCTGAAATAGAAAACTTGTGACCACGCCGAAGTTACCGCCGCCACCGCGCACCGCCCAGAAGAGGTCAACGTGCTCGTCCTTGTTGGCGGTGACGAAAGAACCGTCGGCCAGAACTACATCCACCTCCAGCAAATTATCGATCGTGAGGCCGTGCTTGCGCGTGAGGTAGCCGGTTCCTCCGCCCAGAGTCAGACCTGCGACGCCCGTGCTCCCGACAATGCCCAGTGGCACGGCGAGGCCAAATGCGTGGGTCGCGTGATCCACATCGGCGGCAGTGCAGCCCGGATCGACGCGCACTGTTCGGCTGGTGGGGTCGACACGCACGCTGCGCATCTGCGACAGGTCGATGACCAACCCACCCTCGCAACTACCCAAACCGGGGCCGTTGTGTCCGCCTCCGCGGATTGCGAGAAGCAATTTGTTATCGCGCGCGTAGTTGACCGCCGCTATGACATCGGCGGCATCGGTGCAGCGCGCAATCACCCTGGGCCGCTTATCGATCATGCCGTTATACAGCGCTCGCGCGTCATCGTAGTCCTCGTCCGACGGACCGATTAGCCTTCCTCGAAATTCCTGAATCGCGAACTCGCTCATAACGCTACCTCCTTGAACAGTTAATTCATCGCGCGCCAGCGCGACGACGCGCCGCCGTATCAAGAAGCCTCGCGCTGACCTGTCGACAAGAACGACGTCTGGCGCGCGGGATCAAATCGGCATCTCGCACCTATCCCGTAGCCATTCGCGAGCGTAGCCTCGCACCTCACTTGATGAAAAGCATAGTGCTCTGACACAACTGCCGGAAGGAACTTGCGATTTGACGACACTGACAGCAAGACGAGCGAGGGTCCGGCCGAATGAAACCCGACAAAACGGGGGTCGCTCCGTAGTTAAAAAAGGCGCGTCCAGCCAAAGACTTGACCGGCAACACGCCTTTGAGCGTGCGGCGCAGCCTCAAATGTTCATTTGAATGGCCGCTAAGGGGAATTCAGGATCTTTTGGGTCGCAAGTATGCAAGTCGCTTGCAGTGAAGGCTAACGTTCGCAGCTGCCGTAGGCCGAATGTCGGGAACCCGACTCGTAGGCCGCCCGAGGTATGCGGTACCTGAATGTCGGGTATGGCCGAGGGTCGGGCTGTGCCGGTTGCGCGCGCAACGACTCAACTTCGGCCAAAGCCGACACTCAGGTACCAATCTCGATAAGGCGGCTACAGATCGGCTTTCCGGCCATTCGCACCTTTGCACCAGCGAAGTCAACTATCACCTCAAGCGGATACGTACCTGGGACCCTCAATGGCCTTACTCGGCCGCAAAAACGCGGCGGCGGTTCATTAAGTACAACGGCCATTGCCCTTCATGTGGCTGTAAGCGGCGGGTTGTCCCCGGTGCTGCGACGTCGCATGAATCCAGGGGTACTGAGCGAACTCATTTAACGTAAAACACATCGCCGGTCGAGCGACAGCATTAAGCGTAAAACGGTATGTGGAGTCGGACGCCGTCGCGCTGCTTCTCTTGGCGAAGCCGGAAAGCGCCTCGGCAGCATGAAGACGAAGAACCGTTTAGAGGGATGCAGGCTAACCGAAACTTCGAATGCGATGCCGGACGAGTCGATATATCTCCGCACAATCTCCTAGGAGCGCTGCCTGTCACCCTCCGAAAAAGATCGGCATGTCCGCCACGCCCCGGCCATAACGTGCTTCGACGAGGGAACTGATAAGCGTGCCAGGTTTCTCGCGTGCTGCCTCGGGCACATCAACCTCCGCGATACATGGGATCGATGGAGTCGCCCCCCGGGGCGCGCTTGGCGGACTGCGACGGGACCGACACGCTGACGCTGACGCCGCCATGGTTCTTGTGAACCATGCTGCCGTGGGGCCGCGGCATCGTTTGACCGCCGTGCGTTGCTGTCGCTCCGCTGTCGGAGCGACAGTCGGATGCAGGTACGTAGGCGCCTGCGAAAGCAGGCGCAGCCAGCGATGCTGAGCATGCAACCAAAAGGGCGGCGATAGTTTTCGCGTTCATGGGGACTCCAATGATTGAGTTGAGCATTCAAATGCACCCGAATCGGGTCTATTGCGGCGCGCCATGTTCAACTTGATCGGACGACATCAAGGCAGTGCTGCGCGCTAACTGATGCACTAAGTCGCGACCGCACTATCCCGCGGCGGTGGTCGGATAGCGACGGCGCGACATGCGAACGTCTTGGTGCGAGAACTGTGCCAAAGCCCCGACGGAGGCCCCACTGGATGCCAAGTGCCTGAAAATTCGACGCTTTTGCGCTGGCGACGTGTGGGCCAGGGCGCTGCGTATGCGACACCCATGCGTATGCGCTCACGATCTGTCGGGAGTGTCCCGACAGATCGTGAGATCCAGTCGAACCTGAGCAAATCTTGAAGCCTTACGGGCAAGGCTGTGCGGGCTAAACCGTGTTGAAAACACCTCAAGAAGACGTGCTGCATGCGACCGGCCGTCGAACGGCTAGCTCGTGACGCGTAGCAATCACCCAAATGTCCGACTCGTGGTACGAGCAAAAGGCTCTTCGTGGCCGATCCCGGTCGCACGTGTTCGGCTCAGTTCGACCCGGAGCGGTCTCCGCATTTAGCGTCGAGTTGTATCGATGGTGAAACGGTCTCCCTTGCGCACTCGCCCATAGCTTTCAAGCGATACCAGTCGCGACATGAGCAGCAGCAACACTTACCAAGAGACGGTGTTACTCGCACCCCGATTCGAGGATGTCTCCTTCGCCACAAGCGCGCATCGCACTCAGTATTGCATCATGCGTTTAAAGAAACGCTTCGCTACTGCGCCGTTTGCCGTTTCGTGGCCAACTTGCTTGACGGTGGCACGGTGGGCTGGACCATCGTCCTGTCCAGGACAACACGGACGGTGTACAGTAAAAAAATTGAAAGTCCGCGATGTTCGAAAGCCGCTTTGACAGACCGGCAACACACAAATGAACGAATAGCCCCCGTTTCGAACCGGCCTCTGTGAAGCCTTTCTGCAGAGTCTGAGGAGTAGCCAAAGTGACGACGTCGGAGCGACCATTCGCACCGCCGGGCCGACGCGAACGATTACTCGAGCAGCAAACGGCGCTGGCGGCACTGACCCGGATGGATGGGCATCAGGGCGGCAGTCTCAAGGAGAGGCTGCAGTTCGTCACGGAGACCGCAGCCCGGTTGATGGGTGTCGAACGTGTAGGCCTGTGGCGCTATACGGAGACACGTTCGGCCATTCGTTGTCTTGATCTCTACGAGAGCCGTCACAACCGCCACACCGACGGCGTTGAGATCCGGGTTGAAGACTATCCAGCCTATTTTCAGGCACTTGTGACGAGTGAAGTTATCGTCGTGGATGACTCTCATGCGGATCCTCGGACTCAGGAATTTTTCAAGACCTACCTGATGCCGCTTGGCGTCACGGCGATGCTGGACGTTCCGATTCACCTGCACGGCCGTGTGGACGGTGTGCTGCGTCTCGCACAGCTCGGGCCCCGGACGCCGTGGACGCCCGAAGATCGCCTGTTCGGCATCGCGCTCGCGAATCTGATCGCGCTCGCCGTCGAGCGCGATGAACGCATACGTGCTGAAGAAGCGCTGCGTGAGAGCGAGCAGCGTCTCGCCACACTGGTCGCGTACGCGCCTGACGCCATTCTCGTGTTTGACGTGGACGCCGACCGCTACATTCAGGTGAACAAGCAGGCCGCGTTGCTGTTCGGCTACGACTGCCAATCGCTGCTGCAGATCGATCCGACCAGACTCAGTCCCGAACGGCAGCCGGACGGCCGTCTATCGAGCGTGGCCCGGCGCGAATACCTTGACGTAGCGCTCCAGGGGGGCACGCCGGTGTTCGAGTGGACGCATCAGAATGTAAGGGGCGAACTGATTCCCTGCGAAATCCGGCTGGTTCGCCTGCCGCACACCAGTTGCAGGCTCGTCCGCGGCAGCATCATCGACATTGGGGAGCGCAAGCGCACGGAGCAGGCGTTGCGGTCGAGTGAGCAACGCTTGTCCACGATGCTGGCCTATTCGCCCGATGCGATCACGCTACTGGACGTCGATACACTGCGCTTCGTCCAGGCGAACGAGCAGGCGGCGCGTCTTTACGGATACGATCGCACGACGCTGCTTCGCCTGGGACCCGTCGAGCTGAGCCCCGAGTGTCAGCCCGATGGCCGGCCCTCGGCCGTCGCGGCGCGGGAGAAGGTTCTGGAAGCGCTCGACGGCGGTGTGCCTGTATTCGAGTGGACGCATTTGAACGCCGCGGGCGCGCTCTTTCCTTGCGAGGTCCGCCTGGTGCGGTTACCTGATGCGTCACGCAGGCTGGTGCGCGGCAGCATCATCGATATCAGCGAACGCAAACGTGCCGAGGCAGCTCTGCGAGAGAGCGAGGCACGCATGCGCGGCATTCTGGATGCGTCGATGGACTGCATCATCAGCATCGACCACGCCGGACGGATCATCGAGTTCAATCCCGCATCCGAGCGAACGTTCGGCTACCAGCGCGAGGGTGTAATCGGACGCGAACTGGCTGAACTGATCATCCCGCCATCCCTTCGCGACGCGCACCGTCGGGGGCTGGCGAAATATCTCGCGACAGGAGAGGGTCCGTTATTGGGCAGACGAATCGAGGTTCAGGCGCTGCGTTCCGACGGCACGGAGTTTCCGGTCGAAATTTCCTTGACACCGATCCTCGGCGACCCGAAGCTCGTCACCGCCACGGTCCGCGACATCACGGCGCGCGAGCGCACGCAAGCAGAGTTGCACGAGGCGAAGGAGGCGGCGGAAAAGGCCAGCCGCGCCAAGTCCGAATTTCTCGCCAGCATGAGCCACGAATTGCGCACGCCGCTCAACAGCGTTCTCGGCTACGCGCAACTATTGCGGTGCGAGGAGGAACTCTCGCAGCGACAACGCAAGGCACTCAACGTCATCCAGCAATCCGGGGAGCATCTGCAGCGCCTGATCGAAGAGATCCTCGACATGGCCAAGATCGAAGCCGGGACGCTGGACATCGTTGCCGAAAACGTCGATCTGCACCGGATGCTGGACAGCATCGTCGAGATCACGCGCAGCCGCGCCCAGTCGAAAGGCCTTGCATTCACGTTCGCGCCGGGCGCCGACGTTCCGGCAGTGGTTTGCGCCGATGAGCGCCGCCTGTGTCAGGTGCTGATGAATCTTCTTGATAACGCGATCAAATACACGCGGCACGGCGAGGTCGTCTTGCGTACGAGCATGCACGAGCGCGCCGTCTGTTTTGCCGTCGAGGATACGGGCCTTGGGATCTGGCCGGAACACCTGTCCGAGATCTTCGACGTGTTTCATCAGGTTCGCGATCCGTCGATGATCGCGGAGGGTACGGGACTTGGACTCGCGATCAGCAAACGGCTCGTGCACTTGATGGGGGGCGAACTGCAGGTCGCCAGCAAGCCACACGAAGGCAGCCGCTTCTGGTTCGAGCTTGAACTGCGGCCAGTTTCCGCGCCGACGCCGGCAGCCACGAACGGGCCCGTAACGGGGGTGGCGGGCGCGAGGCGCCGCATATTGGTCGTCGACGACGACCAGGACGGACGCGGCCTGCTGAGCGACTTGCTAATTCCGCTCGGCTTCGAAGTGCATGAGGCCGCTGACGGCCTCGAGGCGGTCCACGAAGCCGCGCGCCTGAAACCTGACGCCATCCTGATGGATATGCGGATGCCGCGCCTCGATGGTCTTGCCGCAACGGCACAGATTCGCACGATGCCGGATCTCGCGGGCACGGTCATCTTTGCGATCTCCGCAAGCGCCTTCGAACACAACCGTGCACGCTGCATCGAATCGGGGGCAAACGAGTTCATCCCCAAGCCATTCAGGCAGGAAAAGCTGCTTGAACTGCTATGTGAGCATCTCGGACTCACGCTGCTTCGTGCGCCGCCCAAAGACCCGAACAGCGAGCGTGAGCGGCTGGCACCGTTGATCGCACCGCCTTGCGGACGACTACTGACGTTCATCGACTTCGCCTCGCGCGGTGACGTCAGGCAACTATTGATCGAGGCGAACGCACTGGCGAACGAAGATCCGATCTACGCACCATTCACCGAGCGCATCATAGCGATGGGCGACGCGTACCAGATGAAGGAACTGCGTCGATGGCTCAAGAGTTTCGCAGGCACACCATGAGCTCGGCCGATGTACAGAGGGCGCCGATTCTCGTCGTGGAGGACGTCCCGGCCAATCTCTCCGTCTTGCTCGATTTGCTGAGCGGCGCGGGCTTCACCGTTTCGGTCGCCGAAGACGGCGAAAGCGCGCTCGAGCAGATCGCCTATGCCCAACCGGCACTTATCCTTCTCGATGTGATGATGCCGGGGCTCGACGGATTTGCGACCTGCCGGCAGTTGAAGGCGAATCCCGCGACCCGCGAGATTCCGGTGATCTTCATGACGGGCCTCACCGACACGATAGACAAGGTCAAGGGCCTCGAGCTCGGCGCCGTCGACTACATCACCAAACCGTTCCAACACGAGGAAGTGCTCGCGCGTGTCAATACGCATCTCGAGTTACAGCAGCTCAAATTGCGCCTCCAGGAAAGCGAGGAGCGGCTGTCGCGGATCATCGAATCGGCGACGGACGCAATCGTCGCGTTTGACAGCGACGGCCGCATTACACTTTTCAATCGCGCTGCCGAGCGGATGTTCCGCTGTCCCGCGAACTCCGTCGTCGGGCGGCCTTGCAAGGCGTTCTTCTCGCCCTCGTTGTACGACCTGGTTGGCGACTTCATGAGAGGCAATCAACGGCGTGCGCCGATCTGGCTGCCGGATGGGCATAGCGCCGTGCGTGCCGACGGCGAGTCCTTTCCGATCGAAGCGAGCCTGTCATCTGCGGAGGCGTGCGATCAGCCGATCTACATCCTGTTCATACGCGATATCGAGGAACGCAGGAAGGCGGAGGTGGAGGTCGGTCAGTTGCGCGGCCTGAACCGCTACCTTCAGGACGAATTGCTCGAAGCCGAGGCGGGCGCGAATCTCGTCGGCACGGCCGGCCTGCAAGGCGTCCTGCAGCACGTGCGTCAGGTGGCCGGGACCGACGCCTCGGTGCTCGTGACCGGCGAGACTGGCACAGGCAAGGAACTGATCGCCCAGGCTGTCCATCGTATGAGCGCACGTGGTGGCAAACCGCTTGTCAAGCTCAACTGCGCGGTGCTTCCTGCGAATCTTGTCGAAAGCGAATTGTTCGGGCATGAGAAGGGCGCGTTCACCGGCGCGCTGGCGCGCAAGGCCGGCCGCTTCGAACTGGCTGACGAAGGCACGCTGTTTCTCGACGAGGTGGGCGAGCTGGCGTTGGACCTGCAGGCGAAGTTGCTGCGCGTGCTTCAGAATGGCGAGTTCGAACGGGTCGGTAGCAACCGTACGCAAAAGACGGATGTGCGAATCATTGCCGCCACGAACCGGAATCTTGCCGAAGAGGCTGCGACGGGCCGGTTTCGCGCAGACCTGTACTACCGCCTCAACGTTTTTCCGATTGAACTGCCTCCGCTTCGCGCGCGGCCCGAGGACATCGAGCCGCTCGTAGAGCATTTCGTGCGTCACTATGCGTCGAAGTATGGGAGACACATCGACCCTGTCGGCGACGCGCAGTTAAACCTGCTTCGGGCCTATCGATGGCCGGGCAATGTGCGGGAGCTGCAGCACGTCATAGAACGCGCGGTCATCCTGACGCAGGGCAGCCAGCTTGCGCTTGGCGACTGGTTCAGGGACGCCATGCCCCCGGCCTGCGAGACGGTTACCCTCGAGGAGGCCGAGCGCGCTCATATCCTGAAGGTCCTGGAGCAGACCGACTGGCGCGTCAGCGGCAAGGCTGGTGCGGCCGAACGCCTCGGGCTGCCGCCCACGACGCTGGAGTCGCGCATGAAGCGGCTCGCGATCATCCGGAAGGTCTGAGAGTCACGATATATCGAGAAGGTCACGAAATATCGTGACGGCATGCGCTTGCGCACGCTGGATGCGTGCGCCTCCACTGACATTGTTCCGCCCGAAAAAATTCGAATTATCAAACACTTGGCACCGGATTTCACCCACGGGGCGGCGACTGGCACGGCTTTCGCCTAAAGACGGTCGCAAGACGCGCCGCGGCGTTTTGGCAGCAGCCGCTGCAGGATTCGCGTGCGGTCGCGACTTGTGTTTCCTCACGGACCGTTAAAGGAAATCTGTAATGAGCACAACCTTACGCGTTTGCATTGCGATCGCCGGCGTTGCATTTTTGCTCGCCGTCGCTATCCGGACCGATTCCGCCGTCATTTCGCTAGAGCCAACGGCCACCGAGGCCATCATTGCCGCCGCCACCGACACGAATACACCCACAGACGCGAGCAGCACGTGCGGCGGCTCGGGCGCGATGGCGTCTGCCGCCGCGCCGGCGGTTCCGAGCGCGCGCGAACGCACGACGCTGACAGGTTCCGGCGCATTGTGCCCACCCGCCGAGATCGACGAAGTTCAAGGTGCCGACTAGGACGAGGAATGGCCATGCAAACGAAGGAAAGCTATGTGGTGGGCGCGACGGACGTACCACTGACGGACGACACGCTGGGCGCATATATCGACAGGGTCGCCGCACGGCATGCCGACAACGAAGCTCTGGTGGTCGTTCACCAGAATGTGCGCTGGACGTGGCGCGAATTCTCGCGCCGGGTCGATAACCTCGCCGTCGGGCTGATGCATCTCGGTCTCGCACCGGGAGATCGCATCGGTATCTGGTCGCAGAATTGCTCGGAGTGGGTGTTGACACAGTTTGCTGCGGCAAAGGCGGGGCTGATTCTCGTCAATATCAACCCGGCCTATCGTCAAGAAGAACTTGAGCACGCACTCAACAAGGTGGGCTGCAAGGCGCTGATCATGTCGGCTCGCTTCCGAGGTACCGACTATGTCGAGATGCTGCGCGACGTGGCAAGCGAAGTTGCGCACTGCGCACACGGTCAATTGAAATCCGCTCGCTTGCCAGACCTCAGGCTCGTGATCATTCTGGGTGGGCAGGCGAGCGCGGGCATGCTGAACTTCGAGGCGCTCCTCGCGCCTGCGAACGAGTGTGATCTGTGCGAGCTTGCGGCTCTCGGCGCGACGCTGCGCTGCGACGATCCGGTGAACATCCAGTTCACGTCGGGCACGACAGGTTCGCCGAAGGGCGCAACGCTGACTCACCGCAATCTCCTGAACAACAGCTTCTTTGTCGGCGAGGCAATGAAGCTGACCAGTCAGGACCGGCTGTGCATTCCAGTGCCGCTGTATCACTGCTTCGGCATGGTGCTTGGCAATCTGGTCTGTGCGACGCACGGCGCGACGATGGTCCTTCCCGGCGAGGCGTTTGACGCGAAGGCAGTTCTTGAGACAGTTGAGGCAGAAAAGTGCACGGCTCTGCATGGTGTGCCGACGATGTTCATTGCGCTCCTCGCACACCCGGAATTCGGACGCTACGGTTTCGACACGTTGCGAACCGGGATCATGGCCGGATCGCCATGCCCGGAAGAAGTCATGAAGCGCGTGATGGAGCGCATGAACATGCAGCAGGTGACCATCGCCTATGGAATGACTGAAACGTCGCCGATTTCCTTTCAGAGCGCCCTCGACGATCCGCCGGGGAACCGCGTATCAACGGTGGGGCGGGTGCAGCCTCACCTCGAAGTGAAGATCGTCGACGAGCGGGGACGCACCGTGTTACGCGGCGCAATGGGCGAACTGCTCACTCGCGGCTACTCGGTTATGCGCGGCTACTGGAACGATCCCGAGAAAACGTCGGAGGCCATTGACGAGGAAGGGTGGATGCATACCGGCGATCTGGCGACCATCGACAATGAAGGATATTGCAGGATCGTCGGCCGGTCGAAAGACCTCATCATTCGCGGTGGCGAAAACATTTGCCCGCGCGACGTCGAGGAATTCCTCTATCGCTATTCGAAGATCCAGGACGTGCAGTGCGTTGGCGTGCCGGATTCCAAATACGGAGAGGAGCTGTGTGCGTGCATCATCCTGCATCTAGGCGCCGCGGCGGACGCCGAAGAGATCCGCTCGTTCTGTCGCGGGCGGATTGCTCACTACAAGATCCCCCGGTACGTGGCGTTCCTGGACCGCTTTCCGATGACCGTGACCGGCAAGATCCAGAAGTTTGTTTTGCGAAAGCAGATGGCCGAAGCTTTCAAGCTCAACGAGGAAGAGGCAGCATCGTGAAGTGGCTCGATATCGATGAAATGGCGGCCGGAGTCCCGCTGCCAAAGGGGTACCGCTTTGAATTACTGAAGCGATGTGACATTTCCGAGGTCGTTGACTCGATCAAGGAATGGTTTCCTGACATTAGCGTTGGTAGCGCGAGCGTTTATTTGCGAGGCGATTTTTTCGGTGAAAAGGTCAGTCTTGTCGATGAAGCCGACAAAGATGTCCTCGTCGTGCTGCTCAGGGCAGGCCACAGCCTGGCAGGGCTTTTCTCCTGCGAACGTGACCTGGACACGTTGAGTCTTTACGGCCGCCTGGTAGTGGTCGCCCCGAAGCATCGGGGCGTAGGACTATGCCGCAAATGCATCATGCTGGCCGAGCTCATCGGGCAACGGATCGGAATGGGAATGATCTATGGAATGGCTACCTTGAAAATCCCGAATGTGCAACTGGCGTTTGAAGCGTTGGGATGGCGGCTCATCGGCATCGCTCCGGGATACGACCGGGAGATGGTTGCGCCCGGTGTGGTGAAGCGCGTCTATGAGGCGGTGTATGCGAAGGTCCTGGTGTCCGAGTGTGAAATGTTGCGCCCGCAGACACGGAATCTCACGCGAGGCACCCGCAGGATTTTTTGCCAGATGTTTCCGGACCAGCTGCTTGCACAAGGGGGTGACTGAGAGACCAGACACCCAATTCGCAAGAGTTCAGGTCCGTCGGAACTGCACAATTCCGCACCTTTTCCTTGATGTATACCGGTACCAAGCGTCATGGCAATCATATTGCATTCGTCCGTATGAAGATCGTTTTTGCATTGTGCCGCCGTTGATGAGCTAGAAGCGATTGAACTGGAGACGGTGCTCTTTCACGGAGATACCTGATTGATGAGTTATTGAATGTCGCCGATCAACGTTCCAGCACGTGCATACTGAATCGAGATGAGCTCCCTTTCCCTTTCCCTGTCGTCGTATGGAGAAGCGACTATCGCATTTCTTCTCTCCATACTTGGTATTTCGGCTGTCACGAGCGGACTATCGGGTTTCGGTTTCTCCGCGATTGGCGCGGCCAGCCTGTGGATTCTGCCACCTCAGGTTGGCGTTCCTCTGCTGATGGCCTTGTCCACAGCAAACCAGACAATGTCGCTCAGACAGCTTCGCACGGAACTCAAGCCAATACGCGAATGGTGGCCCGACGGTCCCGCGCCTTTTATATTGGGCGGCATCGTTGGCATCCCGATCGGACTGCACATCCTGCGTGCGTTGCCAACATCGGGTTTGATGGTTGCCTTTGGGACTTTCCTTGTAGTGTATGCGCTGTATTCCACTTTTGCCTCGCCTACTCATCGTCAGCCCATTGCTGGATGGTGGTTGCCCGTTTTCATCGGTGTGCTGGGCGGGATCGTCGGCGGATTCACCGCTTTTCCCGGCGCAGTCGTTGTTTTGTGGATCGGTCGTCAGCGCCTGCCCAAACAGGAATCGCGTGCAATCGTGCAACCCTATATTTTTGCGATGCAGTTGCTCGCGTTAGCCATGCTAGCGATCCATCGCCCGTCAACGTTCGATGCGCAATTCTGGAGTTTGTTCGCCGCGGCGGTCGTAGTCGTTTTGCCGGGTACCTTCCTCGGTGTACGTATCTATCGATCGCTCTCTGACATTAACTTTCGTCGCGTGTGCTTTGCTCTTCTCGGGATATCGGGTCTTGCAATCCTGTGCAAGGGCGTGGTCTCGTCAGGCATCGGCGCGGTCCTGTCTCGCCTGTTGATTGACCGCGGTCTGTAGCCTTTCTCTCATCTACGAGTTCCAGTCACGCGCCCGTAATGACAGCGGGGTCGCCACACGGTGACTGCTCACAAAGATGGGGTGCGCCGGTAACTGAGGTTTGCCAGTGCGCCTTGCGCGCATGCTGCATGAGGTGCTTGCCGTTTCGCGTGCTGCACGGATAGGGGCGCCGCCCGAATGCTCGTCGCACTCGACCAGGATGAGGATCAAACGGCCATGCGCATCGGACAAAATCAGATCCGGGTTAATAGGGAGTTGTCCACGGTCATTCGGAGTAACCGGTGGTCTGACGACCGCAGAGCAACCCATAGCGGCCCTCGGCCGGCGATCGGCCCAATGACCGCAATGGCCGAATTGTGCACGTAGCCCCGTCTGTCAGCTTGCGGGTAGTAATGCAGCCGCTCCAACGGCATGTTTCCCTGCTCGCTGACCGGCAGGAGTTAAACGCGATCACGCGCACATAGCTTCGTAAGACAGGAATCTGGAGGGCCACAAATCAGAATGCCGGTCACGCGATCACGGCGACTGTTATCGAGGAGAACCCATGAATAGCTGACCAATGGCGGGAGGACAAAGCGGATCGTCCAGTCCTGGAAACCTACACCCAGCTTGTTTTGAGCCGCCGCGATTCTATAAGCGCCTGTTTGTGCTTATCGTCGTGACTGTTCTGCCTTACATGAAGGCCGCCCGGTACCGCCGAGAGCGGCGAAAGCCTCATCTTATGGGTGTCTTACACAGTCATCGAAGAACAGCGTTGCGACACGCTTTGGCTTCTGGAGGACGTGTCCGCCCCTGACAAGCCAGTTTGGACTAACGATGAGGGCACCACCGGATATACGTTGTTGGAGGCGTTCGTTCATTATGCCCGCGACAAACTACTCGCCAGTTCGCTTGTGGCGAAACTGAAAGTGCTTGGCTTACGCGTCGGTTCCGACCGCGACAACTCGCTGGATTCCGATGCGCTTGATTGGTCTCCCGAGTGGCATGCCTTCGCTTCTGACCCGATACTTGCGACAAAGGAACTGGGCTGCGTGGCATCGTCGCCCAGGAAAATCGAAACGCTCTATCGCATGCGGGAAGTCGGTCCCGCTCATGCCGGAGAGACCGACGGACCCCGACCTGGCTACGCGCTATTCGGCTATCCATTGTGGATAGCTGCAGTTTGAAATCCGAAGCGGCTTTCGCACTCTGTGCCTCTGGAGGGCGACTGTTCGAACGAGTGTGACGCCCGCCCACCGACAGACGTGTACCTGCAGCACTAACGGAGTGCGCCACGTTCGCCAGGATCCAGCGCCAATCCGTCCATCTCTCTCTACTCCGTCGAGAATGACCTATCCTGAGTGCAGCCTAGTCTTTGCTCCAGCCGAAGGGAGCGTTGAATTACTGTACCGTCGATTCGCGAGAACCGTAACAATGCGTCGGAAGTATTGAGTGACGTTAGCAGGCAAGGAGAGCGATTATGGCGCATATATCCGGCTTTCTGTATGTCACGAGCGGTCGCCTTTTTCTGGACAACGTCGACTTTGGCGATATTCACGCAAGCAACGACTTTGGGCTTGTTGCGTCACCTCGCCCTGTTGGACGATCGAGCGAACCGTACCATCGGGTCTATGCCGGTGCAGCCGATGGCACGATCTATAAGTTCGGCCCTCCTGTTATTACCGAACTGGTGCCCGGGGTCCCTCTATCGGATCCTGCGATATTTAGCGTTGGCGAGGCGATGACGGGCGAGTCGGCGCACGCGGATGGCGTTCTGTACGTCGGCACAGGCACAGACTGGACACCACCCGGACAGGGATCGATGTTCGCACTTGACGACGACACCGGCGCCGTCAAGTGGGTGAGGCAAATGGGCGGTAGCGTGCAGTTTCGAGCATCGCTTGCCTTCCAACTGGGCCAACCGTATCGCTTGATTGTCGGAACGATCAAAGCACCATCTCTTCAGGCCTTGGACCCGCAAACGGGTGCGCTGATTTGGAGCCTACACGAATATCCTCTCACCGGACATACTGTAATTGGTGAGACCGTCTACTACGCCGACTTGAATACCAACAGTTTGCGCGCCAGGTCTGTCGTCGACGGTTCGCTAGTTTGGGAGAGCGTCAACGTCGCCCATGACAATTTCAATCGCCCGTTCGTCGCCGGCAATGTTGTTTATGCCACAGGTTTCGACAGCAACGTCTACGCCTTTGATGCGACAGGGGGAGAGATTTTGTGGAAGGTCTCGTCCCCAATCGTTTTTCCTGGCGTCCCCCTACTTCACAACCCAAGTTACGAACCAAAAGTGGTCGTTTTCGCCGCTGGACAAGGCAGCACGGGAGACGTCTTTATGGTGGGGCTCGATGCGAAAACGGGCGCTCATGTCTGGACTTCGGGCTCGCTCAACACTGGATCAGGCGAGACGGTCACGGATCCGATTGCATATGGCTGGGGGGGGCGTGGTCGTCGGAACACAAGACGGCCGACTGATTTTTGTTGACCCAGAGACGGGCGCGCTCAATGAGACTCAGTTGTCGCCATCGGGGATACTCAACAGCCCTAGGTTCGCGTGGTTTTGACGAACCGCGTCAGCCCGCCCAAGGTTCTCGCCCTGCCGGTTTTTGCTCGTTGCCGAAGGTCGCCCAGTCCTCAAGGCGGTCGCTATCTCGCTGAGGGCGCGCTCATGGCGTTGTACCAGTTCGAGAATGAACGAACGGATGATCTACAAGCTGTAGTCGCCCCTTCATGCGGCGCCGGGATCCCAGAATCAGGCAAACGATAAACGGCGATGGCCATGAACGAAGGGGCAAAGTGCTAAGGAAGTTCTGCACAACTCGTTTTCGGAGCACTGATCTTTTGCCACTTTGGTCGTATCTGCCGTAAGAGTCTGCTGGCAGGTTGGGCGTCCGGCTTTCCAAGCATGACGACCTCGGTTTGCCGAGACTCGCGGCCTTAATCCCCGAGCGTTTCAAGCTTTGCGTAAAGCCTTGCGTGCCATCCACAGGTTGCCCAGCGCAAACAGTGTCGTGATCTGCGCGGTGTTCTTCATCAACCCTCGGTACCGGGTCTTCGTATAGCCAAACTGCTGCTTGAGCACGCGGAACGGATGTTCAACCTTGGCGCGGATGCCGGCCCGAATATCGCGTCCAGACGATCGTTCAGGTCCAGTTGTCTACGCCTGCCTGGTCGCATCGCGACATGCCAGCGAACCGGGTTCTCCTGGCAGCGCTTTTCGATACCTCGGTAGCCGGCGTCGGCGGACACATCCGTTTCTCGGCCGTGCAACAACGCTTCGGCCGCATTGATGTCATGAACGTTGGCCGCTGTGCCGATCACGGTATGGACCAGGCCCGACTCTTGGTCCACACCAATGTGCGCTTTCATCCCAAAGTGGTGAGTAGGCTCGGGGAGTCCCACCCCGAGCCTCTCGCAGAACCGTACGTGACACTCTCGCGTCATACGGCTCCCGTTATCCAACCTTTGGTCCGGCGACACGCCAATGATGGAACAACGTTGGGCTGGCGACCTGCATCTTGCGCACGCACTCCACACTACGTCGATGGCGACCGTGAAGAGCCTTGTACTTTCGCCGCGCCCAACGTTCAAGCGCAGGATCGATGTGCTGAAAGAAACGAAGCACGGCCGTCTGGTAAAACGCACCATAGTAGTTCCACCACCCTTGTATCACTGGGATGTATAGCATCGCCAGGTCGGCAATCGGGACATGGGTCTGTCTATTCAGCCGCCACCTTCGCACAGTCTGCCGCATCCTCTTCAAGGCGCATCAACAGAGGTCAGCAAAGCGGCCTGGACCCGCCGCACACTGCCGGTTCGGCGAGCGTCGGCTCTGGCCGATCAGCCGCCGGCCGTCTCAGTCAGGCAGTTGTGACCTGACGGTATCGCTGACGGTATCAACCTCCGAAGTCATCTCGAGATGCGTGGCTTAGACGATCTTTCTTAAGCAGGCCGCGCCGATTTTCCGACGCGGCCCACCTAAGGCCGTTGAGTGCCGAGCGGGAATGCCGGTATCGCTGACGGTATCGGCGGGCGCTATGGGATCCGAGTCAGGCCCAGCGTTGGGTTTGCGGCGGGTGGTTGTCAATCGAGTGGGAGTGATCAGCCGTCCCGACCGTACCGGCACGACCTGGCAACACAACACATCAAAGCCCGCGTTTTCGCGGGTTTTTTTGTTTTGGGCCGCTGGATTCGCAGGTTTTGAACGGCGCCGCGATTGACGCCGGCATCAGACCAGATCGAGCCGCGCCCCATCTCGACGACACGATTCGGCGGTAACCCCAGGTGGGCGGTCTTGGCATCGCGATTTTTCCGGGTATTCCGCTGGCGTCGTTTCCGCACCGCGATCTGGTCGCGCACCGGCTCGAAGCGCCGCTCGTTACGCGCGACGTGAATCTGATCAAGACGCGCCGAGCATTCGTTGTCGCCGGCTGCTAAGTCGTCCATCGAGCTTTGGTACAAGCGCATCGGCAAGCCGGCCGGCCAGTGGCGCGCTGTGATTGCGCATGGCCTGTCATACTGTATGAATATACAGTAACATGGCTGCAATGGGCCGCTTGTGCGGCGGTATGCGAATCGGCAGAAAAATTCAGCCAGGGAACGAGGCGCGATGCCTGAACAACTGTGGTTGCCCGGGCTAGAGGCGCCGCCCCCGCCCACCGACGGGCTGTTTTTCGCGATTTATCCCGATGCCAATACCGCGGCCGGCATGGCGAAGTTCGCGCAACAGCTTTGCGCGGAGGTACGCGGGCGCAGCGGCGTGCGCGGCAAAGCGCTCGCGGCGAACCGTTTGCACGTGACGCTGAGGCATCTCGGCAATTTCACGGGCGGCTTGCCGGCGGATGTGGTCGAGGCGGCGAAACGGGCGGCCGCCTTGGTCAGCATGGCGCCGTTTACGGTCGAATTCGACGCGATCGCCAGCTTCGCGAAAAAGCCGCGGCTCGGGCCGGCGGTGCTCGTCGGCGAGCACGGTGTGCGCGGACTGCAGGCGCTTCACGATGCGCTCGAAGCGAGCTTGCGGGACGACGGCATCGAGCCCGATGCACGTTTTACGCCGCACGTGACGCTGGCGTACGGGATGCCGTGGATCGAGCGCCGTCCGGCCGAGCCGGCATGCTGGAACGTGCGCGAGTTTGTGCTGATGCACAGCCTGCTGGGACGATCCAAACATATCGTTCTCGCGCGCTGGCCGTTGGTGGGGCGAAGCTGAGGAGCGGGGGGCGCGCCGGACACCGCGGCGTCGAATGCGCGAGTGTATCGCCTGGCATCCGTTAGAACCGCACGCTTGTTCCGCAGCCTCCGGCATAGGCGCCACCGCTTGCCGCGGCGCCGCCGCAAAAGACGCCGCAGCCGCAAAGCAGCAAGGCCGCGGCAATCGCCGTCAGCGCGGTACCCACGCCGATGCGCCGACACGTGTGCGGGCTCCCTCGCACCGGCTGCACGGCGCCGACAGGACGCGGATGCGCAACGGGAAAAGTACTGGGACGGTTGATCGGTTTGAATGACATCGCGGCATCGGCTTCGACGAGAGGAAAAATCAAGGTTTGCCGCGCCAGTCAAGCGCTGCGCGCGTCGTACGGCTCGATGACCTACTCTAAGTCGACGCTGAAGCACCGTCAAACGCCGAATAGCCGGCAAATCGGCGCTTTTATGCCGTCGGGGGAGCACTGAACGCGCGTGCACTCCCTGATAGAATGCTCGGGCCGCAACGTAGTGGATTGCAGATGAAATTGCTTGATGCGCTTGTCGAACAGCGTATTGCCGCCGCCGCGCGCGGAGAGTTCGACGACTTGCCGGGCGCGGGCGCGCCGCTGGCCCTCGATGATGATGCGTTGGTGCCGGAAGAGGTGCGCGTCGCCAACCGGATTCTGAAAAACGCGGGCTTCGTGCCGCCCGCCGTCGAGCAGCTTCGCGCGTTGCGCGACCTGCAAACGGAGCTGAATGCCGTGAGCGATCAGGCGACCCGTTGCCGTCTCCAGGCCCGCATGCTCGCGCTCGACATGGCGCTCGAATCGCTGCGCGGCGGCCCGATGGTCCTGCCGCGCGAATATTGCCGCCGCATCGCCGAACGTCTGTCGGAACGCGTGGGCAATGTCGATGTGGCGGGAGCAGGTTCACAGTGAACGAGCCGCTCGCGTGTCCCGCCTCGATCGGCTCTTCGGCGCAAACCGAGGACGGCGAGAAGTCCGTTGACGCTAGCATCGGCGCAGTGTCCGCGCCGGCGGCTGATCGACCTGTGGCCGGTCCTGCCATCCCTCCCGGAAATTCCGAAGCTCCCATCGTCTCCGAACGCGACTTGCGCTTCATGGCGCTCGCTCAGGCCGCCGCCGAAGAAGCGCGCGCGGCCGGCGAAGTACCGGTCGGCGCGGTGCTGGTGCGCGGTGACGAAGTCATCGCCACGGGCTTCAATCATCCGATCGGCGCGCACGATCCGTCCGCGCACGCCGAAATGGTTGCGCTGCGCGCCGCCGCGCAGTCGCTCGAAAATTATCGTCTGCCGGGTTGCGAGCTCTATGTGACGCTCGAGCCTTGCCTGATGTGCGCCGGCGCGATCATGCACGCGCGCATCGCGCGTGTCGTGTTCGGCGCGCGCGATCCGAAAACCGGCGCGTGCGGCAGCGTGGTCGATGCGTTCGCAAATCCTCAGCTGAACCATCACACGACGGTCAGCGGCGGTGTCCTCGAAGCCGAATGCGGTGCCGCGCTCAAGTCGTTTTTTGCCGAGCGGCGTCGCGCGAGCCGCACAGCGCGCGCGGCGGCTCGTGGTGAAGTGGCTGAAGGGTCCGTTGGCACCGCCACTGACCCCGCAACACCCCCGAGCGACGAACCGCTCCCAACCACGCCGCTCTAAAACAACAACGCCCAAGGGGTCTCGCCATGACCGCTCATCGCACCATCGAATTGATTGCGCCATCCGGCTATCCGCATGATCCGGAGGTGTTGCATCGCGCGTTACATCGGCTGCGGGCGCAGGGGCATCGTGTCGACGGCGAGGCGGCCGCAAAGCGGCGCTACCAGCGCTTCGCCGGCACCGACGGCGAGCGCGCGGCCGATCTGAACCGGCTCGCCGATCCATCGCGCGGGTTGCCCGATGTCGTGCTGGCCGTGCGCGGCGGCTACGGCGCGGTGCGGATTCTGCACGGTCTCGACTACGAAGGCCTGCAGCGGCGGCTCACCGATCAGCCGATCGCGCTCGTCGGTCACAGCGACTTCACCGCGATCCAACTGGCGCTGCTCGCGCGCGCCGGCTTGAAGACCTTTGGCGGCCCGATGCTGATGAGCGATTTCGGCGCCGAGGAGCTCAGCGAATTCACGGTGCGGCATTTCTGGTCGGCATTGACGCAGCCGACCCTCACGATCGCGAGCAACACGCCGCAAGCGCAGAACGTCGATGTGACGGGCACGCTGTGGGGCGGCAATCTGGCGGTGGTGGCGTCGCTGGTCGGCACGCCGTACATGCCGCCGGTGCAGGGCGGCATCCTGTTCGTCGAAGACGTCAACGAGCAGCCGTTCCGCATCGAGCGGATGATCTATCAGCTGCATCTGGCCGGCATCCTCGCGCAGCAGCAGGCGCTCGTGCTCGGCGACTTCACGGGCGGCAAGCCCTACGACTACGACAATGGCTACGACCTGCAGGCGATGGTCGAGCAAGTGCGCTCGCTGATCGGCATTCCAGTCGTGACGGGGCTGCAGTTCGGGCATGTCCACAACATGGTGACGCTGCCGGTCGGCGCTAATGCGCATCTGGTCGCGAATGCGCATGGCTTCAGGCTGACGGCATCGGGCTATCCGAGCCTTGGCTGAAGCCCGCGTGGGTGGGACAGAGGCGGGCGGATCGCCCGTTTTTTTTCGCGTTACCAACGCAACTAACTGTCTGCAGTATGCAGCTCACCACCACTCAAACCCGTCACCAATGTTTTCAGTTTTTGTTGACAAAAACCCGGCCGCCAACAGTCGGCTTCGCGCGGTGAAAACGGGTAATATTTCCGCCAGACAGCCGCGCAGCTTGACTTGCAGGCCTTTCCTGACGCACCGCAGCGCGAGAACTGTCGAAAATCGACGCAAAAATTGTTGACAATATTTGTGTCCGTCCTATGATGACCAACATACCGAGACGCCAATCATGTCCGACACCGAATCAGTCGCGAACAGTTCGAAGCCTGAAGCAATCGCCGAGCGCATCCGCGCGGCGATCCTCGAGCATCGGCTGGCACCCGGCGCGAAGCTCACCGAAGCTCAGCTATGCGAAGTATTCGGCGTGAAGCGCGGTCCGATCCGTCAGGCGCTGTCGCAGCTGGCGGGTGAGCGGCTCGTCGATCTCGAGCCGAACCGTGGCGCGTTCGTCGCGAGTCCGTCGTTGCAGGAGGTGCACGAGGTGTTCGAAATGCGCCGCATCATCGAGTTGGCCGTCGTCGAAAAGATCTGTAGCGGACACGGCATGCGGCGTCTGAAGAGCATCGGCGGCATGATCGGCCGGGAACGCAAGGCATTCGAAACGCGGGATTTTCCGGCATGGATCCGTTTGTCGGGCGAGTTTCATACGGAGCTCGCGAACCTGACCGGCAACTCGGTGCTGTGCGATTGCCTGAACGGGCTGGTCGCGCGTTCCACGCTGATTTCCGCGCTGTACGAGTCGCTCGGACGCAGCCCGTGCTCGTTCGAGGACCACGAAGCGATTCTCGCCGCGCTCGACTCCGGCGATGCGAAGCAGGCGGCCGCGCTGATGTCGCGCCATCTGCAAAGCGTCGAGTTGAAGATGCTGGAGCGCCCCGCGCGCGGTGCAGCGGATCTGCACGAAGTATTCGGTGCGATCGCGCCGAAAGAAACATCAACGTAAAGAGCCGAAGCCAACTCCACCCCAGGCTGAGGCAGGTAGCAGGCGAGCGCCCGTTGCTGGTGCGCGCCGCACTGAATTGAACTGAACCGATAGATGCACGGCAGGGCGGCCTCGCGTGAGCGCCGCCGGCCTGAACACGCACGTCCGTCGCGAGACGACGGACCTCAGGGTAGCGACGCATCGCCGGAAATCCGCGGCGGCCGGCGATGCGACAACCACAAGTACGTCAGTACGGAGACACGCGCGGCACGGTCCGGGACCACGACGCCGACTTCTGCGACCCATACAGGGCAAGAAGCGAGCAACTGGCATGGCCGATGCAATGTCCGTCGATGCGCTTTCGACGGTCCCTATCCAAAGGAGGAATCATGGCTCAGTTCAGTGCAGCGCCAGGCAGTCACCCCATCTCCAACTACCCGGACGGCACGGCCCAGACCGATCCGTCGATGCCGGCCGGCTACAGCGAGCGGCTCTACAACGCGGACCTCGCGCCGCTGCGCGCGCAGAACTGGACCGCGTACAACATCTTCGCGTTCTGGATGTCGGACGTGCACAGCGTGGGTGGCTATGTCTTCGCGGGGAGTCTCTTCGCGCTCGGCCTGACGAGCTGGCAGGTGCTGGTCGCGTTGCTCGTCGGCATCACGCTCGTGAACGTGCTGTGCAACCTGATCGCGAAGCCGAGCCAGCTGAACGGCGTGCCGTATCCGGTCGCGTGCCGCGCGACCTTCGGCGTGCTCGGCGCGAACGTTCCCGCGGTGATCCGCGGCCTGATTGCGGTCGCGTGGTATGGCATCCAGACCTATCTCGCGTCGAGCGCGCTCGTGATCGTCGTGCTGAAGTTCGTGCCTCAACTGCTGCCATACGCGGACGTGCATCGGCATGGCCTGCTCGGTCTGTCGACGCTCGGCTGGGCCGGCTTCATGCTGCTGTGGGTACTGCAGGCGCTGGTGTTCTGGCATGGCATGGAGACCATCAAGAAGTTCATCGATTTCGCCGGACCGGCCGTCTACGTCGTGATGTTCATTCTCGCCGGCTACATGGTGTATCGCGCGGGCTGGCGCAACATTGGCATCAACCTCGGCGGCGTCAAATATCACGGCATGGAAGTGCTGCCGGTGATGATCACGGCGATCTCGCTGGTGGTGTCGTACTTCTCCGGACCGATGCTGAATTTCGGCGACTTCTCGCGCTACGGCAAGAGCTTTCGCAGCGTCAAGCACGGCAACTTCTGGGGCCTGCCGGTCAACTTCCTCGCGTTCTCGCTGGTGACGGTGATCACGACCGCGGCCACGCTGCCGGTGTTCGGCGAGCTGATCACGGACCCGGTCGAAACGGTGGGCCGCATCGACTATCCGATGGCGGTGATTCTCGGCGCGCTGACCTTCACGATCGCGACGATCGGCATCAACATCGTCGCGAACTTCGTGTCGCCGGCCTTCGACTTCTCGAACGTCGCACCGCGCCTCATCAGCTGGCGTGCGGGCGGCATGCTCGCGGCGGTCGCGTCGGTGTTCATCACGCCGTGGAACCTGTTCAACAATCCGGCCGTGATTCACTACACGCTCGACGTGCTCGGCAGCTTCATCGGACCTTTGTACGGCGTCCTGATCGTCGATTTCTATCTGGTCAAGCGTCAGAAGATCGTGCTCGACGATCTGTACACGGTTGCGCCGAACGGCTCGTACTGGTATCGCAACGGCGTCAACTATCGCGCGGTGGCCGCGTTGCTGCCGGCCGCGGTGATCGCGGTGATCTGCGTGATGGTGCCGGGCCTCGACGGCCTCGCGAATTTCTCGTGGTTCATCGGCGCGGGACTCGGCGCGCTGTTTTACCGGATGCTCGCGCGCTGAGCTTCATGGAGCGCCAGGTTTTCGCCGCTGCAATATGAGTCGAACAGGAGTCGCCATGCGTATCAAACTGATCAATCCGAACACGACGTGCCGCATGACCGAGGCGATGGGGCGCTGCGCGCGCGAGGTCGCCGCGCCCGGCACCGAAGTGATCGCCGTCAATCCGACGATGGGCCCGCCGTCGATCGAAGGCTATTACGACGAAGCGCTCGCCACGCCCGGTCTGCTCGCCGAAGTCGCGGCCGGCGAGCGCGAAGGCTGCGACGGCTACGTGATCGCGTGCTTCGGCGACCCGGGTCTCTACGCGGCCCGCGAGTTGGCGCGCGGGCCGGTGATCGGCATCGCCGAGGCGGCGATGCACGCGGCGAGCGTGCTGGCGCCGGGCTTTTCGGTCGTGACGACGCTCGCTCGCACCTGCGGCATGGCCTGGCATCTGGCCGAGCGCTACGGCATGAAGCGCTTCTGCCGCAACGTGCGTGCGACCGACGTCGCCGTGCTCGATCTCGACAAGCCCGGCTCGGCGGCGCGCCGCATCATCCTCGACGAATGCCGGCGCGCGCTCGACGAGGATGGGTCGGACGCGATCGTGCTCGGTTGCGCGGGCATGGCCGAGCTATGCGCGGAGATCGAGGACGCGCTCGGCGCGCCGGTGATCGAAGGCGTGACGGTGGCCGTCAAATGGACCGAGGCACTGGTGGCGCTGCGTCTCGCGACGGCCAAGCGCGGCGACTATGCACGGCCGCTCACGAAGCGCTACGACGGCGCCCTCGCGTCGTTCAGCCCCGGCCCGCTGCGGGTAAACGCCGACTCGGCGGAGACCCAGGCGGACGCGCACATACACTCGCTGTAACACGCACTATCTGCCCGGCCGTATGGGCTCACCGGGGCGTTTTCGCTACACTGGGTCAACTCGGTGCGGCGGCTTCGGCCGCCGCTGAAGCCGCCGAACGAGCGCTTGCAAAGGTCAGTTCCGGCGTCGTTGCCGAGGAGTTTCGAGCTCGAGCTTCATGCGCGAGCTTCACGCGAATTCCTGGTCCCGTCACTACGCATCCGTCAAACCATGCCACTCGACCCGAACTACCCACGCGATCTGATCGGCTACGGCCGCCACCCGGTGCACGCGAACTGGCCGGGGCGAGCGCGCGTTGCGGTGCAATTCGTCCTCAACTACGAAGAGGGCGGCGAAAACTGCGTGCTGCACGGCGACCCCGGTTCCGAGCAGTTCCTGTCGGAGATCGTTGGCGCGGCGGCGTATCCGGCGCGGCACATGAGCATGGAGTCGATCTACGAATACGGCTCGCGCGCGGGCGTGTGGCGCATCCTGCGCGAATTCGAAAGACGTGATCTCGCGCTGACGGTATTCGGCGTCGGCATGGCGATCGAGCGGAATCCGGAAGTCGCGCGGGCGTTCGTCGAACTCGGGCATGAGATCGCGTGCCACGGCTATCGCTGGATTCACTATCAGGACATGTCGCCGGAGAAGGAAGCGGAGCACATGCGCCTCGGCATGGAGGCGATCGAGCGCGTGACCGGCGTGCGGCCGCTCGGCTGGTACACCGGCCGCGACAGTCCGAATACCCATCGGCTGGTCGCCGAATACGGCGGCTTCCTGTACGACTCCGATTACTACGGCGACGACCTGCCGTTCTGGATGGACGTCGAGGTGGCGGGTGGCAAGAGCGTGCCGCAACTGATCGTGCCGTACACGCTCGACACCAACGACATGCGCTTCGCGACGCCGCAAGGCTTCAACACCGCGGACCACTTCTTCACCTACCTGCGCGACGCGTTCGACGTGCTGTACGAAGAGGGCGACGAAGTGCCGAAGATGCTGTCGATCGGTATGCACTGCCGGCTGCTCGGACGGCCGGGGCGTTTCCGCGCGCTGCAGCGCTTTCTCGATCACATCGAACAGCACGATCGCGTATGGGTATCGCGGCGCGTCGATATCGCGCGGCACTGGCACGAGACTCATCCTTACCAACAGGACAACCGCGAGGCTGCGGCATGAAGGCGATGCAATACACCCTGGACCAACTCAACAGCCTCTCGACCGACGCGTTCGTTGCGACGCTGTCGGGCATCTTCGAGCACTCGCCGTGGGTCGCGGAGATTGCGGCGCGGCAGCGGCCGTTCGCGAGCATCGACGAGCTGCATCAGAGCATGTCGCAGATCGTCGAAACCTCGGGCGAGGACAAGCAGCTCGCGCTGATCAACGCGCACCCGGAGCTGGCCGGCAAGGCCGCGGTGCGTGGCGAGCTGACCGCCGAATCGACTCGCGAGCAAAGCGGCGCCGGGCTCGCGCAATGCACGCAGGAAGAGTTCGACAAGCTGCATGCGCTCAATCACCTGTATCGCGAGAAGTTCGGCTTTCCGTTCATTCTCGCGGTGCGCGGCTACGACCGCCACGGCATCATCGCGAACTTCGAATCGCGCATGAACAATAGCCGCGCCGACGAGATGCGCGCGAGCCTCGATCAGATCTATCGCATTGCACGTTTGCGGCTCGACGACCTGATCGGCGTGTGACGCGCACCGCGTCGCGCGGCGAGCCGCAACGTTTTTCCCGCACCAATCGATATCAAGGACGACAAAGATGGCACTTCCGATTCTCGACCCCAACGCACCGGAGTTCACGCGCCGTTACGTGAATCTGGCGGACCCGCGTCTGGGCGCGCAGGCGCTCGAGTCTAGCGACGAATTCTTCGCGCCGAAGGACCGCATGCTGAATCCGGAACCGGCCGTCTTCATTCCGGGCAAGTACGACGACAACGGCAAGTGGATGGACGGCTGGGAAACGCGCCGCAAGCGCACGACCGGCTACGACTGGTGCGTCGTCAAGCTCGCGCGGCCCGGTGTGATCAAGGGACTCGACCTCGACACCAGCCACTTCACCGGCAACTTCCCGCCGGCGGCGTCGGTGGAAGCGGCGCGGGTCGTCGATGGCGAGCCGAACCAGTCGACGCAATGGACCGAGATCGTGCCGTCCACCACGTTGCAGGGCAATAGCCACCACTACCTCGAAGTCGCCGACGCGAACGCGTACACGCATCTGCGCGTGAACATCTATCCGGACGGCGGCATCGCGCGTCTGCGTGTGTACGGTCAGCCGCAGGTGGACTGGGCGGGCGCGAGCCGCACCGAGCAGTTCGATCTCGCCGCGATGGAAAACGGCGCGTATCTGGTCGGCGCGAACAACCAGCATTTCGGCGCGGCCTCGACGCTGCTGATGCCGGGCCGCGGCGTGAATATGGGGGATGGCTGGGAAACGCGTCGTCGTCGCGAGCCGGGCAACGACTGGGCGATCATCGCGCTCGCGCAGCCGGGCGTGATCCGCAAGATCGAAGTCGACACCGCGCACTTCAAGGGCAACTATCCGGATCGCTGCTCGATCCAGGCCGCGTACGTGAAGGGAGGCACCGATAGTTCGCTCGTCACGCAGGCGATGTTCTGGCCGGTGCTGCTCGGCGAACAGAAACTGCAGATGGACAAGCAGCATTTCTTCGAAAGCGAGATCGCGGCGCTCGGGCCCGTCACGCATGTGCGCTTCAACATCTATCCGGACGGCGGTGTGTCGCGTCTGCGTCTGTGGGGTACGCTCGAATGAAAACGCTCGCCATCCAACCGCTGACGAAAAAGGCGTTCGCCGCATTCGGCGACGTGATCGAACTCGAAGGCGCGAAGCAGATTCCGATCAACCGCGGCACGACGATCCGCTATCACGACCTCGCGAAAGTCGACGTGACCGACGAGCACGGCCGCACGCTGCTCAATCTGTTTCGTGGCCAGCCGCGCGCGCTGCCGTTCGAAGTGAAGATGCTCGAGCGTCATCCGCTCGGCAGCCAGGCATTCGTGCCGCTGAACGACAAGCCGTATCTGGTCGTCGTAGCGCCCGCGGGCGAACTCGACGCGGCGAAGATTCGCGCGTTCGTCACGAGTGGTTGGCAGGGCGTCAACTACGCGAAGGGCGTATGGCACCATCCGCTGATCGCGTTGGGCGAGATGAGCGACTTTATCGTCGTCGATCGTGGCGGCGAGGGGCTCAATCTGAACGAGCAGGATCTGACGGAGTCGCTCTGGCTCACGGAAGATGCGTTGAGCGCGGTGGCGGTTTGATGGCAATGCAGCTGCCGGGTAGCCGGTAGCGTTGCGGTTGAAAAGAAAAGCCCGCGACGTGCGTTACGTCGCGGGCTTTCTTGCATGGATCACGATCACTTGCGCCTGCCGAGCAGCGGCGAATGCCCGATGACTTCTCTTGACCGCTCGGGCGGCTCCGGCGCCGAAAATCCCGCTGCTTCGATGGCCGGCTTGAGCCCGCTGAATTGCAGGCTCTTCTTTGGCGAACGCAGCGATGTCATGCCGTCGTCCCACGCATGCAGCATCTGCTTGGCGACCGTGCGCCACTGCGGTTCGTTGCGCGCTGCCTCGATCAACTCGTGACCGACGTCGACAGCCGAGTCGCACAGCGCCTCGACCATTTGCGCATATTGCCGCGGAGCGATGCCCATGCGCGTGTTGAAAAAGCGTTCCAGCGTTTTACCGGCTGCCCAGGTCTTGCGGCCGTCGATGGCGAGGCCCGGCGGATTGGCGGCGAAGCGCGGATAAGCCTGGGTCGTCACGACATCGTAGACGGGCGTGAACGCGACATCGTCGACCGACGTATAGAACAGCGCGACGTTCTTGGTGTGGCAGTCCGCATTGCGCACGACGTAGTTGGTCAGCAGATGCCAGCCGAGCTGCTGGAGCTGCACCCGCATGGTGTCGCGATCGAGCAAATACGCTCTTGCCGCGTTGAGCATTTTCTCGCTGGTCGAATTGTATTTTTCGTGCGGCGGCAAACCGAGCAGGCCGCACAGGTCTTCGACGCCGTACGCCGGCAGTCCTTGTGCGTCGACATCGAAGCGCTCGACGACGAGTGCCCGGCCATCGTCCGACATCTGCGTGCGCGCAACGGGCGCCACCCCGAGCCGCTCCAGCACCCGCATCGAATGGAACTCGTTGAAACCGAGAAAGGGCGTGTTGTCGTCCGAACCTTTGACGATGTGACGGCTCGTTCGAATCGTCGGCTTTCCGAGCTGCAACGGTGTCGATGCGGCAGGCTGCGCTTCCGGCGCGATGAACTTCGGCACGACGCCTGAAATGGCCGCTCGCGCGTATTCACGCACCAGTTGCGCGAAATGTTCGGCGGTGTTGTCGCCGTGCAGAATGTGCTGGACGTCGAGCGCCTCCAGTTCGGTGCCCGGCGCCACGCCTTCTGGCGTGACGGTGACCCGGCCGATCCCCATCGAGCCCACGACGGCGAGCAGCGACAGATCGGTTCCGTCGAGCAAGGGCCCGAATTGCTCGCGGATCAGATTCAGCAGATAGCCCTCGGGCAGGTTCTGCCGGAAAAACGGATGCAGGTCGCGCGGCCAGCGCCAGGCCTCTTCGCGCACCGGCATCGTCAGACTGACGAAGTCGGCCGCGCTCGCATCGCGGTTGTATTTGAGGACATAGTCGTCGCGCTCGCGAAACAGCGTGGCAACGTTCTTGCCTAGTACCTGAACGTCGAGCTTCATGGCTGCGCGTCCGGACTGCGCTGTTCAGCGAGGATGTCTTCGAGCGTGCGGCCATGTCCATGCGCGACGAACTTGAGGTCGTAACCGGCGGCTTCGAGCAGGCGCACCAGCACGGACACGCTCATATCGTTTTTGGCGAGCGTCTCCATCCGCGCGACGGTCGTGCGGGCCACGCCCGCGCGGCGCGCGAGCTCTTCCTGCGATAGCTTGCTGTCGCGGCGTACGGCTTTCAGCATGTCCGAGACATCGGCGAGGTTGGTCATTTGTGGCCTCAGTGCGTCAAATTCAGCGTATTTGCCATTTATTGTAGCCCAAAAGGCACAATAAGGTTGTTTGTTTTTGTGCCTTTAGGGCTACGTTATATGCATCTTTGGCCTATTTTGTAGCCCACGGGCGACAAATTTAATGAATCGATGCGACTGCTTGCACCCGCCATCCTCCCCAAACGACAACGGGCTTGCCGCTCTCGCGACAAGCCCGTACACACACCAGCCTCTACCTCGGAACCGGATCCTGATCCGGACAGACGTCTTTACTTCGCCGCGCCGCCTTCGAACCACGCGGCGATCTTCATCCGCTCGTCGTCGGTCATGTGCGTGACGTTGCCGAGCGGCATCGCTTTCAACGTGACCGCCTGCTGGTAAATGCGCTGCGCGTTCTGCGAGATTTCGTCGGAGGTATCCATCAGCACGCCGGCGGGCGCGCTGCCCATCATCGTCGGATGCGAGGAGTGGCAAGCCACGCAGCGCTGCTGCAGCACCGGTGCGATGTCGGCGACCTTCAGCGTCGGCGCGTTGGCGGCCTGCGCCTGCGGCACCACCGGACGCGGCATGGTCCACACGAGCGCCGTGCACATCAGCGCGACGCCGACGAGCGGCAGATACCACAACACCTGGCCGCGATGCCGCATCACGAAGAACTGACGGATCAGCGCGCCGGCCAGCATGATGACGACGAGCACCGCCCAGTTGTACGGATGCGTATAGGTCATCGCGTAGTGGTTCGACAGCATCGCGAACACGACCGGCAGCGTGAAGTAGGTGTTGTGCACCGAGCGCTGCTTGCCGCGCTTGCCATAGATCGGGTTCGGCGTGTCGCCCTTGAGCATCGCGTCGACCATCTTGCGCTGGCCCGGAATGATCACGAAGAACACGTTGGCCGACATGATCGTCGCGAGCATTGCGCCCATGATCAGATACGCCGCGCGGCCCGCGAAGATATGACAGGCGAGATACGCCGCGATCAGCACATACACGCCGACACAGATGCCGAGCAGTTTGTCGCGCGTGCCGAGAATGCGGCACAGCGAGTCATAGACGATCCAGCCGGCCGCGAGGAAACCGATCGCCGAGGAGACCGCGACCACCGGTCCCATGTCGAGCACGTTCTTATCGATCAGGTAGGTGCTCGGCGAGAACAGATACAGCACGGTAAAGAGGCCGAAGCCCGACAGCCACGTCGTGTACGACGGCCATTTCGACCAGTGCAGGTCTTCGGGCATTTCCGGCGGCGCGACCGTGTACTTCTGCATGTTGTAGAAGCCCCCGCCGTGCACGTGCCACAGCTCGCCGAACACGCCGCGACGGCGCTGGTTCGGATCGGTCGGCGGTTTCAGGCTGTTGTCGAGCGCGACGAAATAGAACGATTCGCCGATCCACGCGATGGCGGCGATGACGTGGAACCAGCGAATCGCGAGGTTCAACCAGTCGGTGATAAAGCCTTCCATGAAACTCCTCCACTTCTGATTCGTTGTGCGCGCGATGACGTTCGACGTCGCCGGTCATCGCGCCGACTGCGGATAGAAGACGCAGCGCGGCTTGTTACGGGTATCGCGGGGCGCTTGTGCGTATTTGTGTCTGTTCGTGCCGAAGCGGACGCGGCTTGCATCCGGTAGGGCTAGCTGCCCCGATACGTGCTGTACGAAAACGGCGACACCAGCAGCGGCACGTGATAGTGCGCGCTGGCATCGGCGACGCCGAAGCGCAGCACGACGCGATCGACGAAGCGCGGTTCCGGCAAGCTGGTGCCGAGCGACGCGAAGTAATCGCCCGCGCCGAACACGAGTTCGTACTCGCCAGCGACGAGCGCGTCGCCCTCGAGCAGCGGCTCGTCGCAGCGGCCGTCGTGATTGGTGACAGTGGTTTTGAGCGCGCGGCGCGTGTCTCCGGCGAGCGCGAAGAGTTCGACCTTGATGCCTGCGCCGGGACGGCCATTCGCGGTGTCGAGCACGTGGGTAGTGAGCTTGCCCATTCGCAATTGTCCTTGTGTGAATGCGAGGTGTCGGCGGCGGCCCGATCCATTACGTTTTGCGGCGGATCGAGGCTCCACGTCAGTGGCTACATACCCGTCGGCGAATTGAAGCGAGCGCCGTGGCAGCCATTGTAAAAAGGATGCCCCGTTCAACGCGCGAGCGATAGGAAAGATAATAGTTCGCGCATGATGGACAGCAAGTCGAAAGCCGCGCCGGCTCATCGACCGATCGTACCGGCGCCAAAAATGCACCACTATATTGGCGGTGTGAAGGTGGGTATCGCAACCGCGCGAGTTGCCAGCGGGATTTTGGCTACCGAAGGTAAGCGCTGTGCGACACACCCGTGCAAAGGCAGGCCTTTGCACGGCAAACCCCGAAGACGGCGATTCACGCTGGGTAACCGGGCCCACGGCGTTCAACCGAACGCGGCGGCACGGTGGCGTGCCGCCGCATCGCGTTCGAACGGCTTTGCATGCAGGCAATCAGGCGGACAGACGAATGACGATGAATGAAGCACTGAAACAACCCGGCAAAACGATGCTCGTGAAGCACGCGGACGTGCTCGTCACGATGGATGGCGAGCGGCGCGAATTGCGCGACGCCGGGCTATTTATCGAGGACAACCGGATCGTCGCGGTCGGGCCGACCGCGCAACTGCCGCAAACGGCCGATCAGGTACTCGACCTGCGCGGCCACCTGGTGACTCCTGGCCTCGTCAATACGCATCACCACATGTACCAGAGCCTCACGCGCGCGATTCCCGCCGCGCAGAACGCCGAGCTGTTCGGCTGGCTGACGAATCTGTACAAGGTGTGGGCGAACCTCACGCCCGACATGATCGAAGTATCGACGCTGACCGCGATGGCCGAGCTGCTGTTGTCGGGCTGCACGACGTCGAGCGACCATCTGTATATCTATCCGAACGGCAGCCGTCTCGACGACAGCATCGCCGCGGCGCGCCGCATCGGCATGCGCTTTCATGCGGCGCGCGGCAGCATGAGCGTGGGACGGAAAGACGGCGGCTTGCCGCCGGATTCGGTGGTCGAGCGCGAAGCGGACATTCTGAAGGACACGCAGCGTCTCATCGAGACGTATCACGACGACGGCCGCTACGCGATGCTGCGCGTCGTCGTGGCGCCGTGCTCGCCGTTTTCGGTGAGCCGTGACCTGATGCGCGAATCGGCGCTGCTCGCGCGCCAGTACGGCGTGTCGCTGCACACGCATCTGGCGGAGAACGTCAACGACGTCGAGTACAGCCGCGAGAAGTTCGGCATGACGCCGGCCGAGTATGCGCACGATCTCGGCTGGGTCGGCCGCGACGTATGGCATGCGCACTGCGTGCAACTCGACGATGCAGGCATCGCGCTGTTCGCGCGCACCGGCACCGGCGTCGCGCACTGTCCGTGCTCGAATATGCGGCTCGCGTCGGGCATCGCGCCGGTCAAGCGCATGCGGCTCGCGGGCGTGCCGGTTGGACTCGGCGTCGACGGCTCGGCGTCGAACGACGCTGCGCAGATGATCGCCGAGGTGCGCCAGGCGCTGCTGCTGCAGCGCGTCGGTTTCGGGCCCGATGCGATGACCGCGCGCGAGGCTCTCGAAATCGCGACCCTGGGCGGCGCGCGCGTGCTCGATCGCGACGACATCGGCGCGCTCGCGCCTGGCATGGCCGCGGATTTCGTCGCGTTCGATTTGCGTGCGCCGCACTTTGCCGGCGCACTGCACGATCCGGTGGCGGCGCTGGCATTCTGCGCGCCGTCGCAGGTCAGCTATAGCGTGATCAACGGCAAGATGGTGGTGAAAGAGGGGCGCTTGGCGACGCTCGAACTCGGGCCGGTGATCGAGAGGCATAACGCGCTCGCGCGGCAGCTTTACGAGGCGGCGGCTTGAGCTCGAGTGGAAGGGCGGCACTCACGCTCTGATGCGCGGATGCCGCGAGTCGTTGATATCTAAGCGGCGCCGCATGCGGGCTCAGGGCTTGTCGATCAACGTCCGGGTCGCCTCGCCGACCAGCCCGCGCAGCCAGCGCACTTCGTCGGAGTAGTGCACGCGCTCGTGCCACAGCTGGTAGTACTGCATCGGCGGGAAGTCGAGCGGCGCGGGCACCACGGTCAGCGGCAGGAACTTCGCGTAGTAGTCGGCAAAGAGGCGCGTCGTCGTGAAGATCAGATCGGATTTGATCAGCACGTACGGCGCGAGATTGAAGTAGGGCAGCGTGACGACCACATGGCGCTTGAGCCGCTCGCGCGCGAGATGCACGTCGATCGCGCCGCGCTGGCCGACCGAGTACGGCGTCGGCGCGAGATGCGGTGCGTTCAGGTACTGGTCGAGCGTGAGCCCGCCACGTTTGGCGAACGGATGCGAGTTGCTCATCAGGCAGACGATCTGATCGACGAACAGGTTCGACAGATGCAATTGCTCGGGCGGCTCCGGCCAGTTGCCGACCACGATGTCGAGCTTGCCGTCCTCGAGCGCGAGTTCGTAGTCGAACGCGGGGCCGAGCGAATGGAATTCGAGCGTCGCGTTCGGCGCGGCCTGGCGAAAACGTTCGACGACCGTCGGCACGAACAGCACGTTCAGGTAGTCGGGACAGCCGATCCGGTAGCAGCGGATGGATGTGGCCGGATCGAAGTTGTGCTGCTGGAACTTGATGCGCTCGATTTCGCGCAGCGCGTTCTGCACCGGTTCGAGCAGGCGCAAACCGTATTCGGTCGGCACCATGCCGGACTTGCCGCGCACCAGCAGCGGGTCGCCAGTGATGTCGCGCAGACGGCGCAGCGCCGCGCTGATCGCGGGTTGGGACTGATTCAGTTTGACGGCGGCGCGCGTGACGCTGCGCTCCATCAGCAGCGTGTGCAACACGCGCAGCAGGTACGTGTCGATCGCCTCGCGTTGCTGGCTCATGGATTCTCCGAAATATATGTGCTGGCTGATCGAACGGACGTAGGGGTATATGCGTTTTAATATGGACGAAAAACGACGTCAAGGGTGACATACCCGCAGAGCTCGTAGCGGCGCGGGTTTGCGGGAATTTTGTCAACTCGACTGAGTGGGTCGAATTAGGTATCGTCATTCGGTTGTGGTGACGGATCGCCCGTCGGCACGGTGGACGTCATCGACGTCGACCCGGCGGTATTCAGGCAGCAAGCGGCGTCTCAAACGCACTACGGAATCTCATGAGCGACACTCCACTTAGCGACGGCGCACAATTCACCGGCCAGGCGGTGCCCCGGCTCGCGCTGACGGGCATCACGAAGCAGTACCCGGCCGTGCGCGCCAACGACGACGTCACGCTCGTCGTCGCGCCCGGCGAAATCCACGCGGTGCTCGGCGAGAACGGCGCGGGCAAGAGCACGCTGATGAAGATCATCTACGGCGCGGTGCGACCCGACGCCGGCGAGATCCGCTGGGAAGGCGAGACGGTCGACATCGCGAGCCCGGCGGCCGCGCGCAAGCTCGGCGTCGGCATGGTGTTCCAGCACTTCTCGCTGTTCGAAACGCTGACGGTCGGCGAAAACATCGCGCTCGCGCTCGATGAACCGTTCGATCTCAAGTCCCTTGCGAAACGCATTCGCGAGGTGTCGGCCGACTACGGGCTCGACATCGATCCGCAACGGCACGTGCACAGCCTCACCGTCGGCGAGCGCCAGCGCGTCGAAATCGTGCGCTGCCTGCTGCAGAATCCGCGTCTGCTGATCATGGACGAACCGACCTCGGTGCTGACGCCGCAGGCGGTCCGCAAGCTGTTCACGACGCTGCGTCGGCTCGCGGCCGAAGGCTGCAGCATTCTCTACATCAGCCACAAGCTCGACGAAATCCAGGAGTTGTGCGACACCGCGACCGTGATGCGAGGCGGCCGCGTGACCGGCAATGTGACGCCGAAGAACGAGACGCATGCGTCGCTCGCGCAGTTGATGGTCGGCCACTCGCTGCCCG
Source organism: Paraburkholderia sp. BR10954 (assembly GCF_040965775.1). NCBI lineage: Bacteria > Pseudomonadati > Pseudomonadota > Betaproteobacteria > Burkholderiales > Burkholderiaceae > Paraburkholderia > Paraburkholderia sp. BR10954. The sequence goes on from NZ_JBFRCK010000006.1 coordinate 324,258, forward strand.
ACTACACGCGGCGCGAGCACAAGCCGGGCGCGGTGCTGCTCGACGTCAGGCAGTTGTCGGTCGCGAGCGACGATCCGTTCGGTACGTCGTTGCGCGACGTGTCGTTCAGCGTGCATGCGGGCGAGATCTTCGGCATTGCCGGTGTCTCGGGCAACGGCCAGGCGGAACTGCTCGCGGCGTTGTCCGGAGAAAAGCGCGCTGAAAAACGCAGCCTGCCGGCCGACGCGATCACGATCTGCGGCAGACCGGCCGCGCGCCTCGGCGCGGGCCGCCGGCGCGCGCTCGGCTTTGGCTTCGTGCCCGAGGAGCGGCTCGGCCGCGGCGCGGTACCGGCGATGAGCCTTGCCGACAACGCGTTGCTGACCGCGCATCGGCAGAGCATGGTCAAGTCGGGCTGGATCAGGGCGGGTGCGATGCGCGCGTTCGCGAAGCGCTGCATCGACGCATTCGACGTGCGCTGCGGCGGCCCCGACGCGCTCGCGCAAAGTCTGTCGGGCGGCAATCTGCAGAAATACATCATGGGCCGCGAGATTTTGCAGGCGCCGAAGGTACTGGTGGTCGCGCAGCCGACGTGGGGCGTCGATGTCGGCGCGTCCGCATTCATCCGTCAGCAACTGCTCGATCTGTCGGCGCGCGGCGTCGCGATTCTGGTGATCTCGGAGGAACTGGAGGAGCTGTTCGATATCTGCGATCGCATTGCGGTGCTCGCGGGCGGGCGGCTCTCGCCGGTGCGCGCGACCGGTGCGACCAACGCCGAGGAAATCGGCCGCTGGATGGCGGGGCTATTCGGCGACCGCGAGGGCGCGGCGCCTGCGGCAGACCAACCGGCGCATGCGTGAGGCGAGGCGTTGCCCGCCGGCCACGCCAAAACGCTAAGCACGCACTCGAATGCGGACCCTGAAGAACAGAACCCGAACAAACCCACGCCACCCATGATGCTTCCTTATCGACTCGAAGCCCGCACCACGCCCTCGCGCACGATGCAGCTCGCCGTGCCGCTGATCGCCGCAGTGCTGACGCTCGCGATCGGCTTTCTGATTTTCGGCCTCGTCGGCCGCGACCCGTTGCAGGCGATGCACGCGTTCTTCATCGAGCCGCTGTCGAGCATCAACGGCTGGTCGGAGCTATTGCTGAAGGCGTCGCCGTTGTGCCTGATCGGCCTCGGTCTCGCGATCGGTTATCGCGCGAACGTGTGGAACATCGGCGCCGAAGGGCAGATGCTGCTCGGCGGCATCGCGGCAAGCGGCGTCGCGATTTATTTCGATCAGGCGAGCGGCTGGTGGATCCTGCCGACGATGATGCTCGCGGGCATCCTCGGCGGCATGGCGTGGGCTGCGATTCCCGCGTTCCTGAAGAGCCGTTTCAATACCAACGAGATTCTCGTGAGCCTCATGCTCACGTACGTCGCGACCCAACTGCTGATCTACCTGGTGAGCGGCCCGTGGCGCGATCCGCAGGGCATGAACTTCCCGCTGTCGGAGATGTTCAGCGGCGACGCGCTGTTTCCGACGCTGTATGGCGACTGGCACTGGAAATTTCTGCGCGGCACGCGCCTGAACGCGTCCGTGTTCCTCACGCTGATCGCGATTCCACTCGTCTGGCTGTTCATGCGCAAAAGCTTCGCGGGCTACCGGATGAACGTCGGCGGACTCGCGCCGCTCGCCGCGCGCTACGCCGGCTTCTCCGACAAGAAGACGATCTGGACCTCGCTGCTGATTAGCGGCGGCCTCGCAGGCCTCGCCGGCATGGGCGAGATCGCCGGTCCGATCGGCCAGTTGCAGGCGACATGGTCGCCGGGCTACGGCTTCACCGCGATCATCGTCGTGTTCGTCGGCCGGTTGCATCCGCTCGGCATCGTGCTCGCCAGTCTGCTGATGGCGCTGCTGTATCTCGGCGGCGAAGCGGTGCAGACCTCGATGCAATTGCCGCAGGCGCTGTCGGGCGTATTTCAGGGGTTGCTGCTGTTCTGCCTGCTCGGCGCCGACCTGTTCGTGAACTACCGCGTGCGGCGCCGCTCGGCCGTGGCAGTGGGTCATTGAGCTTGCCAATCAGCTCGCTAAACCGCTTTCAGAACTCGATATGGATATCCAGCAAGCCAGCGCGCTCACGTCGAGCGCGATCACCGCGTCGATCCCGCTGATGTTCGCGGGCGCCGGCGAACTCGTCGCCGAAAAATCGGGCGTGCTCAACCTCGGCGTGGAAGGGATGATGCTGATGGGCGCGGTCAGCGGCTACGCGGTCACGTCGATCACCGGCAGCCCGTGGCTCGGCGTGCTCGCCGCGATCGGCGCCGGTCTCGCGATGTCGCTGCTTTTCGCGTTCCTGACGCTTACGATGCTCGCCAATCAGGTCGCGACCGGCCTGTCGCTGACGATTTTCGGCATCGGACTGTCCGCGTACGTCGGCAAGCCGTACACGTCGGCCGCGGTGCGCGCGACGATCGACACGTGGACGATCCCCGGCCTGTCGAAAATCCCGGTGCTCGGCCCCGCGCTGTTTACGCTCACGCCGTTCGATTACCTCGCGTTTCTGATGTTCGGGGCGATCGGGTGGTTTCTGTATCGCACGCGCGCGGGGCTCGTGCTGCGCTCGGTCGGCGAATCGCCGCAGGTCGCGCACTCGGTCGGCTTTCCGGTGGTCGGCGTGCGCTATGGCGCGGTCGCGTTCGGCGGCGGCATGGCGGGGCTCGCGGGCGGCTACTATTCGATCGTCAATCTGCACCTGTGGCAGGAGAACCTGACCTCGGGCCGCGGCTGGATCGCGCTGGCGCTCGTCGTGTTCGCGACGTGGCGCCCGGGCCGTCTGCTGATCGGCTCGCTGCTGTTCGGCGCGGTGACGGGGCTGCAGTTCTACGCGCAGGCGATCGGCGTGCCGGTGCCGACACAGTTCCTCGCGATGCTGCCCTACGTCGCGACGATCGTCGTGCTGGCGCTGATCTCGCGCAATCCGAACACGATTCGCCTGAATGCGCCCGCGTCGCTCGGCAAGCCGTTTTTTTCGGCGGGCTGACGGCGACACAGTTTTTTTGTCGATCCGCTCACTACTATTCGCTCATCACGACAGGGGAAAAACATGAAGAGAAGAAATCTGCTGACCGCTTTCGCGTGGGGTGCGGCGTCGCTGGCACTCGCCGCGCCGCTCGCGCAAACCGCGCAGGCCGCCGATGTGCCGGGCGTCGCGTTCGTCTATCTCGGCAATCCGGGCGATGCCGGCTGGACCTTCGCGCACGATCAAGGCTCTCGCGAAGCCGAAGCGAAGTTCGGTAACCGGATCAACGTTACGCGCGTCGAGAACGTGCCGGAATCGGCCGACTCCGAGCGCGTGTTCCGCGATCTCGCCAACAAGGGCAACAAGATCATCTTCGGCACGAGCTTCGGCTTCCAGGACTTCCAGCTGAAGGTCGCGAAGGACTTCCCGGACACCATCTTCCTGCACGCGACCGGCTACAAGAAGGCGCCGAACTTCGGCACCTACGACGTGCGCATGTACCAGGGCGCATATCTGGCCGGCGTCGCCGCGGGCTACGTGACGAAGAGCAACACGCTCGGCTTCGTCGCGTCGGTGCCGATTCCGGAAGTGGTGCGTAACATCAACGCGTTCACGCTGGGTGCGCGCTCGGTGAACCCGAAGGTGCATACGAAGGTGATCTGGATCAACAGCTGGTTCGATCCGGGCAAGGAAAAGCAGGCCGCCGAAACGCTGATCGGCCAGGGCGCCGACGTGCTGCTGCAAAACACCGATTCGAGCGCGACGCTCGCCACAGCTTCGGAGAAGCACGTGCACGCGTTCGGCTGGGATTCGGACATGAAGAAGTTCGGTCCCGATGCGCATCTCGGCTCGGTGGTCGCGCACTGGGGCGTGTACTACAGCGCGGTGATCCAGCAGGTGCTCGACGGCAAGTGGAAGAACGATCCGGTGTGGTGGGGCATTCCGCAGAAGGCCGTCAACCTCGAAAACCTGAACACGTCGGCGATTCCGGCCGATGGGCAGAAGCAGGTCGCCGCCAGGCGCGAAGAACTCGCGAGCGGCAAGCGCGACGTGTTCACTGGCCCGATCAAGGATCAGTCGGGCACGGTGAAGGTGCCGGAAGGCAAAACCCTGACCGATGCGGAATTGCAGCGCCTGAACTGGTACGTCGAGGGTGTCGACGGGTCGCTGCCGAAGTAAAGCGGGCGGTCCGCTGTTGAAAAAAAGCTGCGTCCAGCCTGGGCTGGATGCAGCTTTTCTGTTTGCGGCCTGCGCGTGGCAGCGCGCAAGCGTGCGTGTCGTGCGCTCGCCGCTCAGTCCTCGATGCGCAGGCCGACCTTCAGCGTCACCTGCCAGTACGCGACCTTGCCGTTCTCGATCTGGCCGCGCGTTTCCGTGACCTCGAACCAGTGCAGATTGCGCAGCGTTTCCGACGCTTTGGCAATCGCGGTGGTGATCGCGTCGTCGATCGATGTCTTCGACGAACCGGTCAGTTCGATCTTCTTGTAAACGTGTTCTGACATGAATTCCTCCTTGGTGTGCGCCGCTGGTCGGTAAAACGCTGCTCGGAAACGCGCATGGAAAAAGTATAGGCAACGGTTCGCGCAGTCCGTCGGACATATGCGTGCTCGCGAGCGTCATCGCCTGCGCGGCGGATCAAACGTCTTTGCCCGGACCATCGATGCCGCACGTCGCGTGCCCGGTATCGCATGGTCGTTATCATGTGTACGCAACATAATCCATTCAATCTGATAGCAACGAGGTTCGAACGTGGAAATTGGTTTTTGCGGCCCCGGTCTGATGGGCGCGCCGATGGTCCGGCACCTGCTGCGCGCGGGCCATACCGTGCATGTGTGGAACCGCACGCGAGCGAAGGCCGAGGCGTTGCGGGCCGAGGGCGCGCACGTCGTCGATGCGCCGCGGGAGCTGGCCGCGCGCTGCGACGCGGTGCTGCTGTGCGTCGCGGACGCGGCGGCGGTCGAACAGACCGTGTTCGGCCCGGCGGGGCTGCTCGATGGCGATCCTTCGACTCCGCGCCGTGTGCGCTGGATCGTCGATCATTCGAGCATTGCGCCTGCCGCGACGCGCGCGCTGGCGCGACGGGTGGCGGATTTCGCCGGGCAGGGCGGGGCTGCGGGCACCGCAGCTTCCGCGGATGGCGCTTCGATCGGCTGGATCGACGCGCCGGTGTCGGGCGGCGTCGCCGGCGCCACGGCGGGCGCGCTCGCGATCATGGCAGGCGGCGCGGCCAGCGACCTCGCCGCGGTGCGCCCCTTGCTCGATGCCTATGCCGCCCGCGTCACGCACATGGGCGAGGTCGGCGCCGGGCAAACCGCGAAGCTGTGCAATCAGGCGATCGTCACCGCGACCGTCGCCGCGATCGCCGAGGCGGTGAGCCTCGCGCAGCGCAGCGGCATCGACGCCGCGAAGCTGCCCGAGGCGCTCGCCGGCGGCTGGGCCGATTCGGTGCTGCTGCGGACCTTCGTGCCGCGGATGACGCAAAGCGATCTCGCGCCGATCGGCGCGTTGCGCACGTTCCAGAAGGACGTCGATACGGTTGCGGCGGCCGCCTATGAGACCGGCACGCCGATGCCGGTCGCGTCGACGGTCCAGCAATTGCTGCGACTCGGTGCCACGATGGGGCTCGCCGACGCGGATTTTTCGGCCTTCATCGACATTCTGCAGACGCCGCGCGACGGCTCGAACGGGTGACGCGGGCCGGGGCGGGCGAACTGTCGGGTTGAAATCTCTAAACCTGCTAAAATATTGGGTTTTTCGCCGATATCACATTCAAAGGGACGCGCCGTGCTGTCTACTGCCAATATCACCATGCAATTCGGGCCGAAGCCCCTCTTCGAGAACATTTCGGTCAAATTCGGGGAAGGGAACCGCTATGGCCTGATCGGTGCGAACGGCTGCGGTAAATCCACCTTCATGAAGATTCTCGGTTCGGATCTGGAGCCGAGCTCGGGCAACGTGATGCTCGAGCCGAACGTGCGTCTGGGCAAGCTGCGTCAGGACCAGTTCGCATACGAAGACGTGCGCGTGCTCGACGTCGTGATGATGGGCCACACCGAAATGTGGGCCGCGATGACCGAGCGCGACGCGATCTACGCGAACCCCGACGCGACCGACGACGACTACATGCACGCGGCCGAACTCGAAGCGAAGTTCGCCGAGTACGACGGCTACACGGCCGAAGCGCGCGCGGGCGAACTGCTGCTCGGCATCGGCATCGCGATCGAAGACCACAACGGTCCGATGAGCAACGTTGCACCGGGCTGGAAGCTGCGCGTGCTGCTCGCGCAGGCGCTGTTCTCGAAGCCGGACGTGCTGCTGCTGGACGAGCCGACCAACAACCTGGACATCAACTCGATCCGTTGGCTGGAAGATATTCTGAACCAGTACAACTCGACGATGATCATCATCTCGCACGACCGGCACTTCCTGAACCAGGTATGCACGCACATGGCCGACATGGACTACGGCACGCTGAAGGTCTATCCGGGCAACTACGACGACTACATGCTCGCGAGCACTCAGGCGCGCGAGCGTCAGCAGGCCGCCAACGCGAAGGCGAAGGAGCGTGTGGCCGATCTGCAGGACTTCGTGCGCCGCTTCTCGGCGAACAAGTCGAAGGCACGCCAGGCGACCAGCCGTCTGAAGATGATCGACAAGATCAAGATCGAGGAATTCAAGCCGTCGTCGCGGCAGAATCCGTTCATCCGCTTCGAGTTCGAGAAGAAGCTGCACAACATCGCGGTGGTCGCCGAGAGCATTTCGAAGAAGTACGAGCGCTCGATCTTCAATAACTTCAGCATCAGCGTGCAGCCGGGCGAGCGTATCGCGATCATCGGCGAGAACGGCGCGGGCAAGACCACGCTGCTGCGCGCGCTGCTCGGCAATCTGCAGCTCGATCACGGCACGGTGAAGTGGGCGGAAAACGCGAACGTCGGCTATATGCCGCAGGACACGTACGAAGAGTTTCCGAACGACGTCACGCTGATGGACTGGATCGACCAGTACCGCAAGGAAGGCGACGACGAGCAGATGGTGCGCGGCACGCTAGGCCGCCTGCTGTTCAATGCCGACGACATCCGCAAGTCGGTCAAGGTGCTGTCGGGCGGCGAGAAAGGCCGCATGATCTGGGGCAAGCTGATGCTCGGCCGCCACAACGTGCTGCTGATGGACGAGCCGACCAACCACATGGACATGGAGTCGATCGAGTCGTTGCAGATCGCGCTGGACAAGTTCGAAGGCACGCTGATTTTTGTTTCGCACGACCGTGAGTTCGTCAGCGGCCTCGCGAACCGGATCATCGAAGTGCGCACGGACGGCACGCTGAACGACTTCGGCGGCAACTACGAGGACTTCCTGACCAGTCAGGGCGTTCAATAAGCGCTGGGTCGCTGGTTTTCAGCGATCCCCCAGAGGCCCATGCTGGCAGTTTGCCGGCGTGGGCCTTTTGTTTTGGTGGCTAGCCGGTGTGCAGGCGCTGGACTAATGCCGGCTCAGCGCGAGCCGTCGAATGACTTCATCCAGCGTACCCATGGGGCGATTCTTCGCTTGAACCGCGCTATTTGCAGGTTTCGCCGCTCTAGCAGTAGGGTGCCTCACGAGTTCGTGCAGCGGCCGCATCGGGTGACTGAGCAGCGCGCTTTCCGCTTCCCGTCCAAGCGCAACGAACCGCACGTTTGGAGGGAACAGGCCGATGAAGTCAGTCAGAATCTGGACTGTCGCATGTAGCTCTGGATTCGTTGGGCGGCGGTTGCTTTCGGTGTCTTCGTCTGCGAACGGATGAAACGGGAATGCATTCCATAGCGCAAACTCGGTTGGATCGAAGCCGTTGGAAAGCATCGTCTGCCAGACGACCGAGGCCGTTCTCTCATAGACACCATATTCGCGGTCCGTCATTCGAGGCAGCGCATCGCGGCAACTGGTGCGGGTTGCCGAACCCGGCAGATAGGCCGGTAGCGGGCCGCGCTCCGTTCTCCTGGCGAAGCCGTTGAGCTTCGCATCGTTGCCAAGCAGAATCCGCTCGGAGGTCATCGCGATGCCGGTGAAACGTCCGCCGCGGCAGCTCAGCGCTTCCGCAATCAGGATCACCTTGACGCTCGTGCGGCGGGCTTGCAGGTAGGCGGCGAGCTGTTGCTGGCGAATCAGGGGCGCGTTGATGCCGGGCTGATCGCGTTCATCGGTCTCGGACCACGGATTGAACACGTGGGCCATTCGGCGCCATTGCGCGAGGCACTGAACGAAGTCCCTGGTGGTGGTCATGGAGCCGAAGTTTTCCGAAGCGTTCTCGGGTTTGGATGCATGCGCTTCCAACGCGCATAGAGGAAAACACAAACCAAAAAAAATGCCGGGACATCCCGGCATTCTTCATGGTCGCAAGCAACCTCGAACTGCGATGCGTGCAGACGACCGGCTCACACCTTGTCGTTCTGAAAGCGCATCGCCGTGCCTTCCCGTTCGATCCGGGTCCAGATCGCGCGCTTTTCCTCGTCGCTGAGGAACACCCAGTTCGACACTTCGGTCGCGGTGCGGCCGCAGCCTTTGCAGACCTCGTCGAAGAGCGTGGAGCAGACGCCGATGCACGGGCTGTCGGGAAGATCGTGGAGATTCGAAGTCATCGGAAACCTTGGGGCGGGGAGGCAAAGTTCCGCTATGTTAACCGATGCGCGGAGCGTGCCTTGCAAGCGGCGTCAGCGCGATGCGAAGTTCACGACGACCGCGCGCCGACGTGCGCGGCCGCCGTCATGGCCCGGTCGCCAGCTGCCACAACAACGCGCCGTTGAGCGCAATGATGAACCACGCCGACAGCCAGGCCAGCACGAGCGGCAGGCCGTGCACGCGCCAGCCGCGCATCAGCGTCGGATCGGACGCACAGCGGATCAGCGGCACGACCGCGAGCGGCAATTGCAGGCTCAGCACGACCTGGCTCGCGACCAGCAACTGATTCGAGCCATGCTGGCCGAACATGCCCACCGCGAGCAGGGCCGGCCCGATCGCGAGCGCACGCGTGAGCAGTGCGCGTTTCCAGCGCGGCAAGCGCAGCCGCAGGAAGCCCTCCATCACCGCCTGACCGGCCAGCGTGCCAGTGACGGTCGCGCTGAGTCCGCACGCGAGCAGCGCCGCCGCGAACAGGATGCCGGCCCAGCGATTGCCGACGAGCGGCGCGATCAGCCGATGCGCATCGGCCAGATCGGTGACGTCGCGATGGCCGCTGGCATAGAACACGGCGGCCGCGACGATCAGCAGCGCGGCGTTGATCACGAACGCGAACGCAAGCGAGCCGAAGGTGTCGATATTGACGACGTGCAGCGCGGCCTTGATCTGCGCGTCGCTGCTCTCGGGCGCGTGATGCTTGACGAGCGCCGAATGCAGATACAGGTTGTGCGGCATGACCGTCGCGCCGACGATGCCCGCCGCGAGCCACAGCATGCCCGCGCTTCTGATCAGCTCGATGCTCGGCGCGGTGCCGGCCAGCGCCGCGTGCCAGTCGGGCCGCGCGAGCGCGAGCTGCACGACGAAGCACAGGCCGACGAAGCCGATCAGCGCGGCGATCACCGCTTCCAGCCTGCGGCCGCCTTTCTGCCGGAGCGCGAGCAGCGCGAACGTGCAGACCGCCGACATCAGCACGCCGACCGTCAGCGACACGCCGAGCAGCAGTTGCAGCGCGACCGCGCTGCCGACCACCTCGGCGACGTCGACGGCGATGATCGCGACTTCGCTAGTCAGCCATAAGAACAGCGTCGCGCGCCGGCCATTGCGCTCGCGGCACAGTTGCGCGAGGTCGCGCCCGGTCACGACGCCGAGGCGCGACGACAGCCACTGCATCAGCATCCCCATCAGGCTCGCCAGCAGGACGATGCCGAGCAGGCGGTAGCCGTAGCCCGCGCCGGCGCCGAGCGCGGTCGCCCAGTTGCCGGGGTCGATATAGCCGACCGCGATCAGCGCGCCGGCGCCGAGGAACGAGAACCAGTGCGCCGGACGCGTCGGCTCGCCCGGCAGACGCCGGCGCCGGTTGGGACGCATCGCGAAAGGATTGGTGTTCATCTGCCAGAGCTTCCGGGAAACGCAGCCTGTTGCAAGTCGTATGCCCACCGCAGGCGCGCAGCGGCTGGCCGGCCGTCGCGCGGCGACGTCGCGCAATCCGCATCAATGGATCATGATAGGAGCATTCGAGCCGTCGTGGCGAAGCCGGTGTGCGTGAAAGGTGCGCTGCCGCGCCGACGCGGCTCTGCACCGGCATGCAGCGTCCGGCACCCGCGCGGGCGCGAGCGGCGCCCCGGCCAGGTGCGAGCCGACGCCGACCTGACAAGCAGATAACAGCGACGCGACGAAACCCCCGCAACCTGCGCCAGAGCGGGGAAAGCGCGACCGCGGCGCGCGTATTTTCCGGTAGACACGCGCCGATAACCCGTTAAAATTGCGGCCATTTTGCAAGGGTGCGGCCAGAGCCTGTACCGTTTGCGCGACAGCTCCGGGTTTTTTTTGGAGTGGGCAATAATTGGTGGTAGTTTTCGGGGTTTTCAGGGGGCCATGCGCGCGAGCGCGCGGCTTGAGTGACGACGGGAGCGGAGAACGGGATGAACAAACGGATAGTGGGGCAGGTGGCGGCGCTGATCTTGTGCGCGGCGCCGTGGTTGACGGCCGCTGCGAAAGATACGCAGCTGAACGTGTATAACTGGTCCGACTATATCGCGAAGGATACGATCCCGAACTTCACGAAACAGACCGGCGTTCAGGTCAAGTACGACAACTACGACAGCGACGACACGCTGCAGGCGAAGCTGCTCACCGGCAACTCGGGCTACGACATCGTCGTGCCGACCAGCAACTATGCGGGCAAGCAGATCGCCGCGGGCATCTTCGAGCCGCTCGACAAATCGAAGCTGCCGAACCTGAAGTACCTCGACCCGTCGCTGATGGCGCTCGTCGCCGGCGCCGATCCGGGCAACAAGTACGTGGTGCCCTGGGCGTACGGCACGACCGGCCTCGGCTACAACGTGACGAAGGTCCAGCAGATCCTCGGCAAGGACGTGCCGCTCGATAACTGGGACATTCTGTTCAAGCCCGAAAACATCTCGAAGCTGAAGGCCTGCGGCGTGTCGGTGCTCGACGCGCCGGACCAGATGTTCGCGGCCGCGCTGCACTACATGGGCAAGGACCCGATGAGCACGAACCCGGCCGACTACCGCGCCGCGCTCGAAATGCTGAAGAAAATCCGTCCGTACATCACGCAGTTCAACTCGTCGGGCTACATCAACGACCTCGTCGGCGGCGACGTGTGCTTCGCGTACGGCTGGTCGGGCGACGTCGTGATCGCCAAGCATCGCGCGCTCGAAGCGAAGAAGCCGTACAAGATCGAGTACGTCGTGCCGAAGGGCGGGGCACCGGTGTGGTTCGACGTGATGGCGATTCCGAAGGACGCGAAGCACAAGGAAGCCGCACTCGAGTGGATCAACTACATCGAGACGCCGCAGGTGCACGCCGCGATCACCAACGCCGTCTACTACCCGAGCGTCAATATGGAAGCACGCAAGTACGTGGACAAGGACGTCGCGAACGATCCGGCCGTGTACCCGTCGCCGGAAACCATCAAGACGCTGTTCCTGTTGAAACCGCTGCCGCAGGAAATCCAGCGGCTGCAAACGCGACTGTGGACCGAGTTCAAGTCCGGCCGCTAAGCGCGGCAACAAACAGATAAGAAGCCTATGAAGCCCTCGGTGTTCACCGGGGGCTTTGTTCGTCAAACGCCGGAGTGAAGCAGCATTATGATGAGTAGTGACCAGCCGGGCGTGCTGGCCGGGACGGCCGTGCCGTCGACGGGCCCGAGCGCCGTTACGGGAGACGCGGCGGAGCAGTTCATCCAGATCGTCGACGTCGTGAAGAAGTTCGGCGAGACCGTCGCGGTCAAAGGGGTCAACCTGACGGTAAAGAAGGGCGAGCTGTTCGCGCTGCTCGGCAGTTCGGGCTGCGGCAAGTCGACCCTGCTGCGCATGATGGCCGGGCTCGAAACCGTGACGTCGGGCAAGATCCTGATCGATGGCGAAGACCTCGCGCAACTGCCGCCGTATCGCCGGCCGGTCAACATGATGTTCCAGTCGTACGCGCTGTTCCCGCACATGACGGTCGAGGCGAACGTCGCGTTCGGCCTGAAGCAGGAAGGCGTGCCGAAGGCCGAGCTGAAAGACCGTGTGCACAACGCGCTCGAACTCGTGCAGATGGGCCGCTTCGCGAAGCGCAAGCCGCATCAGCTGTCGGGCGGCCAGCAGCAGCGCGTCGCGCTCGCGCGCTCGCTCGTCAAGCGGCCGAAGCTGCTGCTGCTCGACGAGCCGATGTCGGCGCTCGACAAGCAGATCCGCCAGCGCACGCAGATCGAGCTCGTCAACATTCTCGACCAGGTCGGTGTCACCTGCATGATGGTCACGCACGATCAGGAAGAAGCGATGACGATGGCCAACCGCCTCGCCGTGATGAGCGAAGGCCAGATCGTGCAGCTCGGCACGCCGCATGAAGTCTACGAGTATCCGAGCAGCCGTTTCTCGGCGGAATTCATCGGCTCGACCAATCTGTTCGAAGGCCGCACGGTCGAGGACGAACCCGATCACGTGTTTATCGAAACGCCGGATCTGACCTGCCGTTTGCACGTCAATCACGGCATCACCGGTCCGCTCGGCATGCCGGTGACGATCTCGGTGCGGCCCGAACGCATCGCTCTCACGCGCAAGCCGCCCGAGGGCGCCTACAACTGGGGCAAGGGCGTCGTCACGAATATCGCGTACATGGGCGGCTATTCGCTGTATCACGTGAAGCTCGAGGGCGGCAAGACCGTCATCGCGAACGTGACGAGCCTCGCGCTCACCGAAATCGATCCGCCGTCCTGGGGCGACGAAGTCTACGTGCGCTGGAGCGCATCGGCCGGCGTGGTGCTGACGTCATGAAAGAAGCGCTTCGCTCGTTTTTCGCGTGGCCCGTGCGTCGTCTGAAGCTCACGGGACGCACCGCGGTGGTGGCGGGACCGTTCATCTGGCTGCTGCTGTTTTTCCTCGTGCCGTTCCTGCTGGTCGTGAAGATCAGCTTCGCCGATTCGCAGCTCGGCATTCCGCCTTACACGCAGCTCGTCACCTTCGCGGAAGGCGCGCTGCACATCACGCTCGATCTGTCGCACTACGCGTTTCTGCTGACCGACAGCCTGTACTTCGCGACCTATGTGAATTCGGTCGTGGTCGCGGCGATTTCGACCCTGCTGTGTCTGCTGATCGGCTATCCGATGGCGTACTACATCGCGCGCTCCAATGCAGCCACCCGCAATCTGCTGATGATGGCCGTGATGCTGCCGTTCTGGACTTCGTTCCTGATCCGCGTGTACGCATGGATCGGCATTCTGAAGAACAACGGGCTGCTGAATAACTTCCTGATGTCGGTCGGCCTGATACATTCGCCGATCGAGCTGTATCACACGAACACGGCGGTCTACATCGGCATGGTCTATTCGTACCTGCCGTTTCTCGTGATGCCGCTTTACGCTCACCTCGTGAAAATGGACCTGACCTTGCTCGAAGCCGCCTACGACCTCGGCGCGAAGCCGTGGAAGGCGTTCTGGCAGATCACGCTGCCGCTGTCGAAGAACGGCATCGTCGCGGGCTGCCTGCTGGTGTTCATTCCGGCGGTCGGCGAGTACGTGATTCCGGAACTTCTCGGCGGCGCGAACACGCTGATGATCGGCCGCGTGATGTGGAACGAGTTCTTCGACAATGCGGACTGGCCGATGGCGTCCGCCGTCACCTGCGCGATGGTGTTGCTGCTGCTGGTGCCGATGGCGCTGTTCCAGCATGCGCAGGCGAAGGCATTGGAGGAGGGCCGCCAATGAAACCGAATCGCATGCTGCAGCTGATTGCTCTCGGCATCGGCTTTCTGTTCCTGTATATCCCGATCGTCAGCCTCGTCGTGTATTCGTTCAACGAATCGCAACTGGTCACGGTGTGGACACGCTTTTCGACACGCTGGTACGCGGCGCTGTTGCGGGACGACGAGCTCATCACGTCGGCGTGGCTGTCGCTGCGGATCGGCTTGCTGACGGCGTTCGCGTCGGTGATCATCGGTACGTGGGCCGGCTTCGTGCTCGCGCGGATGGGCCGCTTTCGCGGCTTCACGCTGTACACGGGCATGATCAACGCGCCGCTGGTGATCCCCGAAGTGATTCAGGGCATTTCGCTGCTGCTGCTGTTCATCGAAATGGCGCGCTGGATCGGCTGGCCGGCCGAACGCGGCATCTTCACGATCTGGATCGGCCACGTGATGCTGTGTATTTCGTACGTCGCGATCATCGTGCAGTCGCGCGTGCGGGAGCTGCATCCGTCGCTCGAGGAAGCCGCGCTCGACCTCGGCGCGACTCCGTTGCGCGTGTTCTTCTCCGTGACGCTGCCGCTGATTTCACAGGCGCTGGTGTCGGGCTGGCTGCTGTCGTTCACGCTGTCGATCGACGACCTCGTGCTGTCCGCGTTTCTGTCGGGTCCCGGCTCGACGACCTTGCCGCTCGTCGTGTTCTCGCGCGTGCGTCTCGGCCTGAATCCGGAGATGAATGCGCTCGCGACGCTGTTCATCGCGGTCGTCACGGTCGGCGTGGTCGCGGCGAACTTCTTCATGCAGCGTGCGGAGCGCAAGCGGGCCGTGATGGCGGTTTGAGGTCGAGCGACGCGTTGGGCGCCTTCATTTCTTCTGGCGATAGCGATGTTCGAGTCCCTTCTGCGCGTGCTGGACTGGCAGCCGCTTTATCGGCTGTGGGAACTGATCGTGATCATCGTGAAGTTTCTATGGGAGCTGTTGCGATTGCTGAGCGGTGGCGGAGGGCAGTGATTGCGCCTGCCGCCGCGCGAGGCCGATTCAACGCGCGAAGCGGTAATCCTGCGGCCGCACGCGCCGCGTACGCTTGCGAAAGCTGAACGTGAAGCCGGGCCAGATCGCGGTGACCTTGCCGCTCTGGGTCTGATACCAGCTATGGCAGCCGCTCGTCCATACCGCGTGCCGCATCTCCTGCTGCAAACGCGCATTGAAATCGCGCTGCACGTCGGCGCGTAGGGTCATCGTGCGCGCATTGCGTTTGCGCAGCACGCGCAGGCAATCGCCGATGTAGCGCAGTTGCGACTCGATCATGTAGATCATCGAGTTATGGCCGAGCCCCGTGTTCGGGCCGACGATCATGAAGAAGTTCGGGAAGTTCGCGATGCTCGTGCCGAGATAGGCCTCCGGGCCATCGCGCAGCCATAGCGCGCTGAGGTCGGTGCCGTCGAGGCCGGTCACTTCGAACGGCGCGGGCACGTCGTTGACTTGGAAGCCGGTGCCGCAGATGATCGCGTCCGCGTGGTGATGCACGCCGTCCTCGGTCACGATGCCATCCGCGACGATCTCGCGAATGCCGCTCGTCACGACATCGACGTTCGGCTGGCACACGGCCGGGTAATAGTCGCTCGACAGCAGCACGCGCTTGCAGCCGAGCCGATAGTTCGGCGTGAGCTTCGCGCGCAGCGCCGGGTCCTTGACGCGTCGCTCCAGATAGCTGAGGCCGAACTTCATCGGCATCTCCATCAGCTTCGGATTGACGACGAACGCGATCCCACGCGATTCGAGCTGCCAATAGATCGCGCTGCGAACGAAGCGTTGCGTGAACGGCAGCGTACGGAACAGCCATTGCGCGCGCGGGCCGATCGGCTTGTCGCGCTTCGGCATCACCCACGGCGCGGTGCGCTGGAACAGGTCCAGATGCGCGACGCGCGGCTGGATTTTCGGCACGAACTGGATCGCGCTCGCGCCGGTGCCGATCACCGCGACGCGTTTACCGTCGAGCGGATACGCGTGATCCCAGCGCGCCGAGTGAAACAGCTTGCCTTCGAAACGTTCGATGCCGGCGATGCGCGGCAGCGCGGGACGCGACAGCGGACCGTTCGCGGCGATCAGCACGTCGGCCTCGATTATTTCGCGCGCGCCGTTCGTGTCGAGCTCGACGAGCCAGATCTGCCGCGCTTCGTCGAAGCGCGCGGCGCTCACTCTCGCATTGCAGCGCACATAGCGATCGACGCCGTACTTGCGCGCGCAGTGCTGCAGATACGCGAGAATTTCGACCTGGCTGCTGAACGAGCGCGACCACGCCGGATTCGCCTCGAACGAAAACGAATACAGATGCGAGGGGACGTCGCAGGCCGCGCCGGGGTAGGTATTGTCGCGCCACGTGCCGCCGATGCCGCTCGCGGCCTCGTAGACGGTAAACGATGTGATGCCCATCTGCTGCAGACGGATCGCCATGCCGATGCCGGCAAAGCCACTGCCGACGATCGCAATGCGCGGCGCGGTGGATGAGGGGGAGGGGGCAGGCGTCACGGCGGTCTCCGGCACGGGCGAAAGCGGGGGTGAAACGACAGCGGCTACCGAGCGGCGGGCTCGCGCGGCGCGTACGGCCGGGGCCGAAATCGCGCGTCAACACCTGTCTATACATGGCTTACCGCGCAGGGTAGACAACCGTACACATCGCGTCAAGATCGTTTAGAGTGCAGCTATTGAACGCGTATACCGCGCGATGATTGAACGCACGATGACCACTGTCCCCGAAGCATCGTCCGTCGCCGGCCCGGAGTTGCCGCCCGGCAAGCGCAAGCTGATCGAAGCCGCGCTGCGGTTGACCGCCGGCGGCCGCAGTTTCGCGAGCCTCGGCTTGCGCGAGCTCGCGCGCGAGGCGGGCCTCAATCCGAACACGTTCTACCGTCATTTCAGCGCGCTCGACGAACTCGCGCGCGAAGCCGTCGCCGCCGTGAGCCGTCGGCTTCGGCCGATGCTGCGGCGCGAGCGCTGGCTCGGCGCGCATGACGAGCCGCACAGCGTGCCGCGGCGCGCGTGCGTCGCTTTTTTCGCGTTTGCGCTCGCGAACCGCGAGGCGTTCCTGAGCGCGCTGGCGGAGTACCACGGCACGTCGCCGGCCTTGCGCGAAGCGGTGCGGGCGAACCTGCACGAGGTGTCGGCGGAAATGGCGGACGACGTCGTGCAACTCGAACTGATGCCGCGACTTGCGCGCGAAACCGTCGACGAAGTCTGCACGCAGATCGTGCTGCAACTGTTTCATCTATCCGCTGAATACATCGACGCGAACGACGCGCGCCGCGACGCATTGATCGATTACGCCGAGCGTTTCATCGTGCGGCTGTTCGCAGGGGCGGTCGTGCTCGTGCAGCACGAGGGTAGCCAGGCGGAATCGGCGCGGGCCTGAAATAAGCGCAAGCGCTACACAAAACCGGCAGGCAAAAAACAGGCTCCGCGAAGGAGCCTGTGTTTTCATTCGACGCGGATCGATCGGGTGAGATCAGGTATCGGTCCAACCGCCGGAATCCTCGTTGCTGCCCATGTCGATGCCGCCGCCGCTGCCGTCATCGTTCCAGTCGTTCGAACCCTGACCGAAGTCGAGGCCGCCGCCGTTTCCGCCGTCGTTGCCGCGCCGGCGCAGTTCGTCGGGGTCGACGACCACGTCGCGCTCGATCACGCGGTCACGCCCATGACTGAGCGCCTCGCCAAGCAGCACGCCGGTCAGCAGACCGCCCATGCCGCCACCCATGCCACCGCCTTGCTGCACGATGACCTGCGGCTGCTGCTGCACCGGACCCTGTTGCGGATAAGGCGGCTGCGGATTGCCGAAGCGCTCGGCCTCCTGCGCATACGCCGATTGCTGGCCGGTGCCCACCGACGCGGCGGTCGGATCGGGCCGGCCGTCGGCGCGCGCACGCAGGCTCGCGATGCGTTGCTCGAACTCGTCGAGTGCATAAGGCGGCAGCGGATTCTTGCCATTCGACAGCGTTTCGACAGTGCCGCGCAACTGCTCTTCGGTCGCTTCGACGTCTTTCTCGAGCAACTCGTGACCCGGCGCGGTGGACAGCTTCACGTCGAGCTTGATCGAACGCACCGTGTTTAGCATGTCGGTTGCACGCTTCAATTGCGCGCGACGGTCCTCGTCAGCGCGAGTGTCTTCCTGGCCGCGCGCGCGGCGCAAGGTCCAGCGCAGCACAAACGCGATCGCCACGATCAGAACAACGATACCGATCCACATACCCACCCCCGGACCATGCCGTAATTGCGCTTGCGACGCCATTGCCGACTGTTGCTGCACAGCAGGCGCATTCTGCTGCGCGAACGGATTCGCGGCATGACGGGTGACGTTGTTGCCCGCGCGCTCCGCGTCGCGGCGCAGGCGCGCTTCGGTTTGCGCGAAGCGGCTCGGGTCGGTGAAGCGGATCTGCGGATCGAGCGTCTTCGCCTGCTGGAGTTGCGCGAGCGCCTCGGCGGAACGGCCTTCGCGATCGAGCACCTGGGCGTACAGATAATGCGCGTGTGCGTTGTTCGGATGCGCTTGCAACACTTCGGTAAGGCCGGCGTCGGCCTGCTGCCAGTTGCCCTGCGCCATCGCCGATTCGATTTGCTGAGCGGTCGGCACCGCGAACGCCGCGGCCGACACGAGCAGCAGCGAAGCGAAGGCGGTTGCGAAAAGTTTTTTCATTTGCGGACCGGGCGGGGCGCGCCCGTCTCCATCAGTCGATTGCGGTGGCTGCCTGTGGCTGCCGATATGCCGGTGCGTTCAGGGGCGAGCGCACCGGCATGTACTGCTACTGCTGTTGTCACTGCCGCGTGTACCTGCTTCGCGTACTTGCCATGAGGTGGTACACACGCATCCAGCATTTACTGCGCCGGCGTATTGAGCTGCTTCTTCAGCGCTTCGAGCCGGTCGTCGACGGACGGGCCGCGGTTCAGGTCCGCGAGCTTGTCGTCGAGCGCCTTGCCGCTTTTCTCGTCGGCGGAGTTCAGACGCGCGTCGGAACGCGCGTTCGACAGCGCGACTTTGTCTTCGAGCTTCTGGAAATCTTCGGACAGGTTCTTGCCGCCGATGCCGCCGAGTGCCGTGGCCGCCGTATCTTTCGCCTGCGCGATCTGCTGCTTGGCTTGCAGGATGTTCGAGCGTGCGTTCAGGTCATTGCGGCGCGTGCGCATGTCCTCGATCTGGCTCTTCAGTTGCGCTACCGACGGCTCCAGCGAGGTCAGCTCTTTCGTCAGTGCATCGCGTTCGGCTTCGGCGGTGGCCTGCGCGCCGAGCGCTTCACGCGCGAGCGCTTCGTCGCCGGACTGCAGCGCACGACGAGCACCGTCTTCATACTTCTTCGCCTTGTCCGCGGCAACATCGCGCTTGCTTTGCTGGGTGGCGACCTGCGCCTGAATCTCGATCAGCGAGTTCTCGGCCTTGCCGATGCTGTCGTCGAGTTCGCGCACGATCTGGCGCGAGTCACGCGACGGATCCTGCACCGAGTCGGCCGCATCGTTCAGAAGACCCTTGAGCGTGCGCGAAATGCTGTCAAAAAGCGACATGAAAACCTCCAGAGAATGTGAGCGGCGCCGACGATGCGTGCGCGCCTGACTGCTTTGAACTACTGCTACTTTACGCCGCCGCGCGCGATGCTGCGCAACGTTCGGACCGGAGTTCGGGGCGTACTTGCCAATTGCAATAGCGCGGTCCGTTTTTGTTGGGGCGCAATGCCGGGTCGAGGCTTGCGTGGATGATGGAAAGCCGCGACGGGCATGGACTTGACGGCGGATATTACACCATCGGCTGTCTTAAAGATGGCTTGAACGATGCGGCCTTCCGGAGGCTGAAGCGATGCTGGAAAGCCACTGTTTGCAAGCGTGTGCGGGCATTATCGAGCAGCGGTTCATACAGGTGTCACTGATGTAACGATATGCAACGCGGACTCGTTGCACACCTCCGCCTGTTCGTTCGGATGCAGTGATCGCGGCTCGATGCGCGGTAATTTTCCGTCACGCTTTCGGTCACGCGAAGCGGCCGCCTTCGGCGCTCGGGTCGCTGTGCGGTTCGTCGTCGTCGGGGGCCGGCTCGTTGGGGCGGCGCTTCAGAGAGTTGCGCAGACGCGCCGAGGTGCCGGACAGCCGTTGCGACGCGGCATGTTCGATGGCGTCCGTCTCCGTGTTTTCGGCGTTGTCGGCGGCTCGTGCCGCGGTTAGACGCGCGACGGCTTCGGCGGTGGCTGCGGCCTGTTCGTCCTGCTCGGCGGCGAGCGCGGCGGCGACGCCCGCGGGAAGCAGCGGGGCGGGGGAATCGGCAGTGTCCGTCGCGACAGCGGGGCGACCGGCTTGCGGCATTGCGGGCGGGTCCGCGGCATCGGCTGCGCCTGCAGCCGCGCTTGCCGCGTCTTTGTCAGGCGCTTGCAGCGACGCCGGCAGGGCGGCGCGCGCATAGCGCGTACCGCGCGCGACGCGTTGCAGCGCCGCGTTCAGCGCATCGGGCGCGCGGGGCGCGCGCAGCCGGTCGACGATGCTCGCGGCCTTGACCTGCTCGCTGGTCGCACCGAAGCTCAGCACCGCGCGCCGCATCAGTTCGCTTACGCTGATGCCTAGTTCCTCCGCGGTCGCGGTAATCGCACGTTTCTGCGCAGTCGTGACGAATACGACGATGCGCTCGCTGGGCTTGGACATGATCGACTCGCAGTCTTGTTGGCATGGGCGGGTCGGCGCGTGCCCCCGGATACGGTGTCGCACCCGTCAACGGAGCTGCCGGCGGAACCCGCCGCTGGGTCCCCGTCGCGCGCATCGAAAGACGTGCGCGGGGTTCATCATATGACGAGTTGCGCCGCCACGGAATAAGCGTGATGCGAAAATCCCGTGACATCAATGAGTTGTAGTGATTGCGGCCGGTTTGTCCACAGCCCTTTCAACAGAAAATGTTGATAACCCCGCATAAGCCGCGCTTCGCACGCACGCTGCGATCCGCACTGCGCGAAATTACAGCCCCTTACCAGGAAAAGCCGGCCGTCGAAGGGAATTCTTACAAAAAAACCGCGTTGGAACGCTGCTGATTTCTTTAAAATGCGCTGTTACGTTGCGCCGGACATGGTCCGAGGCGTGCCGTGCGGCCGGCCGGGGGCAAGGTCCGCAGGGCGGCGTACGTCCCCGGCCAGGATGTCGATCACGACCCATGCGCGCGCCGTGTGCGCGTGCAGACAGGCGCGCAGTTGCGGGCCCATTACTCCAGTCATGCCAATCATCAAACGACCGCATTCCTCGAATTCTCCGGCCGGTGAAGACCGGGACTCCCAGCAACGCACCCCAGGACGCAATGCTGCTTCGCGCGACGCCGAGTACGGCCGTCGTTCGATCGGTGCGTCGCTCGTGCTGTGGTTTATCGGCCTGATCGCGACCGTCGCCGTGATCGGCGCGCTGATCGTCGGCTATGCGCTCGTCGTGATGGGGCCGCAGTTGCCGTCGCTCGACGCGCTCACCGACTATCGCCCGAAGGTGCCGCTGCGCGTCTACACCGCAGATCACGTACTGATCGGCGAATTCGGCGAGGAGCGCCGCAGCCTCGTGCGCTTCCAGGACATCCCCGACCAGATGAAGAAAGCGGTGCTCGCGATCGAGGACTACCGCTTCTACGAACACGGCGGCGTCGACTTCGTCGGCATTCTGCGCGCCGGTTTCGCCGACCTTGCGCATGGCGGCGCATCGCAGGGCGCGAGCACGATCACGATGCAGGTCGCGCGCAACTTCTTCCTCTCCAGCGAGAAGACCTACACCCGCAAGGTCTACGAAATGCTGCTCGCGTACAAGATCGAGCGAGCGCTGACGAAAGACCAGATCCTCGAGCTGTACATGAACCAGATCTACCTGGGCGAGCGCGCATACGGCTTCGCCGCGGCCGCGCGCGTGTACTTCGGCAAGGACCTGAAGGACATCTCGCTGGCCCAGGCCGCGATGCTCGCGGGCCTGCCGAAGGCGCCGTCCGCGTATAACCCGGTCGTCAATCCGAAGCGCGCGAAGATCCGTCAGGAGTACATCCTGCGACGCATGCTCGAACTGCGCTACATCACGCAGCAGCAGTATGACCAGGCCGTGAAGGAAGAGATTCACACCAAAAATCCGGGCAACGAGTACAGCGTGCATGCCGAGTACGTCGCCGAAATGGTGCGGCAGATGATGTACGCGCAGTACAAGGATGAAACCTACACGCGCGGCCTGAACGTCACGACGACGATCGATTCCGCCGATCAGGACGCCGCGTACCGCGCGGTACGCAAGGGCGTGATGGACTACGAGCGGCGCCACGGCTATCGCGGACCCGAGGGCTTCGTGCAGTTGCCCGAGGCCGGCGACGACCGCGACCAGACGATCGACGACGCGCTGACCGATCACCCGGACAACGGCGAGATCATCGCCGGCGTGGTGACGGCCGCGAACGCGAAGCAGGTGGTCGCGCAACTGGTCGACGGTACGCAGGTGACGGTGTCGGGCGACGGCCTGCGCTTCGTCGCCGCCGCGCTGAGCCCACGCGCGAACCAGACGCTGCACATCAGGCCGGGTTCGATCGTGCGCCTCATCGCCGACGACAAGGGCAACTGGCAGATCACGCAGCTGCCGCAGGTCGAGGGCGCGCTGGTGTCGCTGACGCCGCAGGACGGTGCGATCCGCGCGCTGATCGGCGGTTTCGACTTCAACAAGAACAAGTTCAACCATGTGACGCAAGCGTGGCGCCAGCCGGGTTCGAGCTTCAAGCCGTTCATCTATTCGGCCGCGCTCGACAAGGGTCTCGCCCCGGCGACGATCATCAACGACGCGCCGCTGTACTTCCCGCCGAGCACGCCGGGCGGCGACGCGTGGGAGCCGAAGGACGACGACCAGCCTGATGGTCCGATGTCGATGCGCCTCGCGCTGCAGAAGTCGAAGAACCTCGTGTCGATCCGCATCCTGTCATTCATCGGCACCAGGTACGCGCAGGACTTCGTCACGCAGCGCTTCGGCTTCGACGCCGACAAGACCCCGCCGTATCTGCCGATGGCGCTCGGCGCGGGCCTCGTCACGCCGCTGCAGTCGGCGGGCGCGTACTCGGTGTTCGCGAACGGCGGCTACCGGATCAATCCGTATCTGATCAACGAAGTGACCGACGCGCGTGGCGTGGCGATCTCGCGGGCGCAGCCGCTCGTCGCTGGGCACGATGCGCCGCGCACGCTCGAGCCGCGCAACGCGTACATCATGAACAGCCTGTTGCACTCGGTCGCGACCGCGGGTACGGGCGCGGGCACCAACGTGCTGAAGCGCTCGGACCTGCAGGGCAAAACCGGTACGACCAACGATGCTAAGGACGGCTGGTTCGCCGGCTATCAGCAGTCGCTGGTGGCGGTCGCGTGGATGGGCTATGACCAGCCGAAGAGTCTCGGCAGCCGTGAATTCGGCGCGCAGCTCGCGCTGCCGATCTGGGTCGAGTACATGCAGCGCGCGCTGCGCGGTGTGCCACAGGCCGAGCCGCCGCAACCCGACGGCGTGACGGCGATGGACGGTGAGTTGTTCTTCAGCGACAAGTTGCCGGGGCAAGGCTTCGTCGCGAGCATCGGTCTCGATTCGAGCAATCCGATGGCCGGCGCGACCGATGCGGTGGGCGGTGTGGGGCCGGCGGGCATGACGCCGCCGGTGGTGCCGCCGCCGAGCGTGTCGACGACCGAGAAGAAGCAGATCATGGATCTGTTCGAGTCGAACAAGCCTTGATGTTTTTGACAGCGCGTACGCGGTCGGCTTCGGCGGGTCGCGCACGCGTTCACCCCTTCGGGTCGGATTCCTGACCTATCCTTCCTTCTTTGCGCGATGCGTGCGCGAATGCATCGGCGGCTGAATCCATCGCGCGCTCAAGCACTTGGGCGCGATCTGCAGGCCTTATCAACAGGTCTTTCAACACATTCTGTGGATAACGGCGCTGGCCGTTTTTTTCCCGTCGTGACTCCGCTTGATCGCGTCGTTGCTTCGAAATTGCTACGCCCGATAACACGCGGGACAAAGCGATTCGCCTCAAGCACTTAGACGCTTCGCCCCTGGCTTATCAACAAGTCTGTCAACACAAACTGGGGATAACACGAACTGGGGACAGGTGCTCGGCGTTCGGTAGGGAATCCCAGGTTTAGTTGGATGCGGTTGTGTTCGGTGTACCGACGGGCGCCGACGCAGACGCAGCAGTAGAAGCGGCCGCCGCCGGTGCGGACGACGTCCGGCCCTGATCGAGCGGCGGATTCCCCATCGCTTGCAACAGCGCAGCCGTGTCAGTCAGCCGCGCACTCCTATAGCGGATCTCGTCGAGCTGCGCGTTGCGCCATTGCTGCTCGCTCGAACGGGTCGCCGCGACGGGCAGCGAGCCGAGCCGATAGCGCGCCGACGTCTCGTTGAACACGCCCTGTGCCGAACGCGCGGCGATGTTCGCGGCATCGAGCGACTGCGCGTCGTGCTCGAGCGAGGCGAGCGTATCGGCGACGTTCTGGAACGCGGCCAGCACGGTCTGTTTGTACTGCGACACGCTCGCTTCGTAAGTGTGCTGCGCCGCGCGGCGCTGCGCGAGCAGCGCGCCGCCATGAAACAGCGGTTGCGATAGCGACGCGCCGATGCTCCAGATCGCCCCCGCACCGGACATCGCGACCGGCCAGCTAAACCCGCCTTGTCCCATCGATGCCGACAGCGACAGACTCGGGAACATCTGCGCGGTGGCGACGCCGACATCGGTCGCAGCGGCCTTCAGCGCGGCGTCGGCGGCCTCGATGTCAGGCCGCGTGCGCAGCAGCTCCGACGGCACCACGACCGGCACCTGCTCGGGCAGATGCAATTGCGCGAGATCGATGTCGTCCGGCGCGGCATCGGGCGTGCGGCCGAGCAGCACCGCGAGCGCGTGACGCGTGGTGAGCCACTGTTGCTTCAGCGCCGGCAGATTCGCCGACACGCTCGCCGCGCTCTGCTGCGCGTTCAGCAGATCGGCATGCGAGACCGCGCCGAGCGCGAAGCGCCGTTCGGTATCGCGCGCCTGATCGTTGGCGAGGACCACGAGCCGCTCGGTCGTATCGATCTGTGCATGCAGCGCGGCGCTCGTGATCGTCGCGGTGACGATGTTCGCCGCGAGCGCACGCCGCGCCGCCTCGAGCTGGTAGACCTGCACGTTCACGCGCGCGGCGAGCGCCGCGTTCGCGAGCCGCGCGGAGCCGAATAGATCGAACGTGTAATGCGCCTGCAACTGGCCGACGAACACGTTGTACAGAAACGTGTTCGGTCCGATCTCGGGGATCGCGAGCGCGCGATTGCGGGTGGCCTGGCCGCCGGCGTCGATGGTCGGCAGCAGCGAACTGCCGACCTGCGCGCGCAACTGCTCGCGCGCGGCGGCGAGACTGCGGTCGGTCGCGTCGAGCGTCGGACTATTGCGCAAACCTTCGTCGACGAGTGCGTTCAGCGCCTCCGAGCGGTACAGCTTCCACCATTCGGGCACCGGCTGCGCGCCGGTCACGAACTGCTGCGTGATGCCCTGCGCGGGCACGGTTTGCGTCGGCAGCGGCTCGGCACCGTAGTGCGCGGGCTGCGGCATCGCGGGCGCGTCGCCGTTCGGTCCGAACGAGCAGGCGCCGAGCATGCAGGTGATGCTCGCGATGCCGGTGGCCAGCGTGGTGCGGGCCAGCGCGTCGAAGCGCGTGCGGCGGCGGGATAGGGCGGGAATAGTCATGCTCGTGCTCATGCTCAGTTGCCCTCAGTTACCCGTATGCGTGGCGCCGGAACCGGACGGCGTCTGCGCCTCGCGCTCGTCGGTACGCACGCGGAACGACGCGGCGTACAACGCGGGCAGATAGAACAGCGTCAGGATCGTCGCGCTCGTGATGCCGCCCATCAGCGCGGTCGCCATCGGCCCGAAGAAGTTCGAGCGCAAGAGCGGGATCAGCGCGAGCACGGCGGCGGCGGCGGTCAGCGTGATCGGCCGGAACCGCCGCACGGTCGCGCCGACGATCGCATCGAAACGCTTGTGCCCCGACGCGATGTCCTGCTCGATCTGATCGACGAGAATCACCGAGTTGCGCATGATGATGCCGAACATCGCGATCACGCCGAGCATCGCGACGAAGCCGAACGGCTGGCCGAACAGCAGCAACGTCAGCACGACGCCGATCAGGCCGAGCGGCGCGGTCAGCACGACCATCAGCACGCGCGCGAAGCTTTGCAGCTGGATCATCAGCAGCGTCAGCACCGCGATCACCATGATCGGAATCTGCGCGTTGATCGAGGTTTGACCCTTGGCGCTTTCCTCGACGGAGCCGCCGATCTCGATCCGGTAGCCGACCGGCAGCGTCGCGCGGATCGGCGCGAGCGCGCGGTCCACCGCGTGGGTCACGTCGATGCCTTGCGCGCCGGCCGACACGTCGGACTGCACGGTGATGGTCGGCTGGCGGTCGCGTTCCCAGATCACGCCGTATTCGAGGTCGTTGCGCAGATGTCCGAGGGTGCCGAGCGGCACCGGGCCGTTCGGCGTCGGCATCGCAAGCGCGGTCAGCTGCGACGGGTCGACGCGTTCGGCGCGCGGCGCGCGCAGATCGACGCTGATCAGCTTGTCGCGTTCGCGGTACTGCGTGACCGTGTAGCCGGACATCGTCAGCGCGAGGAAGCTGGAGATGTCTTCGGATGTCACGCCGAGCTCGCGCGCGCGTTTCTGGTCGATCTCGAAGCGCACCGAGCGCTCGGCGGGTTCGTCCCAGTCGAACTGCACGTTGCGCGTGCCGCGATTGGCGCGCATTGTCGCGGCGACGCGTTCGGCGATCGAGCGCACAGTCGCGATGTCGTCGCCGCTCACGCGGAACTGCACCGGATAGCCGACCGGCGGGCCGTTCTCGAGGCGCGACAGGCGCGTGCGGATCGCCGGGAAGTTGTTGCGCAACTCCGGTTCGAGCCACTGCGCGAGCTTCTCGCGATCCTTGACCGACTTCGCGGTGATCACGAATTGCGCGAAATTCGGCTGCTGCAATTGCTGATCGAGCGGCAGATAGAAGCGCGGCGCGCCGGTGCCGACGAAGCTGACCGAGTGATCGATTTCCGGCCGCCCCTTGAGCGCCTGTTCGAGTCGCTGTGCCTGGCGCAGCGTGGCATCGAACGACGCGCCTTCGGGCAGCCGCACATCGACCAGCAACTCCGGCCGGTCCGAGCTCGGGAAGAACTGCTGCGGCACCAGCGAGAAGCCGGCCATCGCGAGCACGAACAGCAGCACGGTGATCGCGAGCACCACGAAGCGCCGTTCGATGCACCAGCCGATCCAGCCGCGCAAACGCGTGTAGAAGCGCGTGTCGTAGATGTCGTGTTCGTGATCGTCGGGCTCGTGCGCGTGGCGCTTGCGCTCGGGCAGCATGTGATAGCCGAGCAGCGGAATCAGCACGACCGCCGCGAGCCACGACGCGATCAGCGCGATCGCCGACACCTCGAAGATCGAACGCGTGTACTCGCCGGTGCTCGATTTCGCGAGCGCGATCGGCAGGAAGCCGGACACGGTCACGAGCGTGCCGGTCAGCATCGGAAACGCGGTGCTGGTGTACGCGAAGGCCGCGGCGCGCGTGCGGTTCCAGCCTTGCTCGAGCTTCACCGACATCATTTCGACCGCGATGATCGCATCGTCGACGAGCAGGCCGAGCGCGAGCACAAGGGTGCCGAGCGATACCTTGTGCAGGCCGATATCGAACAGGTACATGCACAGCGCGGTGACCGCGAGCACCACCGGAATCGAGATCACGACGACCATGCCGGTGCGCACGCCAAGTGACACCAGACTCACGATCAGCACGATCGCGACCGCTTCGGCGACCGCTTCGAGGAAGTCGTTCACAGAGCGCGCGACCGCGTGCGGCATGCTCGATACTTCGACCAGATTCAATCCGACGGGCAGCGCGGCGCGCAGTTGGGTCATCTGCTGATCGAGCGCGCGGCCGAGGCGGATCACGTCGCCGCCCGGCTGCATCGTCACGCCGATGCCCAGCACGGGTTTGCCGCCGAAGCGCATCTGCGTGACGATCGGGTCGTCGTAGCCGCGCCTGATCGTCGCGATGTCGCCGAGACGGAACGTGCGGTTGTTGATGCGGATCAGCGTGTCGGCAAGCGCGTTGACGTCGTTGAACTGGCCGCTCGGGCGCACGAACACGCGGTCGTCGGTGGTGGTGAGCGTGCCCGCGGGCGCGATCGCGTTCTGCGCGTTGATCGCCTGGCCGAGCTGTTGCGGCGAGATGCCGAGACGCGTCAACTGCGTGTTCGCGATCTCGATGTAGATGTGCTGATCGGGGTCGCCGAAATAATCGACCTTGCCGACGCCCGGCACGCGCAGCAGCACCGAGCGCAACTGGTCCGCGTAATCATGCAGTTGCGCGGCGGAAAAGCCGTCGCCTTCGAGCGTGTAGATGTTGGTGTAGACGTCGCCGAATTCATCGTTGAAGAACGGGCCCTGGATGCCCGGCGGCAAGATCGCCGAGATGTCGCCGACTTTCTTGCGCACCTGGTACCACGTCTCGGGCACCTGGCTCACCGGCGCGGAGTCTTTCATCGTGAAGAAGATCAGCGATTCGCCGGGGCGCGAGTAGCTGCGCACGAAATCGATGTACGGCGTCTCCTGCAGCTTGCGGCCGATGCGATCGGTCAGCTGCTCCTGCACCTGGCGCGCGGTGGCGCCGGGCCAGAACGTGCGGATCACCATCACGCGGAACGTGAAGGGCGGGTCTTCCGATTGCGCGAGCCGCGTGTAGGCGAGGATGCCGAACGCGGTGGCGAGCGCGATCAGGAACACGACCAGCGCCTGATGACGCAGCGCCCACGCGGAAAGATTGAAGCGGCCTTCTTCTTGCGCCGTGCTCATGAAGCGAAGTCCTCGGGATGCAGCGGCGCGATCGCGCGGACTTTCTCGCCGGCGCTCACGGTGTGCACCCCTTGCAGCACGACGCTTTCGCCGTCTTTCAGGCCCTCGCTGACGACAAACGTGCGCTCGTAGTAGCGCGTGACGGTCACGCGACGCAGCTCGAGGGTGTTGTCCGCGGCGCGCACGACCCACACGGCCGGTTCACGCCCCTCGTGAAACAGCGCGGTGACCGGCAGCGTGAACACGCCGTGCTGCGCGGCCGCCGCGGTGAGCGGCACGGCCGGCGTGACGTCGGCGGTCATGCCGAGGCGCACGTCGGCGCCGGCATCGACGAGCGTCAGACGCGCACGCCATGTG
Source organism: Paraburkholderia sp. BR10954 (assembly GCF_040965775.1). NCBI lineage: Bacteria > Pseudomonadati > Pseudomonadota > Betaproteobacteria > Burkholderiales > Burkholderiaceae > Paraburkholderia > Paraburkholderia sp. BR10954. The sequence continues at coordinate 353,299 of NZ_JBFRCK010000006.1, forward strand.
CGGCTTTGCGGATCGGCGGCCGGCGACAACTCACGCACGCGCGCGCTGAGCTTGCGGCCCGGCAGCGCGGCGAGCGTGACGCTCGCATTCTGGCCAACCGCGAATGCGGCGAGCGCGCTTTCGGGCACGTCGCACAGGACGTCGACGTCGCCGCTCCACGCGAGGTTGTAGACGGCCTGGCCCGCCGACACGTTTTGTCCCGTGTCCGCCTGTTCAGCCGTGATGACGCCCGCATGACCGGCGGTGAGCGTCGTGTACTGCAGTTGGTTCTTCGCGAGCGCCGCCTGCTGCTGCGCCTGATCGCGCTGCGCGAGCGCGGAAGCGTAGGCGTTGCTGGTCTGTTCCAGCTGCGCCGGCGCGATCAGGTTTTCTTTGGCCTGCGCCCTGTCGCGTTCGAGCTGTTGCTGCGCATAGACGAGGTTGTGCTGCGCGGCTTCGACCTGCGCCTGCGTGCTCGCGGCGTTTTTCTGCGCATCGGCCGGGTCGAGCAACGCGACGACTTCGCCGCTTTTTACCGTATCGCCGAGCCGCACCCGCCGCTCGATGATCTTGCCGGCGACGCGAAACGACAGGGGCGTCGAATAGCGCGCCTGCACTTCGCCGGGCAGCGACGCCGCCTGCAGCGCGTGACCGTCCGCATGCACGGCGAGCGCGACCACCGGGCGCGGCGCGGGTGCCGCGGCTTCCTTCTTCGAACAGGCCGAAAGCGCGAGCACGCCTGCCAGCGCAAGTGCGCAGGTCTGCATGGCAAAACCGCGGTGATGGGATGGGGGGGACTGCTGGCGCATCGCTGACGATGCAGGAAAACCGGGACGCTTCACAATTACCCCAATTGGAGACAGCGAACGAACACGGCAAGCCGCGCGGCCCGCCAGCGAAGACCTGCACGCCGTTCATGCTAATGGCATACAGATATGGCTTTGGATGACGAAATGCATTCTAATACACTCATGTATCTGAATGTATAGATGGATTTGAATTCTTTTGGATGCTAGGCTTGCGGCCATGAAACGTCAAAGACTGACACGAGAGCAGAGCAAAGACCAGACGCGCGGGCGGCTGCTCGATGCTGCGCAGGCAACTTTCATGAAGAAGGGCTTCGTCGCGGCGAGTGTCGAGGACATCGCGGCGGCGGCCGGCTATACGCGCGGCGCGTTCTATTCGAACTTCCGCAGCAAGACCGAGTTGTTTCTGGAGCTGTTGCGGCGTGATCACGAAGCGATGCAGGCGGGACTGCATGCGATCTTCGAAAACGCGGCGTCGCGCGAGGAGATGGAGGCGCGCGTGCTGCGCTACTACAGCTCGCTGCATCGCGAGAACAAGTGTTTTCTGCTATGGGTCGAGGCGAAGCTGCTGGCAGTGCGCGACGGCCGTTTCCGGCTGCGCTTCAACGCGTTCATGCACGAGAAGATCGAACAGTTGAGCGCCTATGTGCGCGAGTTCTCGCAGCGCGTGGGCACGCCGATGTCGATGCCGCCCGAGCAGCTCGCGATCGGACTGATGGGGCTATGCGACGGCGTGCAGTTCTTCTACACGGTCGATCCGCAGAATGTGCCGACCGAAATGGCCGAAATGGTGCTGGCGGGGTTTTTCTCGCGCGTGGTATTCGGGCGCGATGCGTGACAGTGGGCGTTGAGCCCGGATGCAAGAACACGCGACCCCGGCGGATCGCGCATCAGATATGGCTGGAACCGCAAAAATCAGTCGACCGGCAGTTGCGCGCAGGCTTCGGCGGCAGGCGCCGTGCAAGCGAACGCGTATTGGCCGCTGGCGTCGAGGATCTTTGCCCCTGCGTGCAGGGCGACCTGGATATCCGGGCAGCGCTCATAAGCGATATATGCCGAGCTAGCGGCGGCCGACCAGCAAACCAGCGAAAACGCGATTTTTTCGAGCAGATGAAAACGATGTGGCATGGCGATGTGGCGGTAATTTCTTTCGGCCGCTATTTTACCAATAGACTAGGGTTTATACCTAGTTAAAACCCACAATAGACGCCGCAAGAGTGGCGGGATCGACACGCCGCCTCGAATCTGACCGGAATGTCATGTCTGGGTCAGGGTTGGGACATGTCCGATAGCTAGAATCGGTTGGGTTGGGCAGGCCCGCGCGCATGCCGCGCGGGTCCACACAGGCGGCAACCATTGCGCCGGCCCGGCTTTACCGAGGCAGGAGTCGTCCCATGAATCAACTGCAGTCGATGCGCGTGTTCGTCAAGGTGGCGGATCTCGGCAGTTTCGTTGGCGCGGCGGGCGCGCTGGATCTATCCACCGCGGTCGTCACGCGGCACGTCGCGGATCTCGAAGCGCGGCTCGGCACCCGATTGCTGAACCGCACGACCCGCCGTCTGTCGCTGACCGAATCCGGCGCGACCTATCTGGAGCGCGTACGTCACATCCTCGCCGATCTCGAAGGCGTCGAGCAGATGGTGGTGGCGCGCAATCACGAACCGGTCGGCACACTGCGCATCGTCGCGCCGGTCGTGTTCGGGCTGCATAGTCTCGCGCCGGTCGTGCAGTCGTACGCGGCGCGCTATCCGGACGTCGTGCCCGACGTCACGCTCGCCGACCGCCACGTCGATCTCGTCGAAGAGGGCTTCGACGTCGGTATTCTGGTTGCGCGGCAGATGCGCAGCGCAAGCATCGTCACGCGGCGGCTCACGACCGGCTATATGACAGTGTGCGCGACGCCCGAGTATCTGGCGCAACACGGCACGCCGAAACGCCCCGAGGATCTGCTCGGGCATTCGTGCCTGAGCCGGCCGGCCGAGCAGGGCGGCGGCGAGGAGCGCGTGTTCAGCGGGCCGGACGGCGAAGTGAGGGTGCGGCCGACCAACGCGATCGCGGCGAACAACGCCGAGATGCTGCGGCAGTTCGCGCTGCTGGGCATGGGCGTGGCGATTCTGCCGAGCTACCTGATCGGGCGGGATCTGGCGGCGGGGCGGCTCGTGCGTCTGCTCGACCAGTACAGCCTGCCGCCCATCGAAATCACGATTGCGTATCCGAGCCGGCTGCATCTGCCGGCGAAGGTACGGACGTTCATCGATCATCTGGTCGAGCATTTCCAGCCGGAAAGCGCACAGGCGCGGGATTCGCGCAGTGCGGCGCTGGTGCGGGCGGTAGCGCAGGTGAGCGGGTCCGACGATCAGGTCGCGCGCGAGATGGCCGAAGACGCGCTCGAACGCACCCGCACGACACGCCGTGTGACAAGGGTGCCGCGCACGCGGATCGCGGCGTCGTCGCAGTTCTGAAGGGTGAGGTGACGCGTGTCTGAATCCGGCTTCAGATGCCTAAGCCCGGACCATAATTGCCGCCGATCAGGCGCGTGACCGACTCGATGTCGACATAATCCTGCTCCGGCATGCTATCGAGCATCGCCAGCACCTCGTTGCTCGCGCCGGCTTCGCGCGCCGCGTCGACGAGCGCATCTTTGTTGGTCGGAAATTCGACTTCGCTGAGAAGATCGGCGATCTGCAGATCGATCGATTCGCCGGGGATGTCCGAGGCCGTCATGCGCATGCTCCTGTCGAGCTCGAGTTAGTCACGTTGTTATTGCCGCCGCGAAAAGACAGCGCCTCGCCGCGATGAGTTTCTCGCAGTGTGTCGCAAACCCGCGCGCATCGCCACCCCATCTTCATGACAGCCGGCGCAAGCCGGGCCAGCGCGCCGTCGGGGCCGCGCCATCGCCCGCCGTTGCGGCCGCCATCACGTGGTCAGATGCTCGTGCTGTCCGGTCAGGCTGCGTTCCAGATGTCGGGACTTTGGCAGCGCAATATGCTCCCAGTGCTGCGGACGGTCCGAGTCGGCGCTCGCCACGTCCGGGGCAGGAGGCGCGACCGGCGCGGCGTCCACGCGTTGCGCAAGCCTAATGGAATCCGTGCTGTCCGGCGCGGTATGAACCGGCGCGGCGAAACACGAGGCTGACAGCGTCACCATGATTAACAGTGTCGAGGTTTTCATCGCCCGACCTCCTAAAGCTCATGCGGCGCTGACAATCGAGCAAACCATGTGCCGTCCCGCGTCGAAAGGACGGTGCAAGCCAAGGACGGCGTGGCGCTGCGCGACCCGGGCTCTTTACATCTTAGATGGCAAATACTGCAAAGCGCGCACATTTGCGACAAAACCGTTTTGTGGATTCCATCATCGCACGAACCGCCGCGCGCGTCCGCCATGCGTTAGCGCAGCACGTCGAAGCGCGTCCACGGCCATGACGGACGGTCGCGCATATAGCCGTTCAGCCAGTTCCACTGCGGATGCCGCTTCATGAACGCCTGCGCGTCGAACGGCCGGCCGCATGGATGCCCCCAGCGCGCGGTGAACGCCATCTCGCGCGCCATTTCGCTATCGATCACCTTGCCGTCGTTCGCGCCCCACGGATTGAACGGGCCGTGATCGGTCCCGCCGAAGCGCGCGTCGTCGAGCTCCAGATGTCCGCAGATCGTGCGCGAGCACGGGTTGTCGTTGCGATCGAGATAGACGTCGTGATGATCGGCGATCATCTGCTTCGCGAGTTCGACGTCGATGCTGCCTCGATGCATTTCCTCGAGCTGCATGAAACGCAGACGCCGCGCGCCGTTCTTGCGCACGTCGGTATAGTCCTCGCCTTCGCCGATGCATTCCTGGTTGCGGATCTTCAGATCCGTCGCGGTGTTGTAGCCGCTGTAGAAACCGTCCCTGGTGGTCTCGAAGCCCGAATAGTGCAGCCCGAGTTCGTAACGCGCGATCTCGCCGGTCTTCGTGTCGCCGAGCAGCCAGCTGTTCGCGTAGCCGCCGTTGTTCGCGAGCGAGAACATCTCGCACCATTCCTTGATGCTGTTCGCGTATTGCGACGCGCGCCGCGAGCGATAGAACTCGGGCGCGCCGGCCGGGTTGTAGCCCGCGAAGTTCGAGATCGTCGTTTCGGTGATCATCAGGCCGGCCGCCGTGACCCAGAAATCGGTCAGGCTCGAGATGCAGCCCGGCAGGCCCTGCATCAGGATGCGGTTGCCGCGGTCGGGCACGATGTCGAACACGACGTTGAACGCGTCGCCGGCCGCATAGCGGTCCCACGAGTTGTGCGCCATCACGATGCGGCCGTCGCGCGTCGCGCTGCCGGTCGCGATGAACGCGCTGCAGTGGTGACCGCGCCGGCCGCGCCACAGTTTCGCGCCCAGATGCGGCTGTGCCTGCGCCGCATGTGTCGGCCACCAGCTTTGCAGCAGATCCATGTAGCCGTTCCACGCGAGCACTTCGGCGAACGGCAGCTTCGCGCCATCGGCGATGCCATGAATTTCGTCGGCGAATTCGGTGTCGAGCTTGCTCGCGAACTGACTCGTTGCGGCGTTGACGAAGGTGTCGAACTCCTCGCCGGTGTCCCACCTGGCGAGATATCGCGCGGTGCGGATCGCGTTTCTGATTTCGTCGGCGAGCAACTGGCCGTGCTGCTCACCGCGATCGTACGGCTCGCCTTCGATATGCACGAAAATCCAGCCGGCCTGATCGCGGCGTACGGCCTCGGGGGACGGTTCGCTCATCTTCGGCTCCGACGATACCGCGTATAGGGTGGGCGCTATCGCCGCGCCCATGCTGGGCTCACGCGTGCCGGCCGCATGAAGGGCCGGCGGTCTGTTCATTGTAGAGAATCCGCGGCGCTTTGCATCGCGCGCCGCGAAGCTTGCGCGAAGGCCCTAGCGCGACGGATTCATGCGGAAGTACGCGTCGAGCAGCGAGGTCTTGTAGACGACCCCGGCAAGCAACGGACGCGCGGTGCTTTCGATTACCGGCAGCCGCTCGCCCTGAAACGCCATGAAGTGCTGCAACGCGACGGCGAGCGACATGTCCGGCGTCAGCACGTCGAAGTGCGGCTGCAGATAATCGGCGGCGGTTTTCATCGACGTGTCGGTCCGGTCGAGCAGATCGGACGTGATGTCCTTCAGCGCAACCACGCCGAGAAATGCGCCCGAGTCGTTGGCGACGTACAGGTACTTGACCGGATATTCGAGAAAAACGCGCGTCATGTCGTGCACGGTCGCGTTCGGCGGCACGACCGTTTGCGCGGGGCGGATCAGCTCGCGCATCTGCGTCGCGAGCAGTCGCGTTCGTTCCTGCTCCTCGCGATTGCGGCGCAGCGTGATCTCGTACATCGAGGTCTTGCCGATCGCGCGCGCGATGAAGTACGCGACCACGCACGACACCATCAGCGGCAGCACGACCTGATAGCTCAAGGTCATCTCGAAGATCATCAGGATCGCCATCAGCGGCGCCTGGGTCGCGCCCGCGAGGAACGCGCCCATGCCGACCATCGCATACGCATAAGCGGCCGACGTCGCGTGCGGCCACAACGCGTGCATGCCCTGGCCGAACAGTGAGCCGACCGCCGCGCCGACGAACAGCGTCGGCGTGAACACGCCGCCGACCGCGCCGGAGCCGGCCGTCGCCGCGGTCGCCGCGAGCTTGCAGACGAGCACGAGCAGGAGCGCGGACCACGTCCACGGCGAATGCAGGATCGAGTTCACGACGCTGTAGCCGTTGCCCCACACCTCGGGCTCCGCGACCGAGATGATGCCAACCACGAAACCGCCGATGCCGAGCCGCACCGGCAGCGCCACCGGCAGCTTGCGAAAGGCCTGCTTCGAGGCATCGAGCAGCCGCAGGAACTGCGGCGCGGCCGCGCCGCACAGCGCGCCGAGCGCGACGAACAGCAGCACCTCGGGACCGGTCACGGTCGGAAACTCCGGCATCTCGTAGGGCGGCTTGTAGCCGGCGAATTC